>NZ_JBFODH010000024.1:0-206739 GCF_040908225.1 Aeromonas sp. R5-3 | reverse complement strand
CCCGTCATCGACGGGCCGCCCCTCTGTCATTTATCCCTTCGACTTGAAGTTCGCTGCTTCGATGCCGTGCCGGTTCAACAGCTTGTAGAAGTCGGTGCGGTTTCTGCCCGCCATGCTGGCCGCCAGGGTGACATTGCCCTCGGTGGTGCGCAGCAGCCGGATCAGATACTCCTTCTCAAACTCGGCCCGAGCCTCGTTGAACGAGGGGATGCCACCACTGCCGCCACTCAGGGCAGACTCCACCATGGCGGCGCCGATCACCGGGCTGCAGCAGAGGCTGGCCAGCTGCTCCACCACGCTGTAAAGCTGGCGCACGTTGCCGGGCCAGGCCGCCGCCGCCAGCAACGCCAGCGCCTCCGGCGAGAAGCCGAGGGCGGCGCACTCGCCATGGCGGCTGCGATACTCGTCCAGCGCCTGCCTGGCCAGCAAGGGGATATCCTCGCTGCGGGCACTGAGGGGTGGCATTGTGATGTTGGCCACGTTGAGCCGATAGAAGAGATCTTCCCGAAAGCGCCCCTCCTCCATCGCCGCCACCAAATCCTGATGGCTGGAGCTGATGACCCGCACCTCAGGCGTGCCCTGGCCGTACTCCTGCAATACCTGCAGCAGCTTGGCCTGCAGCGACTCCGACAGATCCCCTATCTCGTCAAGAAACAGGGTCGCCCCCTTGGCCTGCTCAAACAGGCCGGACTGGCCATCCTCGCCGAACAGCTGCAGATCCAGCGCCGCCCAGGGCAGCGCGGCACAGTTGATCACATACAGCGGCTGATCACGCCGGCTGCTGGCCTGGTGCAGGGCCTGGGTCATCACCCCCTTGCCGGAACCGGAAGGGCCCATGATCAGCACCGGCACCTCCATGGTGGCGATGCTGCTGGCCTGGATCAGCAACTGCTCCATCTGCGGATTGCGGGTCAGGATCAGCGACTGCCACTCCTGGCGCTGCTTTGGGCGCGTCAGGCTCAGCGCATGCTCTATGGTGGCGAACAGCTCGTCCTTGTCGATGGGCTTGGTCAGAAAACTGAATACCCCGGAGCGGGTCGCCTGAATGGCGTCCGGGATGGTGCCGTGGGCGGTCATGATGATGACCGGCAGCCCCAGCCACTGGGACTGGATCCGCTCGAACAGCGCCAGCCCGTCCATGCCGGCCATGCGCAAGTCGCTCAGCACCAGATCGGCCCGTTGCTGACGCAGCCGGTCCAGCGCCCCTTCGGCGCTGTCGGCGGTATCCACCTCATAACCCTGGCTGCGCAGACGCATGCTCATCAGCTTGAGCAGGCTGGCATCATCATCAACCAGCAGGATGCGACTCATTTCAGCGCCTCGCCGTTGCCGTTCAGCTTGCGCTGATTGAGCTGTTCATCGATGGCGGAGAGCTGCTCGATCTGGCGGCGCAGACGCTGCACCTCCTGACTCTGATCGTCGCGCCGGCTGTCACGGGCCAGCAGCTCCTCGCCGAGGGCAATCCAGCTGCGCAGGAAGGCCTGGGCATCCAGGCCGAGCTCGGGCAGCAGGCTCTTGAGCTTGTCCAGACCGGCTCGCCGACTGGCCACCGACTCGGACGGGTGGGTGTTGACCATGGCCAGGCTGACCCGGCTCTCGAGGTCGGTAGCCCCCTTGAGGCGCTGGCGCTCCTGGGCCCGTTGCTGGGCATGGCTGGCCAGTAGCCAGTCCGAGTATTGCAGGCGCACCTGCATCTCCTTGTTGGCAAACTCCATCCGCTTGGCGAGGGCAAGATCCGGCGACGCCGCCGGGTCACGCGCTGGCAGCAGGGAACAGCCTGTGAGCAGGCTCATCATCAATACCGGAACAACACATTGTTTCATCTTGGGCTTCACTTCAACGTCAACCGGAAACAGACATCCGCCTGTTCATCTTCAACCAATACCAACTCGCCGCCAAGGCTCATCGCCGATTCCCGGGCGATGGAGAGCCCCATTCCGGAGCCTTTCAGCAAGCCCTGGCGCACAATACTGCCCTGCTCGAAGGGTTCGAAGATCCGCTCCCGTTCGGCCACGGGAATGGCGGGCCCCTCGTTGGCCACCTCCAGCCAGCTGCCGTTGCCATCCTGCCCGGCACGGATCCAGATCTGTCCCCCCTTGGCACCGTAGCTGACCGCATTGGAGAACAGATTATCGAGGATCAGCCGCAAGCGATATGGCTCCGCTTTCAGCGTGATCGGATCGGTCGGCAAGTGTACACTGATTTGTTTGGATTCCAGCGCCAGTCGGTATTCTGCAGATAATTCTGACAGCAGGGGCGCCAGCGCCACCGGCGTCAAAGTGAACACCTCCTGCTGGCTGAGCCGGTTGAAATCGAGCAGCCGCTCAATAAGGGTCTGCAGGCGCCGGCTGTTCTCCTCCAGCATCTGGCAGATCTCCTGCTGATCCTGGGTGAGCGGCCCTACAAGCTGCTCGGAGAGCAGATCCGCCCCCTCCCGCAGCACCGCCAGCGGGGTCTTCAGCTCGTGGGAAACGTGGCGCAGGAACTGGTATTTCTGCTGTTCCAGCTCCTTCAGTTTGTCGTGCAGCCAGCCGATCCGCTCCCCCAGCAGCACCAGTTCGGCCGGCCCGTCCACCGGTCGCTTGTCCGGCTCCACACCGGCCCCCAGACTCAAGATCCGCGACTCAATCTGACGCACGGGGTGGATGATCAGGTAGGTAAACAGCAAGACCAGCAGCAGGCTGAGCACTGCCACGAAACCGCTGACCCACCAGATCTCGGTCATCAGGGCGGCGATGGTGGCCCGCACCTTGCTGACGTGATCGTCTACCTGACTGCGAGTGATGATCTCGAGCTGCTGGTTGGCCTCGTTGAACTCGTCAAACTTGGGGCTGTTTGATTCGGCCTTGGCACGGGCGAGATCCTGCAGGCTGTCGAGCCAGACGAGGGCCTGCTCGATGCCGCCATAGGCCTCGGCGTCAGGAATGGAACTCTGGTGGGCGGCCAGCTGGTCGCGGTAGCTCGCCAGCTGCTGCTGGTAGCTGGTCAGGATGCGCTCATCCCCGAGCACCGCATAACGGCGCAGGGTCCGCTCAAGATCGATGGCCTGGGTGGTCAGCAGAGTGGCCCGGCGGGTATCGCGCACCGCCCGCTCCAGCTCGTCGCTGGTCAACTGGCTGAGGTGGTCGAGGGCCTGGCTGTCATGCCAGATCATGCCGCCCAGCGGCATCAACACCAGGACGAACCCCATCAATACCACTTGCAGCAGGGAGCGTGGGCGTACCTTGGTCATCTTGTGCGGTCTCACTTCATCTGGGGTGGGTCAGCATATCCGCACTCCCCCAAAAAGCAAAACCGGCCAGAAGGCCGGTTCATGCTCTCTTCCGGGGTCATGCCAGACCCACGGATACCACACAGATAATCAGGATCATGGCCAACGCACCCGAGGCGGTCAGCAGTGCCCATTTCAGTTCCACACTCATGCAAATCTCCTTTCTTGCCAAGATGATAGAGCCTGATCACAACAGACAAACAGATGTTAATGCATAGTTAAGCCGATAACCGTGAGCTGTGTAAGAATTTCAGATGAGCCCTATCAAAGGACTGATGACATGTTCTATCTGTGTAGCATAGGGTCGAATCTTGACCCCCACCAGCATGTCGGCCAGGCGGTTGCCGAGCTGCTTGCCCACTTTGGCCGCCTGCGGCTCAGTTCGGTGATCCAGACCAAGCCGGTCGGCATGCATTCAAGCCATGATTTTCTCAACTGCCTGTTCGTCGCCGAGAGCGAGCTGGCCCAGCCCAGACTCAAGGCACACTTCGTCGCCATGGAGCTGGCACACGGCCGGGATCGCAGCGATCCGCACTGCAAGGTGCGGGACCGCCCGCTGGACATCGACATCCTGGCCAGCAGCGAGGACGACGACTTCTCCGCCGCCCGGGTTGACGCCTATCTCGACGAGCTGTTGGCAGAACTCTACGGCAAAGGAGAGGTGCACGACCCCAAGGTGACCCTGCCGCTGCACACCCGGCTGATGGCGGGCAAGGTGATCGAGGAGGGGCAGGTCGGCCTGGCCCCCGTCGCCCTGCAGCGCGACATGGCCATCCCCTGTTGATGGCTAGATGACGGCCAGACCGCGGCCACCATCCACCCGGATGCTGGTCCCGGTCATGTAGTCGTTCTGCATCAACAACTGCACCGCCTGCCAGATGGGCGCCAGCCCTCCTTCCCGCGCCAGCGGCGTCTTCGCCAGCACCTGTTCACGCCACTCGTCCCCATGCTCGTCGAGAAACAGAATGGGGCCAGGCTCTATGGTGTTGACCCGGATGGCCGGCGCCAGCTCGCGGGCAAAGCTCATGGCGAGCGAATGGGCCCCCGCCTTGGTGGCCACATAGCTGGCGAACTGGGGCGCCGGGGCGTGGATATAGATGTCGGTGATGTGGATGATGCTGGCGTTGGGATGGCGCGCCAGCTGAGGGGCCAGCCCCCGGTTGAGCTGGAAGGGGGCCGCCATGTGCACCCGATAGAATTGATCAAACTGGGCCAGCTGCGCCGCCGGCTCGCTCGCCTGCGGCTCAAAGGCCGAGGCGTTGTGGATCACCAGCGCCAGATCCGGCTGGGAGACCAGCACCTCGATGAGCCGGCCCACCTCTTGCTCCCGGTTGAAGTCGGCCTGCACCAGCGTCACCCCCAGCGCCCGCAACCGCGCCAGCTCCGGTCGCTCGCTGCGATAGCTGCCGGTTACCTGCCAGCCTGCCGCCACCAGCTGTTCGCACAGATAGAAGCCGAGCCGACGGCCACATCCTGTCACCAATGCACGCATAATCCCTCCTCTCTTATCCGCAGGAATGCCTATCGATCCCCACGGCACAAGCCATTGGCCGTTGCCGCCATACGGCGGGCATAGTGGCCCCATCATCACCTTACGGAGCCACTTCCATGTTAAATATTCGCGACCACATGAGCCGCCTGACCCACTCCCTCACCCCGCAACTCGGCCTGGCCGAGGCACTGGACCGGCTGCATGACGCCGGCCTGAGCGGCCTGCCGGTGCTGGACCCGCAGCAGCGGCTGATCGGCTTTCTCTCAGAGCAGGATTGCATCCCCAGTCTGCTCACCGGCAGCTATCACTGCGATACCCGCACCCGGGTCGAGGATCTGATGAACCGGGCCCCGCTCTCGGTCAGCCCGGACGACAGCATACTGGAGCTGGCCCGCCAGATGACCGGGGCCAAACCCAAGGTCTATCCGGTGCTGGAGGGCAATCGGGTAATAGGCATCATCAGCCGCCGGCAGGTGATGCAGGCCCTCAACGCACAGATGAAGGCCTGCCTGCCCACCTAAATCTGGTAACGCCCCTTGTCGCCGATGTCGAAGTGCAGGGGCATGCGCCACTTGGCCAGCGCGAGCAGAGTGAGCAGCGCGCCGCACACCAGCGCCACCAGGGCGGCGGCCCAGCCGATGCCGGCCAGCTCCAGCAGCCACAACAGGGGTAGCAGCAGGGGCACCGCCCTGATCCCCGGAATGGCGAAGCAGAACTGCTCCTTGAAGGCCAACCCCGCCAGCGTGGCCAACGCCGCTCCCAGCACCAGCACATCCGGCGCCCCGCTCGCACTGAGCAACAGGGCGCCCCAGCCCAGCCCCTGCAGCAAGAAGCGAATGCGCTTGTCATATACATGCAGGCACAGGCCGCATACCCCGCTGGCCACGGCCAGCGCCGTCAGCCACTGTGCCGGCGTCAAGAAATCCTGCCCGATCAGCAAGCTTGCCCCTCGACACAGCAGCAGCAAGGCTGCCAGACTCAAGCCCAGGCGATAGAGACAGACCGACAGCCTGTCGATGCCGTCCAGCTCGCTTTCAATTTCAGGGTTTGCCATATACAGTCGCCTCTACTAATCAGGGGCAACCCAATATACTGGTATCAGGTGCCAAATAATCTTCAAATGGGTTCAGGAGAGGTAGTTTGCGTGTAATCCACCTGCTTTGGCTACTGTTCCCGCTCAGCCCCTTTGCCAGGGAGCTGATCGTCTGTGGCACGATGGAACCCCCGCTCAAATACCTCGATGCCGCTCAGCAGCCCAGAGGGCTCGATGTCGACATCGTCACCACCATCTTTGGCAGACTCAAGATCCCCATCAAGATCGAGCTGGCCGATTCCGGTGCCCGTCTCACCCGCAACGCAGAGACCGGTGTTTGCGATGTGGTGATGACGCACTCCTACAAGGCGGAGCGGGAACGCTACCTCATCTACCCCCAGCAGGCCCATATCCGCCACAGCTGGCACTTTTTCGTGCGCAAGGCCGACCTGCTGAAGATCCGCTACGAGACGCTGGCCGACCTCAAACCCTGGCGCATCGGAGTGACCAAGGATTTCTCCTACACCCCCGAGCTGGCCGCCGCCCTCACCGATCCCTCCTATCACTTCCAGGAGATCACCATGAACCAGCTGCAGCTGCGCAAGCTGCTGGCCGGACGAATCGATACGGTCCCCATGCCGCTGGTCACCGCCTTCGCCCAGATCAGGGAGGAGGGACTGGAGGGCAAGCTCGACTACCTGCCCAAACCGCTCAAGAGCAGCCCCTACTTCAACACCTGGGCCCGCACCCGCGCCGACCAGAATACCCCGGCCCAGATGGCGGCCTATGACGCCGAGCTGCTGCGCATGAAACGCGACGGCCGGCTCAAGGCCCTCTACGACAAGTACGGCATCCCCTATATCGAACCCTGATCGGCCGGTCAGGGCTTCATATCCCGCAAGCTCGAGTTTTGCAGCGAGACAAGCGTCTCGTACGGGAGTGGATCTCTACATCCCTCTCATGCAACCCGGCTCAAGGTTTTACATCCCGCAGGATCGGGTTCTGCAGCGAGATCAGCGTCTCGGTGGACTGTATCTCGTCGATGGTCTGGATCTTGTGGATCAGCACGGTCTGCAACTCGTCGATGGAGCGGGTCATCACCTTCATGAAGATGCTGTAGTGGCCCGTGGTGTAGTAAGCCTCCACCACCTCGTCCAGCGCCTGCAGCTTGGCCAGCGCGGAGGGGTAATCCTTGGCGCTCTTCAGGTTGATGCCGATGAAGCAGCAGACGTCGTAGCCCAGTTTCTTGGGGTTCACCTGCACCCGCGTTCCCTCGATGATGCCCGCCTGCTTCATCTTCTCCACCCGCACATGGATGGTACCCGGGCTGACCAGCAGTTGTTTTGCCAGCTCGGCGTAAGGCAGCCGTGCATTCTCCATCAGGGCGGTGAGGATGGCCTGATCGAGATTATCGATCCGATAATTTTCCGGCACTTTTTTGCACTCCCTTTGATGATTCATCATTAATAACCCGTATATTTTGAAGAAAAAAATACACAAAGCCTATTTATATTATCGAATATTGAATTTAGTTGGCGATCTGTTGAAGAATCCTCACATCCAACGGGTTCAAGACAGGTATTCAGCATGAAACAGCACTACATTCGCAGCCAGCAACAGATCAGCTTCGTCAAAGAGATGTTCTCCCGCCAACTCGCCCAGCAACTGGGTCTGATGGAGGTACAAGCCCCCATCCTGAGCCGGGTCGGTGATGGCACTCAAGACAACCTCTCTGGCCACGAGAATGCGGTGCAGGTCAAGGTGAAGACTCTGCCGCAGCACAGCTACGAAGTGGTGCACTCACTGGCCAAATGGAAGCGCCAGACCCTGGGCCGCTTTGGCTTCGGTCCGGGCGAAGGCATCTACACCCACATGAAGGCACTGCGTCCGGACGAGGATCGCCTCACCCCCATCCACTCCGTCTACGTGGATCAGTGGGACTGGGAGAAGGTGATGCCGAGCGAGCGCCGCGATCTGGCCTACCTGCAGGAGACGGTGCGTGGCATCTGGGCCGCCATCAAGGCCACCGAGCGCGCGGTTTGTGCCGAACATGAGCTGACCCCCTTCCTGCCGGCCGAAATCCAGTTCGTGCACAGCGAAGAGCTGCTGACCCGCTACCCGGATCTCGACGCCAAGGGGCGCGAGCGGGCCATCGCCAAGGAGCTGGGTGCCGTGTTCCTGATCGGTATCGGCGGTGCCCTCTCCCACGGCGAGCGCCACGACGTGCGTGCCCCGGACTACGACGACTGGAGCAGCCACAGCGAGCTGGGTCTGGCAGGTCTGAACGGTGACATCCTGGTGTGGAACCCGGTGCTGCAGGACAGCTTCGAGATCTCCTCCATGGGGATCCGCGTCGACGCCGAGGCGCTGCGCCGCCAGCTCGCCATCACAGGTGACGAGGATCGCCTGCAGTACGACTGGCACCAGGATCTGCTGGCCGCACGGATGCCGCAAACCATCGGCGGCGGCATCGGTCAATCCCGTCTGGCCATGCTGCTGCTGCAAAAAGAGCACATCGGTCAGGTTCAGGTCGGTGTCTGGCCGGCCGAGATGAAAGCCGCCGTGCAAGGCATGCTGTAACGAATGAAGGCCAGGCCGGCGCGATCGCCGCCGGCATGGCGACAGGCAAGTGGCCGTCGGGGTTGAGCGAGCGCAACCCCGGCAGGCTGTAAGAGGCAAGACCGGCAGCGGCCTTGCTTCGCCATCGGGGGCTTGCCCCTGCGACCCGCTCAACCCACGTCAGGTCGCTTCACTACATTCCTCCCGGCAATCTTCGGATTGCCGTTTTTTTTACGCCGAAAACCGGTATTCGAAACCGGCTCCGATCTGGCACTGGCGCGGCAGATCCGCTTTCCTGCTGCCGGTGCAGTGGCAGGCAAACAGCTTCTCCACCCCCTCCTCCTGCAGATAGGCGCCAAGCGCCGCCGCCCGCTGCGAACCGGAAAACTTCAGGTGCAGACCGCCGATGACGGCGTGGATCCGCTCATCGCCACACACCTCCCTGGCCCGCTCGATGATGTTCTCGGTCCCGGCGTGACCACAGCCGATAAAGACGATCAGCCCCTGTTCGCTCTTGTAGACCAGCGCGGAATCGTCGTTGATGAGGTCTTTTTCCACTCGTCCGTCCCGCATGATGTAGCCAAGCAGCGAGGGGGCGGCCCGCTCGCGCCGCGCTATGCTGCCGAGGAACACCAGACGCTCCGAGAGCCACACCGGCTCGGCCGAGCAGTGGGGGAGCAAGCCTCTGGCCGCCAGCGACTCCCGTTCCAGCACTCCCGACAGGCGATAGAGGTTGCGCCGCCAGAAGGGAAGCGGCAGGAAGTAGCCCCGCTCACAGAACACGTCCGGACAGGCGATGAGAGGAATGGGAGTCGGATAGACGGGCAGCGAGCCTACCCCGCCCACATGGTCGTAGTGACCGTGAGAGAGCACCACATGGGTGAGCGAGGCGAGATCGATCCCCATCACGGCGGCGTTGTGGCGCAGCGCCCGGCCACGGCCGCTGTCGAACAGCACCCTGAGGCCGTCGCACTCCAGCAGCAGCGACAGCCCCTTCTCGGGCAGACAGCCAGGCAGATGGACATCGTCATCCACCAGTACGGAAAAGGTGAGCATGCAATTACCCCTCAAAAAAAACGCAGGCTCGGGGCCTGCGTTTTTATCTGCGATCCAGTTATTGGGTCATGGTGAGGCCGTTGCTGTCGGCCCCCAGCAGCAGTTTCTTGCCCGGAACGATGCGGCCGGAAAGCAGCGCCTGCGCCAGCGGGTTCTCCACCTTGTGCTGGATCGCCCGCTTGAGAGGACGCGCCCCGTAGACGGGGTCGAACCCGGCATGCACCAGCTTGTTCAGCAGCGCTTCGCTCACCTCCACCTCGTAGCCCTGGGCCTCCAGCCGGCTCATCAGGCTCTTGAGCTGGATGCGGGCGATGGACTTGATGTGCTCCTCGCCAAGCGGGTGGAACACCACCGTCTCGTCGATCCGGTTGATGAACTCCGGCCGGAAACTGCGTGCCAGCACCTCCATCAACATGGCCTTCATCTCGTCGTAATCTTTCTCGGAGTGGTGCTCCTGAATGAGATCCGACCCCAGGTTGGAGGTCATGATGACCACGGTGTTGCGGAAGTCCACGGTGCGACCCTGACCATCGGTCAGGCGGCCGTCATCCAGTACCTGCAGCAGGATGTTGAACACATCGGGGTGGGCCTTCTCCACCTCGTCCAGCAGGATCACCGAGTAGGGGCGACGACGCACCGCCTCGGTCAGATAACCGCCCTCCTCGTAACCCACGTAGCCGGGAGGCGCCCCCACCAGACGGGCCACGCTGTGTTTCTCCATGAACTCGGACATGTCGATCCGCACCATGGCATCCTGGGTATCGAACAGGAACTCCGCCAGCGCCTTGCACAGCTCGGTCTTGCCCACCCCGGTGGGCCCGAGGAACAGGAAGGAGCCGATGGGGCGGTTCGGGTCGGACAGCCCTGCGCGGGAGCGGCGAATGGCGTTGGAGACCGCCTCGACCGCCTCCTCCTGGCCGATCACCCGACTGTGCAGCTGATCTTCCATCCGCAGCAGCTTCTCGCGCTCCCCTTCCAGCATGCGGGCCACCGGAATCCCAGTCCAGCGTGCCAGCACGTCTGCGATCTCCACGTCGGTGACCCGGTTGCGCAGCAGGCTGGTCTCCTGCATCTCGGCCTGGGTGGCGAGATCCAGCTGTTTCTCCAGTTCCGGAATGCGGCCGTACTGCAGCTCGGACATGCGGCCCAGGTCACCTGCGCGGCGCGCCACGTCGAGATCCTGACGGGCCTGCTCCAGCGCCGCCTTGATGTGCTGGGTGCCGGCGAGGGCGGCCTTCTCGGCCTTCCACACCTCTTCCAGCTCATTGTATTCCCGATCTTTTTCACCGATCTCCTGGTTGATCAGCTCGAGCCGTTTGCGGCTGGCGTCGTCATCCTCCTTCATCAGCGCCTGCTGCTCCAGCTTCAGCTGGATGATGCGCCGCTCGAGCCGGTCGAGGGACTCGGGCTTGGAGTCGATCTGCAGCCGGATGCTGGCCGCCGCCTCGTCGATGAGGTCGATGGCCTTGTCTGGCAGCTGACGATCCGCGATGTAGCGGTGCGACAGCTGGGCCGCTGCCACGATGGCCGGGTCGGTGATCTGCACGTGGTGGTGCAGCTCGTAACGCTCCTTCAGGCCGCGCAGGATGGCGATGGTATCCTCCACGCTCGGCTCTTCCACCAGCACCTTCTGGAAGCGGCGCTCCAGCGCGGCATCCTTCTCGATGAACTGGCGATATTCATCCAGGGTGGTGGCCCCGACGCAGTGCAGTTCGCCCCGCGCCAGCGCCGGTTTCAGCATGTTGCCCGCGTCCATGGCCCCCTCGCCCTTGCCCGCGCCGACCATGGTGTGCAGCTCGTCGATGAAGAGGATGACGTTGCCCTCCTCCTTGGCCAGGTCGTTCAGCACCGCCTTGAGCCGTTCCTCGAACTCGCCACGATACTTGGCACCGGCCACCAGGGCCCCCATGTCGAGCGACAATACCCGCTTGTTCTTGAGCCCCTCCGGCACCTCGCCGTTGATGATGCGCTGGGCCAGCCCCTCGACGATGGCGGTCTTGCCGACACCGGGAGCCCCGATCAGCACCGGGTTGTTCTTGGTGCGGCGTTGCAGCACCTGGATGGTGCGGCGAATTTCGTCATCCCGCCCAATCACCGGGTCGAGCTTGCCGATCTCGGCCCGCTCGGTCAGATCGATGGTGTACTTCTCCAGCGCCTGGCGATTCTCCTCGGCGTTGGCATCCTCCACCTTCTTGCCGCCACGCACCTTGTCGATGGCCGCTTCGAGTTTCTCCTTGGTCAGCCCCTGGGCACGCAGCAGTTCGCCCAGCGTCCCCTTCTCGTCGAGGGCCGCCAGCACGAACAGTTCGGAGGAGATGAACTGATCCTTGCGCTGCTGGGCCAGCTTGTCGCAGACGTTGAGCAACCGGCCGAGGCCGTTGGAGAGCTGCACGTCTCCCTCCACGCCGCTGACACGCGGCAGGCGGTCGAGTTCTTCACCCAGACGCGAGCGCAGGGCATTGATGTCCAGCCCGGTCAGGGTCAGCAACGGGCGAATGGAGCCGCCATCCTGGTTGACCAGGGCGGTCATCAGGTGAACGGGCTCAATGAATTGGTGGTCACGACCCAGCGCAAGAGACTGAGCATCGGAAATAGCAATCTGGAATTTGCTGGTCAGGCGATCGAGGCGCATTGCACTCCCCCTTCAAACAGGCAGACGCCGCTTGCGCGGCAAACAACATAACTTTCTGAGATGAAAGATGAGGCCCGTACGGACTATTTCAAGGGGTGATGCTGGTTATTTTTTCTGCAGATGCAGGCGTGAGGGGATCACGGCCCCTTGGCAAACAAGGGGCCGCTCAGTGTTTATTCGGCCAGCCAGATGATGGAGGCCATGCGGCCGGTCTGGCCGTCGCGACGATAAGAGTAAAACTGCTCGCTGTCGCTGAAGGTGCAGTGCTCGCCACCATATACGGCGGTGACGCCGGCGCGGGCGAGGCGCAGGCGGGCCAGCTGGTAGATATCCGCCAGCCACTTGCCCTCGTTGGGCGAAGGGACAAACGCTGCCTCTGCTGCAGCCTGCTCCGCCATAAAGGCCTCGCGCACCTCGCCACCCACCTCGAAGGCCTGCGGGCCGATGGCAGGACCGAGCCAGGCCAGGATCTCGTCCGGCTCGCAGCCCATGGCGGCGATGCTCGCCTCCAGCACGCCCCCCTGCAGCCCGCGCCAGCCGGCGTGAGCGGCGGCCACCACGGTACCGGCACGATCGCAGAACAGCACAGGCAGGCAGTCGGCGGTCATCACGATGCAGGCCTGCCCCGCGTCTCGGGCGCAGGCGGCATCCGCATCCGGTGCGCAGCCATAGTCGCGGCTGACGGGATGCACCGCGGTGCCGTGCACCTGATTGAGCCAGTTGAGAGTGCCGGGGATGGCGGCCGCCTGCTGCAGCCGGGCCCGGTTGGCCTCGACCCTGGCCGGTTCGTCCCCCACGTGGGCCCCCAGATTGAGGCCGGCAAAGACCCCCTCGCTGACGCCGCCGTCACGGGTGGTCGACAGGGCTCTGACCCTGGCCGGGGCCGGCCAGTCGGGTTCGATCCATTTCATCTGTGGCTCCTTTCGTTCATATGAAAACGGGGCCCCTTGGCTGCAACCAGTCAAGGGGCCCCGTTTCGAGTCATGCAGGGCGGGTTACGGCAGGAATCGTCGCAAGCGTGCCCTCTTCATCAGTTCCAGACCAGATCGTCCGGATTGGCCAGGGTATCAGCCCGCAGTACTTCCATCAGATCCAGCATGTCCTGCGGCGTGGGCGAGTGCCACTGCATCACCTCACCGGTGATGGGGTGCGCCAGCTGCAGCATGGTGGCGTGCAGCGCCTGGCGATGGAAGTTGCGCAGGGCCTCGGTCAGCTCGGGGATGGCGTTGCGCAGCGGACGCAGGCGACCACCGTAGGCCGGATCACCCACCAGCGGGTGCTTGATGTGGGCCATGTGCACACGGATCTGGTGGGTGCGGCCGGTTTCCAGCCGCAACCGCAGCCGGGTGTGACCGCGGAACTTCTCGTGCACCCGGTAGTGGGTCACGGAAGGACGGCCGTTGGGCACCACGGCCATGTGGGTGCGCTGGGTCGGGTGACGGCCGATGGGGGCATCGACGGTGCCGCCGGCGGTCATGTGACCGATGGCGATCGCTTCGTACTCACGGGTGATCTGGCGCGCCTGCAGCGCTTCCACCAGATGGGTTTGGGCCGGCACAGTCTTGGCGACCACCATCAGACCTGTGGTGTCTTTATCCAGACGGTGCACGATACCGGCGCGGGGCACTTCGGCGATGTCCGGGTAGCGGTGCAGCAGGGCATTGAGGATGGTGCCATCGGGCGTACCGGCGCCCGGGTGAACCACCAGACCGGCCGGCTTGTCGATCACCAGAATGTGTTCATCTTCGTAAACGATGTTGAGCTCGATATCCTGCGCATCGAAGCGGGTGTCATCTTCCAGCTCGACATCCACATGTACCTTCTGCCCGGCCAGCACCTTCTCGCGCGGGGTATTGGCAACCTGACCATCCAGGGTCACTCTGTCCTGTAAAATCCACTCCTTGATGCGGGTGCGGGAGTAGTCTGGAAACAATTCGGCCAGGGCCTGGTCGAGTCGCTGCCCGAATTGGTGATCCTGGAATTCGCCTGTCAGTTCAATATGCTGGCTCATGTATGGTCTCTTGAGCGGGGGGTATCAATTCGAAATAATCCGGGTATTCTAGCTTTTCTTTTAGCCAAGCATAACGGATACTTTGCCAATTTCGTGGAAATGGACCGGATGTTGTTGATGGGAAAGAAGTCTCACCTGCTGATGTCACTCGCCTTGGTCGCTACCTTGATCACAGGCTGTTCCAGCACCAAACCCAAGGTACCGGACGAACCGCCGGAGACCCTGTACCAGAAAGCACGCGTCAAGCTGGATGCCGGTAACTACCTGAATGCTATCGAGTTACTGGAAGCGCTGGATTCTCGCTATCCTTTCGGTGCCTACTCCAACCAGGTTCAGCTCGACCTCATTTACGCCTACTACAAGCAGGATGACACTGCCCAGGCGATCGCCAATATCGACCGTTTTATCCGCCTCAATCCGGCGCATAAAAATATCGATTACGTCTTCTATATGCGCGGTCTGACCAACATGGCCGGCGATTACAACTTCTTCCAGGACTTCCTGGGCATCGATCGGGACGACAAAGACCCCTCCTATGCCCGTCAGGCCTTCCAGGATTTCAAGACCCTGTTGCAGAACTACCCCAACAGCGTCTACGCCGCCGATGCTCGTGCCCGCATGATCGGTCTGAAGAACCGGCTCGCCCGCTACGATCTGAGCGTGGCCGAGTACTATGTGAAGCGTGATGCGCTGATCGCCGCCGCCAACCGGGCCAAGCTGATCGTCGAGACCTACCCCGACACGGCCGAAACCGAGAAGGCGCTGGAGATCATGATCAACTCCTACGACACCCTGAAGATGCCGACCCTGGCCCAGCACGCCCGCGAAGTGCTGGCCAAGAACTACCCGGACAATCGTCTCGGTCGCAGCTGATCGCTTGCCGCACCATGAAAAACCGGAGCCTTGGCTCCGGTTTTTTTATGGGCGCTGTTCATGAACGACATGCCCCTTTACCACCCCGTGCCGGCGGCATGGGGAAAGACGGCGCACATCAGCCACGCCGTCATGCCTTGTATTACTTGGCAACGTTGCCCGCCACGTTGAGCACATCCCAGGTGCGGGAGAAGGGCGGCGCGTAGGCAAAGTCCAGCATGCCGAGCTGCTCCGTGGTCACCCCCATGGTGATGGCGACCGCCAGCGCATCGATGCGGTGTACCGCCCCCTTGCGCCCGAGGATCTGACCACCCAGCAGCCGCTTGCTGCCCGCCTCATAGACCAGCTTGACGTGGATGTCGGACTGATCCGGGCAGTAGTTGGTGTGGCACTTGTCCTTGATCACCACGGTACGATAATCGAGGCCCATCGCCTTGGCCTCCTGCTCGGAAAGACCGGTACGGCCCGCCTCCAGCCCCAGCACCTTGAGCGCGGCAGAACCCAGGGTGCCTGGGAATTCCTGCTCGGCGCCCGCCAGGTTCTCGCCCACCATGCGCCCCAGCTTGTTGGCGATGGTAGCGAGCGGCACATAGACCTGCTGCTGCTTCACGCCGTGCCAGACGCTGGCACAGTCACCAGCCGACCAGACATTGGCCAGCGAGCTGCGTCCCTGCCGGTCCACCTTGATGGCGCCGTTGCCGAGCCGCTCGATGCCGGTGTCGGCCAGGAACTCGGTGTTGGGTTTGACCCCGGTGCAGACCACCACGATATCGGCCTCGTACTCGCCATGGCTGGTGCGCACGCCGGTCACCCGGCCATCCCCCAGCAGGGCTTCGACCCGCTCGCCGAGATGGAGGGAAACCCCCTGCTCACGCAGCTCGGTCTCGATATGCTGGGTGATTTCGCTGTCGAACGCCTCCGGGATGACCCGCTCCGCCAGTTCGATCAGGCGCACCTCCTTGCCCTGATGGACCAGCGCCTCGACCACCTCCAGCCCGATAAAGCCGGAGCCGATCACCAGGGCTCGGCGGTTGGCTTTTTCCTGCACGGCGGCCTTGAGGGCCAGCCCATCGGCCATCCGGCGCAGGCCGAATACCCCTTGCTGCTGCAGGCCCGGGATGGGCGGCATCACTTCGCGGGCGCCGGTGGCGATCATCAGCCGATCGTAGCGATCGGTGAAGGTGTCGCCCTGGTGCTCGACCGTCAGTGTCTGAGCATTGGCATCCAGGCTCAGCACCCGGTGGCCGGTCTTGACCTCGATCCCCTTGGCGGCGAACTGCGCCGGGGTGAACTCGGCCATGTAGCCGGGCTCCTGAAACTCGTCGCCAACGAAATAGGGCAGACCGCAGGCGCCGAAGGAGATCACCTCGGACGCCTCATACACCACGATCTCAGCCTCTTTGGCCAGTCGGCGCGCCTTGGCGGCCGCACTCATGCCGGCGGCTTCGCCACCGATAATCACGATTCTCATACTTGCTCCTGTCAATGACGCAGGGAGGGCGTGCCCTCCCTGTGGTTGATGGCGGAAGGGATCCCCTCCCGCGGCGGATCAGATGGTGGACTCTTCGCCGTCCAGACAGACTTCCTGCTCGCTGTTGAACACCGCCATGTCGGTCTCCCCCAGCAGACGGCTGGTGACAGTACCGGCGGTGATGGAGCCGGAGACGTTCAACGCGGTACGGCCCATGTCGATCAGCGGCTCGATGGAGATGAGCAGACCGGCCAGCGCCACCGGGAAGTCCAGCGCGGAGAGCACGATCAGGGCGGCGAAGGTGGCGCCGCCACCAATGCCGGCTACCCCGAAGGAGCTGACGGTGATGATGGCGATCAGGGTCATGATGAAGGCCGGATCCATGGGGTTGACCCCCACGGTCGGCGCAATCATGACCGCCAGCATGGCCGGATAGATGCCGGCGCAGCCGTTCTGGCCGATGGTCGAACCGAACGAGGCGGCGAAGTTGGCGATCCCCTCCGGAATGCCGAGCGCCTTGGTCTGGGTCTGCACGTTCATCGGGATGGAACCCGCGCTGGTGCGGGAGGTGAAGGCAAAGGCCAGCACCGGCATGATCTTCTTCAGGAAGCGGGCCGGGTTGATGCCCACCAGCGCCACCAGCAGCAGGTGCACGGCGAACATGATGGCGATGGCACCGTAGGAAGCCAGCACGAAGTTGAGCAGGTTGATGATGTCGGCGTAGTTGGAGCCGGACACCACCTTGGTCATCAGCGCCAGCACACCGTAGGGGGTCAGGCGCAGCACCAGGGTCACCATCCGCATCACGATGACGTGAGCGACCTGCATGAAGTGACCGAAGCTCGCGAAAATCTCCGGTTTCTTGCGAGCAATACCGGTGGCCGACAAACCGATGAAGATTGAGAAGATCACCACGGCGATGGTGGAAGTCTTGCGCGCACCCGTCATGTCGAGGAAGGGGTTGGCCGGGATGAACTCCAGCACCATCTTGGCAAAGGACATGCTCTCGACGCTGCCGAGGGTGGTCTGCAGGGCCGCGCCGCGGGCGGTCTCGGCGGCGCCGGCGGTGAGCCCCTCGGCGGTCAGGCCGAACAGGTTGGACATCAGGATGCCCGCCCCGGCGGCGATCATGGTGGTGAAGATCAGCACGCCTATGGTCATGGCGCTGATCTTGCCAAGGGCGGTGCCACCGTTGAGCTTGAGGATGGCCCCTATGATGGAGACCATGATGAGCGGCGTGATGATCATCTGCAGCAGCTTCACATAACCGCTGCCGACGATGTCCAAGTAGTCGCCGGTCTGCACCAGCACGTCGGAACCTGCCCCGTAGAGCAGCTGCAGGGCGGCACCGAACAGGATGCCCAGCCCCAGCCCCGAGAAGACCCGGCGGGTGAAGCTGACGTGGGTCTGCTGCAACCGATAGAGAAACAGCAGCAACATGGCCAGGATGGCCAGATTACCTATAACGCTAAGAGTCATGACGATATTCCCCAAAATGATCGGGCCAGGCCCGAAGTGTGCGGACGAGTGCCCAGTACGCACTCCTCCCTGAAACCTGCCGCGTCGTGGCGGCGCGCCCCCCGGTATGGCCGAGGTGGCGTCAGCTGGCAGAAAAACGGAGGGTGGCCTGCGCCACCCTCTTGCATCACTCGGCCTTGCCTTGTTGCTTGGCCCGCATGATGTTGATGATCTCGATATCGGTATCCAGCATCCCCTGCTTGGAGAGGCGGCCCAGGTTGGCGATGGTCTGATCCACATCGTCGGAGACGATGCCTTCGCTCTGGGGGACCCGCAGATTGTTGATGGCCATCAGCGAGGATTTCACCGCCGCCGAGGTGGAGGTAGAGACCTTCATGGAACAGGCGCTGCCGGCACCGTCGCAGATGATACCGGAAACGTCGCCAATCATGTTGTTGATACAGTGACTAATTTGCTCGAACTGACCACCCAGCAGCCAGGTGATGGCGGCCCCCGCCCCCATGGCGGCGGTGCTGGCGGCACAGAGGGCCGACAGCTTGTTCTGGTAGGTCTTGATGTAGATGGCGACCAGGTGGCTCATCACCAGCGCCCGGGTCAGCTGCTCGTCGCTCGCCTGCAGGAAGCGGGCGGCGGCCACCACCGGCATGGTGGCGGCAATGCCCTGGTTGCCGGAGCCTGAATTGGACATGGCGGGCAGCATGGCACCATCCATCCGCGCGTCGGAGGCGGCGGAAGATAGGCGCATGGCCAGGGTCATCAGGTCATCGGAGAGCAGCTTGCGCTCCACCTGCTCGGTGAGGATCTTGCCGATGCGCAGGCCATACCCCTGCAACCCTTCGTCCGCCAGCGCCTGGTTCATGGTGGCCGCCTCGCGGATGAAGTCGATCTCGGCCAGCGGCACCTGCAGGGCGAACTCGACAATCTCGCGCAGGGTCATGGCGGGCTTGCTGGCAGGGGCGGCCTGGATCTGCACGCCAGGGGCACTGTCCTGCGCCATCAGCACCTCGCCATCGCGCTCCATCAGGATGATGCGGGTGTGGTCGGTACAGATCACCACCCGGGCGCTGTGGCCGTCCACCTGTGCCAGCACCTCGGCGTAGAGCACGTCCGGCACATCCTTCACGTCCACCTTGATGGCGGGCAGCAGCGCCTTGGCGGCTTCGACCTGATCTGGCGTGAGGGTCTTGAGCACCTCCAGCCCGGCATCCGGGTTGCCGCCGGTGATACCGACAGCCGCTGCCACCGGCAGCCCTATCATGCCGGTACCCGGCACCCCGACCCCCATGCCGTTCTTGAACAGGTTGCCGCTGACCCAGACGCTGACGCGGGTCGGCACCTGCCCCAGCAGCTTGCGGCAGTTGGCCGCCGCCAGCGCCACCGACATGGGCTCGGTGCAGCCAAGGGCCGGCACCACTTCACGCTTGAGCAGGGTAATAAAGTCGGTCCATTGTGCGTTCATTGCGATGTGTCTCATGTTCATGGTGCCCGCATGAGGGCGTGTATTGTGCAGTCCGGCCCGCCATGCAACGGCGGAGCGACATATAACCAGTATGGCGGGAGATGCCGGGCTGGCGGCAGCCGAATGAGGGCCGCGCCTATGATCGGAGCCGCTGCGGCGCTGGGTAATCCGATCAACTTTTGGTAACTCTAAAGCAATAGGACTCAAATAAAATTGAGCCGACTCGCTTTTTGCGCAGGCATTATGCCCCACTGGCGGTGAAGTGCCACAAAATGTGAACAGGCGCACAACAGGGTGATAGCGGCCCGGTACCGCCGGTTCAAGACGGGGTCAGAGCCCGTAGCGGGTCAGCAGGGCCTGATACTCGGGGGTCTGCTTGAAGGCCTTGAGGGCGAGGGAGAACTGATAGGCCAGCCGTTCGTTGCCGGGCCTGTGGGTAAAGGCGAGAAAGTTGCGGTTGCTCTCGGTCACCATCTTTTCGCTGTGACCTACCTGATCCTGCAGCCCCTGCCCCTTGAGCAGGTAACGGCCCACTATCTGGTTCATCACCACCGCATCCAGCCGGCCGGCCATCATCAGGTGCAGCTGCTTGATCATGTTGCTCTCCCCGGTCATGGGCACCCGGGTGAACAGGGCCGAGGTCAGGAAGGGCTCGCCATAGGCGTAATCTGCCTGGGTGCCGATACGCAGCCCCTTGAGGCTCTCCAGGCTCTGATAGTCGACAGGCTTGCTGAAGGGGAAGAAGATCACTTCGCCGCTCTGGGAGAGGGGTTCATCCGGATAGTGCAGCCACTCCAGCCGGCGCTCCTCGAAGAAGACGTCGACCACGGCATCGCCGCGCTGGAACCTGGCCTCCTGCAGCACCCGCTTCCAGGGCAGCACCTTGACCGTGGTCTGGTAGCCCATCCGTTTGAGCACGGTGCGGGCCAGCTCAAGATCAGCACCGCCCAGACTGCCGTCGTCGAGGCGCATCACATAGGGCGGCCACAGTTCAGTGAGCAGGGTCAGGGTCGGCGGCTCGGCGGCCTGCACCAGGCTCCCCCACCAGAGACAAAACAGGATCCATCCTTTTCGCCACACCATGCCGCGCTCTCCCTCTGTGCATTGGCTGAGGATATACCAAAAAGTAAGTAATAAAAAAGGAGGCCGCAGCCTCCTTTTTGCTTTCCTCTCCGGCGCTTACAGCGCTTTCAGGATGGCCTCGACGCTGGCCTTGGCATCGCCGAACAGCATCTGGGTGTTCTCTTTGAAGAACAGCGGGTTCTGTACACCGGCATAGCCAGTGTTCATGGAACGCTTGAAGCCGATGACGTTCTGCGCCTTCCACACTTCCAGCACCGGCATGCCAGCGATGGGGCTGCCCGGATCTTCCATGGCAGCCGGGTTGACGGTGTCGTTGGCACCGATCACCAGCACGGTGTCGGTATCGCTGAAGTCTTCGTTGATTTCGTCCATTTCCAGCACGATGTCGTACGGGACTTTCGCTTCCGCCAGCAGCACGTTCATGTGGCCAGGCAGACGACCGGCAACTGGGTGGATACCGAAGCGTACCTTGACGCCGCGGTCACGCAGCTTCTGGGTGATCTCGGCCACCGGATACTGGGCCTGTGCCACCGCCATGCCATAGCCCGGGGTGATGATGACGGAGCTGGAGTTTTTCAGCAGCTCGGCCACGTCTTCGGCGCTGGTCTCGCGGTATTCGCCCATCTCCTGGTCGGCCGTGGAGGCCACACCGTCGGAGCCGAAGCCACCGGCGATCACGGAGATGAAGGAGCGGTTCATCGCTTTACACATGATGTAGGAGAGGATCGCACCGGAAGAACCCACCAGGGCACCGGTGACGATCAGCAGGTCGTTGGAGAGCATGAAGCCCGCCGCTGCCGCCGCCCAACCGGAGTAGGAGTTCAGCATGGAGACCACCACCGGCATGTCGGCGCCGCCGATGGAGGCAACCAGGTGCCAGCCGAAGGCGAAGGCGATCAGGGTCATCACCAGCAGGGCGAAGGTGGAGCCACCGGCGTTGACGAAGTGGATCATCAGCGCGATGGAGACCACCACGGCCAGCAGGTTCAGCTTGTGGCGGTGCGGCAGCATCAGCGGCTTGGAAGAGATCAGGCCACGCAGCTTGCCGAACGCCACCACGGAACCGGTGAAGGTCACCGCACCGATGAAGACGCCCAGGAACACTTCCACCAGGTGGATGTTCAGCATGGCGCCGGTCAGGTGCTCGACCTGGGCGACGCTGTTGGCCTGTTCGAAGGCGGCGCGGGCCGCGGCCAGAGTGGCATCCAGGTTGGAACCGACAGAGACCACCACTTCAGCCGGAGCAGACGGGTGCAGGTCGATGAAGCTGTTGAAGCCCACCAGCACGGCCGCCATACCCACGAAACTGTGCAGCACGGCCACCAGCTCGGGCATTTCGGTCATCTCGACCTTGAGCGCCAGACGCACGCCGATGGCACCGCCGATCACCATGGCCAGGATGATCCAGTGAACGCCACTGGTTTCCGGGTTGAATACGGTGGCGAGCAGGGCGATGGCCATCCCCGCGATACCGAACAGGTTGCCATGCTTGGCCGTCTCTTGCTTCGACAGTCCCGCGAGACTGAGGATGAAGAGCACGGCGGCAACGATATAGGATGCTGTTACCAGTCCTTGAGACACGTTAAACCCCCTTAATCCTTACGGAACATCTTCAGCATGCGCTGAGTGACGGTGAAGCCGCCGAAGATGTTGATACTGGCAATCAGCACGGCGATGAAGGCCAATGCGGTGACCAGGGTCGACCCTTGCCCAATCTGCAGCAGGGCACCGACCACGATAATGCCGGAGATGGCATTGGTGACCGACATCAGCGGCGTGTGCAGGGCGTGAGAGACGTTCCACACCACGTAGTAACCGACCACACAGGCCAGGATGAATACGGTGAAGTGAGAGAGGAACGCGGCAGGCGCCACGGCAGCAACCCAGCCGAAGGCGGCGATGCCGAGGGCACCGAACACGAACTTCTTGTTGGAGGGTTTGGCCTCTTCTTTCTTGGCAGCCGGTTTGGCGGCGGCCGGGCTCGAAGGGGCGGCAGAGACGGAGATGGCGGGCGGCGGGAAGGTCACTTCACCGGCCTGGATCACCGTCATGTTGCGCTGCACCACGTCTTCGAAGTCGATGGCGACGTTGCCGTCCTTCTCCTTGCACATCAGCTTCATCAGGTTGACCAGGTTGGTACCGTAGAGCTGGGAGGATTGGGCAGGCAGACGACCCGGCAGATCGGTGTAACCGATCACCTTGACGCCGTTGTCGGTAACATGCAGTTCACCCGATACCGTGTATTCGCAGTTGCCGCCAGCCTGGGCAGCCATGTCCACGATGACGGAACCCGGCTTCATGCTGTCCACCATCTCTTTGGTGATCAGCTTGGGTGCCGGCTTGCCCGGGATCAGGGCGGTGGTGATGATGATGTCCACTTCCTTGGCCTGCTGGGCAAACAGCGCCATCTCAGCCGCGATGAACTCTTCGCTCATGACCTTGGCATAACCATCGGAGGAGGAACCATCCTCGCCGCCGAAGTCGAGCTTGAGGAATTCACCACCCATGGACTCGATCTGCTCGGCCACTTCCAGACGGGTATCGAACGCACGCACGATGGCACCGAGGGAACCGGCAGTACCGATGGCGGCCAGACCGGCGACGCCGGCACCGATCACCAGCACCTTGGCGGGCGGCACTTTACCGGCGGCGGTGATCTGGCCGGTGAAGAAGCGACCGAACTGGTGCGCGGCTTCAACCACGGCGCGATAGCCACCGATGTTGGCCATGGAGGAGAGGGCATCGAGGGACTGGGCACGGGAGATCCGCGGCACCATGTCCATCGCCATCACATTGATGTTGCGCATCGACAGCTTTTTGACCAGCTCAGGGTTCTGGGCGGGCCAGATGAAGCTCACCAGAGTGGCACCATCTTTAATTTGTGCGATCTCGGCATCGGTCGGCGCATTGACCTTGAAGATGAGGTCGGCTTGCCAGACGCTCGGCACCACGCTGGCACCGGCAGCCTCGAAGGCGGCATCATCGAAGCTGGCCAGCAGGCCGGCACCGGCCTCGATAGCGACCTCGAAGCCGAGCTTTTTCAGCTGCTCAACGGTGGCCGGGGTCGCTGCGACCCGGGTCTCACCGGCGAGACTCTCTCTCGGTATTCCAATCTGCATGACTATTCCCTGATGGTTAATAAACAATCGCTGCCCAGTGTCGCATTTCTGGCGAAACAAGACATGACCAAAGTGCAGGTCACGGGCCCTTTGTTATGAAAATCAGTAGGCTTTACCTCAACCTCCTGTCATGGTCAGGTCCCCGCTTTTCAGGCGCGAAGGTGATTAGTATCAAATTTTGGAGTTTTATTACAACCGCAGTCCCGGCAGCGCGCGTACAGAATTCAGCCCGTCCCGGACCATGATTTAAAAAAACAAACCAAATTAGCGACTTATACCAGTAAAAAGCGCTGGAAAAAGTGATCCAACCAGTCAAAAAAAATGTTTTACCGGCCCTCTATCTTAGCGCTTTTTGTTCTTACGAAATCCGCACGGATCACAGATATCAGGCCGAAAACGAAAAAAGTAACTGTTTTGTAACAGACAAGGGGCCGTCTACCCGCCAAATAGGCGGATCCGGCCCCTGTTATTTAATCGTTTCGATGGTGACTGGCTGGTGTGCCCGGCTTACCAGGCCGCCTCATAAATATGCTGGCTCTGCACCAGGTCGATATCGCCGTGCTCGCCAATGGCGGTCATGCCGTGTTCCGCCAGCTTGCCGAGCAGGGTATCAATTCCTGCGTCCGCCACGCCGTAATCCCGCAGCCGGGTCTTGATCCCCATCCGCTCGAAGAAGTCGCGGGTGGCGGCGATGGCGCCGTCGATGCGTTCAGCCTCGCTGCCACTGCGCAGATCCCACACCCGCTCGGCGTATTGCAGCAGCTTGGCGTGTTTTTGCTGGCGCTTGGCCTGCAGCAGGGCTGGCAGCACCACTGCCAGGGTCTGGGCGTGGTCGAGGCCATGCAGGGCGGTGATCTCGTGGCCCAGCATGTGGGTGGCCCAGTCCTGCGGTACACCGGCCCCGATCAGGCCGTTCAGCGCCAGGGTGGCACTCCACATGATGTTGGCGCGCACCTCGTAGTTTTCCGGTTCCACCAGTGCCTTGGGGCCCTCTTCCAGCAGGGTCAGCAGCAGGCCCTCGGCGAAGCGATCCTGCACCTTGGCGTTGACCGGGTAGGTGAGGTACTGCTCCAGGATGTGCACGAAGGCATCCACCACCCCGTTGGCCACCTGACGGGCCGGCAGGGTGTAGGTGAGCACGGGGTCGAGCACGGCGAAGCGCGGCATCACGAACGGCGAGAAGAAGTGCACCTTGTCGCCGGTGCTGCGCCGGGTCACCACGGCGCCCATGTTCATCTCGGAACCGGTGGCCGGCAGGGTCAGCACGGCGCCGAGCGGGATGGCGGAGCGCACTTCGTTGCCCACGGTCTCGAGGATGTGCCAGGGATCCCGGGCCGGATCATAATGGGCAGCCGCGGCGATGAACTTGGTGCCGTCCAGCACGGAGCCGCCGCCGACGGCCAGCAGGAAGTCGACCCGCTCGGCGCGGGCCAGCTCGACCGCCCCCATCAGGGTTTCATAGGTGGGGTTGGGCTCGATGCCACCGAATTCAAACAGGGTCATGCCGGCCAGTTCGCTGCGGATCTGGGCCAGCAGGCCGCTGCGCACCACGCTGCCGCCACCGTAGGTGATGAGGATGCGGGCATCGCGCGGCAGCTGTTCACGCAGCTGGGCGACCTGGCCCTTGCCGAACAGGATCTTGGTCGGGGTATGCAGGGTAAAGTTGTTCATCGACATTGCCTTTTTAGTCTCTGGCGGCCAGGCCGCAAAAATGTGATTGCATTTTTCTCCAGACAACCAATACCATCAAGACAACATCCTGCTAGTTCTTTGCCTATTTCTACAAAGCAGCCAGAACAGACTCCAAGAGCATACCATGCAGACACGCTACACCGACCTCGCCGCCAAGCTGGCTCGCCACGTCACCGCTCCCGGCATCACTCCCTCGCCGGTGGATCAGGTGAGCCTCATCTACACCACCGAATACCACGGCCGCACCCCTGTGCTCTACCAGCCGCGGATGATAGTGATCCTGCAGGGGCACAAGGTAGGCTATCTGGCGGACCAGGTGTTTCGCTACGACCCCAACCACTACCTGCTGATGACCCTGCCGCTGCCCTGCGAGTGCGAGTGCTTCGCCTCCCCCGAGCAGCCCCTCATCGGCTTCTCCCTCGAGATCAACCTGGTGACCCTGCAGGAGCTGTTGCTGGAGCTGGGGGATGCCCTGCCTGCCCCCGCCCCGCAGAAGAGCGGCGTGCATTCGGTGCCCCTGTCTGAGGCCATGTTCTGCGCCGCCGAGCGGCTGATCGATCTGATGGACAAACCCCATCACGCCCGTGTGCTGGGGCCGCAGACGGTACGGGAGATGCTGTTCTACGCCCTGCACGAAGGGGGTGGCCCGGCGCTGCAGGCGCTCGCCAACCGCCACAACCATGTGGGCCAGATCGCCCGGGTGCTGCGTATGATAGAGCAGCGTTTCGCCGACAACCTGACCATGGAGGAGCTGGCGCGGGAGGTGAACATGAGCGTCTCCGCCTTCCACCATCACTTCAAGGCGGTCACCGCCACCTCGCCGTTGCAGTACATCAAGTCGTTTCGCCTCCACAAGGCGCGGATGATGATGCTGCACGACGGCATCAAGGCGGGCACGGCGGCGGCCAGGGTCGGCTACGAGAGCAACTCCCAGTTCAGCCGCGAGTACAAGCGCTTCTTCGGCAGCACGCCGACGGATCAGGCCTCCCGCTTCCGGGAAGGCCAGCTGCGCATCATAGAGGGATAACCAGAGAGGAATTGTTCATGCGTGTACTGCTTTGCCTGCTCACCGCCTGCCTGCTGACGGCCTGTACCGGCCTCGCCGACGGCATCCGCCCCGTTACCGGCTTCCAGCTCGACCGCTACCTCGGCACCTGGTACGAGATAGCCCGCCTCGACCATAGCTTCGAGCGCGGACTGGAGCAGGTGAGCGCCACCTACAGCCTGCGCGACGACGGCGGGGTCAGGGTGCTCAACCGCGGCAAGCAGAGCGATGGCAGCTGGCGCGAAGCCGAGGGCAAGGCCTACTTCGTCGACAAGCCGGACGAGGCACGGCTCAAAGTGAGCTTCTTCGGCCCCTTCTATGGCGGCTACAACGTCATCGAGCTCGACCCCGACTACCAGCTCTCGCTGGTGACCAGCTACAACCACGACTACCTCTGGATCCTCGCCCGCTCGCCCAATCCACCCAAGGACAAAGTTGATGCCCTGATCGCCAAGGCCAAGGGGCTGGGCTTTGCCACCGATCAGCTGATCTGGGTCAAGCAGACCCCTGAGCCTGTCGTGAAATAAGCAAGGGCAGCCCGCGGGCTGCCCTTTTTCATGGAAGATTGTCTAAGGATCAGAGCCGGAAGCGGCCAATCTCCTGCTCCAGCCGCTCGGTCAGCCCCTTCAATTCGGCCGCCTGCGCCGCCTCCTGATTGGCCTGCTCGGCCAGCTCCTGGGAGACGTGGCGGATGTTCTCGGTGTTGCGGCTGATCTCGCTGGTGACCGAGGTCTGCTCTTCGGCCGCCGCCGCAATCTGGGTCGCCATGTCGCTGATGGAACCGATCGCCTCGTTGATCCGCGCCAGGCTCTGGTTGGCGGACTCCGCATCCTCCACGCTGGTACCCGCCAGCTGGCGACTGGTCTCCATGCCGCCCACCGCCCGGCGGGTAGTCTGCTGCAGAGTCTCGATCATCTGCTGGATCTCGTCGGTGGAGTCGTGGGTGCGGCGCGACAGCACTCGCACCTCGTCCGCCACCACCGCAAAGCCGCGCCCCTGCTCGCCGGCCCGCGCCGCCTCGATGGCGGCGTTGAGGGCCAGCAGGTTGGTTTGCTCGGCGATGCCGCTGATGGTGGCCAGAATGCCGCTGATCTTCTGGGCATGGGCATCCAGCTCCACAATGATCTGGCTGGCGTCGGCAACTTCGTCTGCGAGCCCCGTGATGCTGCGCTGGCTCTGGCCGACCTGCGACTGGCCCGATACCGCCAGCTTGACCGCATCGCCCGAGGTAGTGGCGGCAAACTCGGCGTTGCCGGCGATCTCCTGGGTGGCGGAGGCCATCTCGGTCACCGCGGTGGCCACCATCACGATCTCGTCCTGCTGCTGGCGCACCCGCTGGCTGCGGGACTGGGCCCCGGCCGCCTGGGCGCGGGACTGGGCCGCCAGCTCGACGGTAACGTCACGCAACCGGCTGACGATGCCGTGCAGCCGCGCCACGAACTGGTTGAAGCTCTCCGCCAGCTGACCCACCTCATCCTTGCTGCGGGTGTTGATGTGGACCGTGAGGTCCCCCTCGCCGTGGGCGATGTCGTGCAGCGCGCCGGCCACCCGACCCAGATCGGCAAACAGATACTTGAACATGGCGGTGAGCAGGGCGCTGAACACCAGCATCAGTACCAGGGTCAGCCCCACCAGCTGCCACAGCAGGGTGGCGAGCGGTGCCTCCAGCACGTCGCGATACATCACCATGGCCAGCAGCCAGTCGGTGCCTGCCACCGGTTGCACCGCCAGCAGCA
Source organism: Aeromonas sp. R5-3 (assembly GCF_040908225.1). Classification (NCBI taxonomy): domain Bacteria; kingdom Pseudomonadati; phylum Pseudomonadota; class Gammaproteobacteria; order Aeromonadales; family Aeromonadaceae; genus Aeromonas; species Aeromonas sp. R5-3. The sequence goes on along the minus strand of NZ_JBFODH010000024.1, from coordinate 178,728 downwards.
CGTCGCGCCCGTCCAGGGTGGCGGCGTGCAGCTCGTTGTTCTCGCGCCCCCACTGCTGGAAGGTGGCCGCCGACAGGTCGGGGGAGAGCTCACCAATCTGCTTGAGCGCCAGCTTCTTGTTGGGGTGACCGACGATGAGGCCGCTGCTGTCGAGCAGCATGGCGTATCCATCCCCCTGTACCTGCATCGCCAGTACCTCGTCGATCAGCTTGTCGAGCGCCAGGTTGGCCCCCACGGCGCCGACCAGCTCGCCCTGATGACGTACCGGCTCGGAGAGGGTGACCACCAGCTTCTGCATGGTGACGCTGACATAGGGGGCGGTGACGATAAGCTGCCCCGCCTTCACCGCGTCCTGATACCAGGGGCGCTCGCGCGGGTCATAGTTGCCGGTATTGAGGGAGGGGTCCTGGCGGGTCATCACCCCCTGGGTAGAACCAAAGTAGGTAAGCCCGAAGCCACCCGAGGTGTAGGCCTGCTTCAGGTGGGGCACCAGCTCGGCCTGCGGGTTGTCGGCGATCAGGTTAACCAGCGCGTGCACCGTGTTCTTGCGATCCGCCATCCAGTCGCCGATGGCGACCGAGTAGGCGTGGCCATAGTTGACCGCCTCGCTCTGGATGGCGCTCATGGTGCGGGATTTGAGGGTGTGAAAGGCAACGATGCCGAGCAGTGAGGCCATCAGCAGCACCACCCCCAGACTGGTGGCCAGCAGCTTGCCGCGCAACGAAAGTGTCATGACTACGGATCCTTGTTGTTGTGACGGGCCAGGGAGAGACCCTTGTTTAATCAAGGCTATCGGCCACATGCTGAACAGACTTTAGTGAATCCTGTCGATTTATCATGACTCGGCAACAGGTTGTGCCACAGCTCACGAAAAACCACCCACTCTTCGTCCGATATCCGTCTCGACAAATGGCTATGCAGGGACGCAATCCGTGCTAGGTTGGACTCCTTCAAACCCTGATGGATAAGCCTGCCATGCCCCGAAATATCGAGATAAAAGCCAAGATAGAGAGCATCGAGCTCCTGCTCACCAAGGCACTTGCCATCGCCGATCAGGGCCCCGTCGAGATCGAGCAGGATGACACCTTCTTTCGCTGTGACGCCGGTCGTCTGAAGCTGCGAACCTTGTCCCCCTCGGCCGGCGAGCTCATCTTCTACCGCCGCGCCGATCAACAAGGCCCCAAGGAGAGCTTCTATCAGCTGACCCCGACACATGAACCGGATCGCCTGCGGGAGACCCTCAGCCTGGCCTGGGGCCAGATCGGCAGGGTGCAGAAGAAGCGCACCCTGTTGCTGGTCGGCAGAACCCGGATCCACCTCGATCGGGTGCAGGGGCTCGGCCACTTCCTCGAACTGGAGGTGGTGCTGGAGGAGGACGAACCGCTTGAGGTGGGGATGCAGGAAGCCAACGACATCATGGCACTGCTTGGGGTAGAGCCCTCCCGGCTGATAGAAGGCGCCTACCTGGATCTGCTTCTCCGGCAGCAGGCCTGAATGCAACAAGGCCGCCCGCAGGCGGCCTCCCATACTCTGCCCGGCAGGGCTACTTGACCCGGGCGATGGCGGTATTGAGCCGCATATTGGTTGCATCCAGCCCTGGGGTCTGACCATGAAAGTCGAACTCCAGCCTGACGCCGGGGCGAAACAGCAGACAGTGGGTGGAGCCGCCGAAGTGGAACATGCCGAGCTGATCCCCCTTCTTCACCCGATCCCCCGCCTGCACCGTGATCTCGCAGCTCGACACCTCGGCCATCCCCACCGGCACCACGCACATCAGACCGATTTTGGGGTTGTCCGCCTCGATGAAGATGAGTGCCCGGGTCGCCACCGAGGTGAGGAACGGCTGGGAGTTGTTGGGGGCGCTGGGATCCGCCCCCTGCGGGTCGGCAAAGCCTTCGAACTGGTTCTCCAGATAGTAGGTGCCGTTGACGATGCGCACCTTGCGGATGGTGCCGCTCACCGGGCTGTGCCAGCGGTGGTAGCTGAGCGCGCTGAGGAAGGCCTGGTAGACGGTGCCGCCCTCGAAACGGGGGGCCAGATCGTCAAAATCGAGCATGTTCTCCAGCGAATAGGGCTGCCCCTTGAGCCAGAACTGATCGCTGCGGCTCACCTCCTTGCGCACCTGCAGCGGCGCCGATTCGCAGGCGTTGACGATGACATTGTCATCCGTTGGCGCCGAGACCGGCCGCACTCCGGCCCGAAAACGCCGGGTGAAGAAGTCGTCCCAGCAGCCGAAGCCGTGGTAGTCGGCTGCCGGCTCGCACTCGAAGATCTGCTCGAAACTGCCCGGCGTGGGGTTGGGCCCCTCCCCGACCGCTTCGTTCGCCACCTGCACCATCTCGGCCTTGGCCGCCTTGCCGAGCCAGGGCACCACCAGGGTCTCGCGATCCAGCCGGCTTACCGGCTCGGTCAGCACATAGCGGGAAGCCGGGCTTTGCAGGAACTGGGCCCAGTAGTCGAGGATCTTCTTGAACTGCTGGTTGACCAGGGCATTGGCAAAAAACTGGTAGCCGGAACGGGTGGCCATGGGCCAGTCGAGCAGGGCATTGATGGGAAAGCCGATGAGGCCGGACGGTTCCTGGCTGGGGATGTCCTGATAGGCCTCGGGGGCCGTGGTCATGATGCCATTGAGCAGACCGAGGAACTCCTCGAACGAACGCACCTCAGGCTGACCGAGCGGGGTCTGGTGCTTGTGGCGCCAGGCCTCCTTGAACATGGCCTCGGCCTGGGCATGCAGCGCCGGGTCGGCATTGACCAGGTCACGCAGCTCGGCGATGGGGGGGACTAGCGCCCTCGGCTGCTGGTTCACGTAGTGCTTGATCCGCCGGATCCAGCGCTCGACATGGGCCCCATCCTGGGGGATCCAGCCGCCGGGTCGGGACTTGTTCAATCGGGTTTCCACTGCCTTGTTCATGGTTCGCTCTCCTCAGCTGATGTTCACGCCCACAATCCACGGCTTGAGCATTGAGTGCCGACCTGCCAGCGGCATGCCAGGGCACCGACCCTGTTATGTAGCACAGGGGGCCCGGCAGCACGATTGCCAGAAACGACAGGGCAGAGTGGCGCAATAGCGACTAGCGGTTGGGATAGACGGGTATGGAGAGAGCAACCAGGCCAGGAGAGCAGGCGGCACAAGGGATGTGCAAAAGGAGAGTGGCAGGCCCGGAAAAGCGAAAAGCCAGCTCAATGAGCTGGCTTCTCTGAAAATGGCAGGGGCGGCAGGACTCGAACCCGCAACCATCGGTTTTGGAGACCGCTGTTCTACCAATTGGAACTACGCCCCTGCAACAAACGAGGCGTAGTATACAAAGCGGGTTTCAAAGGTAAAGGCTTTTTTCTCACTTTCGGTGCGATTGCGCAAAGGACGAGCAGATCCTGCCAATTTATGCAGCTCCAATGGGTAACTTGCTGTATTTACAGCCTTGTTTGGGTAGGAAACTGACCGCAATGGGGGTAGGGTTAAGCTTGGGGCCAGGCAATGAAGGGGGCTGCACATGCTCAATTACCGGTTACTGCAACAACTTGCACCGCTCAACTTCAGGGATGAAAGCAAAACCGAGACGCTGCCCGACTATCTGGCGCGGGTCGCCCCGCTGGTGCCCTTCATTCCCGAAAATGTGCTCATCCAGTGGATTTATCGCCATTGGCGCGGTTTTGAGTCCAACTGGAGCTTTATCGATCTCGCCCGCCATCAGTTTGAGTGCGAGAGCTGGCCCACCGCCCGGATCATCGACCAGATAGATTCCCGCCATATGGAGGTGATCGAACGCTGGGGCGAGATGCTGCGCAGCAACCGCTACGTGCGCAGCTCCTGGCTCGGGGAGAGGATGTTGCGCGAAGGGAGCTGGCCAGAACCCATCATAGTGCTGGCATCGACGGCAGGGGACAGCTACCCGAACGGACAACCCCTGCCCCACCCCTACTGCCTGCTGGAAGGGCACCACAGGCTCGGCTATCTGCGCGCCATGGTGCATGATGACGAGCCACTGCAGCCCCAGCATCAGGTGTGGGTTTGCCGACCTGTTCGCAGCACTTAAACGTTTTTCTGCGCAAATCTTGCCTTTGAAATAAATTTTTGACAATTCAAAATGCGACTCTATAATCTGTCCGGTTTGAAAAAAGGTCAGGACAGGACGATGCAGTTTTTGATGAAAAAAACAGCCTTGCAGACGGGTGGAGCGCACCAGAGCGGCCCCGTTGTTTCCGGTTCCCGACCCACAGATCCCCAATTGTTTTCAAAAAAAGCCCCTGTTTCAGGGGCTTTTTTTTGTGCCCGAAAAACCTTCATTGATGTCAAAGGGAATGCAGACGATGGCCAATCCACTCTATAAGAAACATGTCATCTCCATCACGGACCTGACCCGGTCTGAAATGGAACTGGTAGTCTCAACCGCACAACGGTTGAAGGCCGAGCCCGACACCCGCTTGCTGAAAGACAAGCTGGTCGCCAGCTGCTTCTTCGAAGCCTCTACCCGCACCCGCCTCTCCTTCGAGACCGCGGTGCAGCGCCTGGGTGGCAACATCATCGGCTTCGCCGACGGTGGCAACACCAGCGCCAAGAAGGGTGAAACCCTGGCCGACTCCATCAAGATCATCGGTTCCTACACGGATGCGGTGGTGATGCGTCATCCGAAAGAGGGGGCGGCCCGCCTCGCCTCCGAATTCTCCCGCGTGCCGGTCATCAACGGCGGCGACGGCTCCAACCAACATCCGACCCAGACCCTGCTCGACCTCTTCTCCATCCGCGAGACGCAAGGGCGCCTGGACGGCCTCAACGTCGCCTTCGTCGGTGACCTCAAGTACGGCCGCACCGTGCACTCCCTGGCCCAGGCCCTCAGCCTGTTCAACTGCCGCTTCTTCTTCATCTCGCCGGAAGCGCTGGCGATGCCGGACTACATCTGCGAAGAGCTGGAAGAGAAGGGCATCCAGTTCAGCGTGCATGAAACTATGGAAGAGGTGATGCCGGAGCTCGACATCCTCTACATGACCCGGGTCCAGAAAGAACGCTTCGACGAGACCGAGTACAAGCACATGGCCGCCAAGTTCGTGCTGGAACTGGCCACCCTGGAAGGGGCCAAGCCCACCATGAAGATCCTGCATCCCCTGCCCCGCGTCGACGAGATCGACGTCGCGGTCGACAAGACGCCCCACGCCTACTACTTCCAGCAGGCGGAGAACGGGGTCTATGCGCGCCAGGCACTGCTGGCTCTGGTACTGAACGAAACTGTCTAACGGAAAGGGGAACATCATGTCTGACAAGAACCAACTGCAAGTCGAAGCCATCCGTCACGGCTCCGTCATCGACCACGTCCCCGCCGGCCAGGGCATCAAGATCCTCAAGCTGTTCCAGCTGGTAGAGACCCAGGAGCGGATCACCGTCGGCTTCAACCTCAAATCCGGCGCCCTCGGCAAAAAGGATCTCATCAAGATCGAGAACACCCGCCTGACCGAGCAGCAGGCCAACCAGCTGGCGCTGTTCGCCCCCAAGGCGACCGTCAACATCATCGAAGACTTCGCGGTGGTGAAGAAACACCAGCTCAAGCTGCCGGAGTTCATCGCCGGGGTGTTCCACTGCCCCAACTCCAACTGCATCTCCCACAACGAGCCGGTGGAGAGCTACTTCCGGGTGCGCGAGGTGAAAGGCGCGGTACGGATGAAGTGCAAATACTGCGAGAAGTCCTTCACCCAGGACATCGTCAGCGAACGCTACTGAGAACCAGACTCAAAAAGATATCCAGGTGGGCCCCAAGGGGCCCATTTTTGACCCCTGTCACATCACCAAATAACCAGTTGGTTATAATTTGCCATCCAAAGAGAGCTATTCCCGCTCATTTCCTGCCAGTGCATTGATTGCCAGTATTTTTTGCTGATATTCAGCAAATGCGGCAGATATCGAGCGTTTACCGTCGGTCATCATCAAAGGAATTCGCCGTGGTCAAGACCCTCAGCCGTCCCGTTGCCCAAGAGCCCGATCTGGCCCAGCTGGATGCCTGTCGCCAGATCATCGGCCAGCACTGCTACAGCACCCAGGAAGAGATCCGCCGCGAGCTGTCGGAGCGCGGCTTTGCCGATATCAGCCAGTCCACCATCTCCCGCCTGTTGCGCCGCCTCGGCGTCGCCAAGGCGCAGAATGCCAACGGCAAGAAGGTCTACACCCTGCTGGACGAACAGCTGGAACCCGCCGGCAGTACCCGCTCCATTCACGATATGGTGCGCGCCGTGGTGCACAACCAGCAGATGGTGTTGATCCATACCACGCCAGGGGCCGCCACCGTGGTGGCCCGTCTGCTGGATCGCAACGCCAATCCCGAGATCATGGGCGCCGTCGCCGGCAACGACGTGGTGCTGGTCGCCCCGCGCCACATCAGCCGCACCCGTCAGGCCCACGCCGCCGTGATACGCACCCTGGAACAGGCGCGCTAGCCCTCCCCCAATGCAGCAAGGCGACCCAGGGTCGCCTTTTTGCTGTCTGCCAGTCGGCTTTTTATCCCATCCGTGCGCTGTCTGGGCCCGCCTCGTGGTCGGCCATAAAAAACGGGAGCCAGTGGCTCCCGTTTTTACGGCTATGTCTGTCGGTGTTTATGCCAGCACGGCACCCAGGCTCAGGCAGACCACGATCAGCACGGTCAGCAGGCCGAGCAGCGGGGCTACCCATTTCAGCCAACGTACATAGGGTACCTTGGCGATGGCCAGGCCACCCATGACCACGGCGGAGGTCGGGGTCACCAGGTTCACCAGACCGGAGGCTGACTGGTAAGCGGTGACCACCAGCTCGCGGCCCACGTTGGCGAAGTCAGCCAGCGGCGCCATGATCGGCATGGTCAGCACGGCCAGGCCGGAGGAGGACGGCACCAGGAAGGAGAGCACCACTTCCAGCACGAACATCACGTTGATGAACACCACGGTGGAGAGGCCGGTCACTATCCCTTCTGCACTGTGCAGTATGGTGTGGGTGATCATGCCGTTGTCCATCACCACCACGATACCGCGGGCGATACCGATGATCAGGGCCACGCCGAGCAGGTCGCGGGCACCGTCGATGAAGTTGGAGGTCAGCTCCTCCTCGCTCATGCGGGAGATGACACCGACTATGATGGCGGCAGCCAGGAACACACCGGAGATCTGCGCCATCCACCAGCCCAGCACGGCCACCCCGTAGATCATCACGGCGAAGGCGGCGACGAAGATGCCCAGCACTATCTTGCGAGTAAGAGTGAACTCCAGCATCTGGTCGCTCTTGTTGCCGAGGAAGTGGGCACGGTTCTCTTCCCACTTGTCAGCCACCAGGGACTTGCTGGGGTCGCTGCGCACCATCTTGGCGTAGCGCATCACATAGGCCACGCAGAGCAGCCAGCCGGCCACCAGCATGGCGACGCGCAGCCAGATGCCATCGGTAAAGGAGATGCCGGCGGCGTTGGCGGCGATCACGGTGGCAAACGGGTTGATGGTGGAACCCAGAGTACCGATACCGGCCCCCAGCAGCACGGTGGCGGCGGCGACGACCGGGTCGAAGCGGGCGGCCATCATCACAGGCACCAGCAGGGTGTAGAACGGCAGGGACTCTTCCGCCATGCCGTAGATGGTGCCCCCTGCGGCGAACAGCGCCATCAGGATCGGGATCATCCACTCTTCACGGCCACGCAGGCGGTCGGTCACCCGTTCGATACCGGCATCAATGGCACCGGTCTTGGTCACTATGCCAAGAAAACCACCGATGATCAGGATGAAGAGGGAGACGTCGATGGCGCCTGCCTCGTAGGTGTCATGGTTGTAGAGACCATCGATCGGCGCCAGCAGCACGTCGACGATCCCCTGGGGATTGCCCTCTACCAGCTTGTAGGTACCGGCCACCGGCACTTCCTTGCCGAGGGCTTCGTTCATGGTCATTTCGTATTTGCCGGCCGGCACTATCCAGCTCAGGGCGGCCACCAGGGCGATCAGCACGAACAGTATCGTGTAGGCTGACGGGAACTTGAATTTGGTCATGGTCCAGCTTCCTTCTGTGGGTGTGGTATCCATGCAGGCTGCGGGTCGTAGGGTTGGAGGTATTATGCCGCTGTCACATGGTCGAAAAGCCGGGGGTCACCCCCCGGCACCACTACTGCGACCTTAGTCGCCCAGCGTAGCAACCATCACTGCCTTGATGGTGTGCATCCGGTTTTCGGCCTCGTCGAACACGATGCTGTGCTCGGATTCGAACACGTCCTCGGTCACTTCCAGGCCTTTCATGCCGTATTTGTCTGCCACTTCCTTGCCCATGGTGGTCTCGTCGTTGTGGAACGCCGGCAGGCAGTGCATGAACTTCACATCCGGGTTCTTGGTGGCGTTGATGACGTCCATGTTGACCTGATACGGGGTCATCAGTTTGACGCGCTGATCCCAGGCTTCTTTCGCTTCACCCATGGAAACCCAGACGTCGGTGTAGAGGAAATCGGTACCCAGCACACCCTCTTTCACATCTTCGGTCAGGGTGATGCGTGCGCCTGTCTCTTCGGCGATCAGGCGGCACTTGGCAACCAGCTCTTCTTCCGGCCAGAAGGCTTTCGGCGCGACCAGGCGGATGTCCATGCCCATCTTGGCGGCACCGACCATCAGGGAGTTACCCATGTTGTTGCGGGCGTCCCCCAGGTAGGCGAACTTGATCTGATCCAGGCGTTTGCCCTTGCCGTGCTCCAGCATGGTCATGAAGTCGGCCAGGATCTGGGTCGGGTGGAATTCGTTGGTCAGGCCGTTCCAGACCGGGACGCCGGCGTGGGCACCCAGCTCTTCGACGATCTCCTGGCCATAGCCACGGTATTCGATGCCGTCATACATGCGGCCCAGTACCCGGGCGGTGTCTTTCATGGACTCCTTGTGACCGATCTGGGAACCGCTCGGGCCGAGGTAAGATACTTGCGCGCCCTGGTCGAAGGCCGCCACTTCAAACGCACAACGGGTACGGGTGGAGGTCTTCTCGAAGATCAGGGCGATGTTCTTGCCGGTCAGGTGTTTGCGCTCATAGCCACCGTATTTGGCTTTCTTCAGGTCGATGGCCAGATCGATCATGTATTGGATTTCGCGCGGGGTGAAGTCCAGCAGTTTCAGGAAGTTACGGTTACGCAGATTAAAAGCCATGATGAGTTCTCTCTATATTTGTTTCAGACCAATTCAGGCAGTAGTGTTGACTACGCATTCTCAGTACAGATGTAGGTAATTACGCATTCACGGTACGGGTGGCGACGATATTGGTGCCGGCTTCGCCCTTGAGGATGGCCAGGCCATCGTCCAGTGCACCTATGCCGACCATGCCGCCGGTCGCCTTGACGAATTCGCAGGAGGCTTCGACCTTGGGCCCCATGGAGCCTGCGTCAAACTTGACCCCGGCCAGCTCGTCCGGGCTGGTGATCCGCAGCGGACGCTGGGTCGGTTTGCCCCAGTCCAGGTAGACGGCATCGGCATCGGTCAGGATCAGCAGGGCGTCGGCCTTGATCTGCTTGGCCAGGTAGGCGGCAGACATGTCCTTGTCGATGACGGCTTCGATGCCGGTCAGGCTCTGGCCATCCCAGGTCACCGGGATGCCGCCACCACCGGTACAGATGATGAGGTGGCCCTGGGCGATCAGGGTTTCGATGGCGTCGCCTTCGACGATGCGCTGGGGCAGCGGAGACGGCACCACGCGGCGGAAGAACTTGCCATCGGCCTTCACCACCCACTGCTTCTCTGCAGCTAGGGCGCGGGCTTCTGCCTCTTCGTAGACGGGACCGATGAATTTGGTCGGATTGACGAAGGCCGGATCTTGCGGGTCAACCTGCACCTGGGTCAGCAACGCGGTGACGTTGCGGCTCGGCATCAGGTTCTTCAATTCCTGGATCAGCATGTAGCCGATCATGCCCTGAGACTCGGCACCCAGCACATCCAGCGGATAGGGGGATACCTTGGTGTAGGCGCTGTTCTGCAGAGCCAGCAGACCGACTTGCGGGCCGTTGCCATGCACCAGCACCACGTTGTACTCCTGAGCGATCAGGGCGATGGTCTTGGCAGCGGTGGCGATGTTCTTGCGCTGGATATCTGCTTCGAGCGGCTCGCCACGACGGAGCAGGGCATTGCCACCCAGGGCGACGACGACAGTTGGTTTTTTCATGAGTGTTACTCTCGAGTTTGGTGCTGTGTGGCGCCAGCCTCTGCCGGCGCCACGCCGTCTTGTTAGATGCCGTCGCGTTCCATCGGGCAGCTCATGCAGCGGGCGCCGCCGCGGCCACGTCCCAGCTCTTCACCCGGGATGGGCAGCACAGTGATGCCGGCCTTGTCGTACTTCTCGTTGGTGTAGGTATTGCGCTCGTAACCCACCACCACGCCGGGGCGCACGGTCAGCACGTTGTTGGCATCGTTCCACTGCTCGCGCTCGGCCTCGAAGGTGTCGCCACCTGTGGTGATGAGCTTGAGCTGATCGACCCCCAGTGCCTTCTCGATGGCGGTGACGAAGTAGCCCTCTTCCTTGATGTTCATGCCGGTGGCACCGCCCGGAGTCAGGCTCCAGCAGTTCACATCCTTGCGGATGACTTCCGGATAGACGGAGAAGGTGTCTATGTCCATGTGGGTCATGACGGTATCCAGGTGCATGCAGCTGCGGTGTTTCGGCAGTTGCATGGCGATGACCTGTTTGGCCTGGCCGTGCTTGAACAGGCCGCGAGCCAGGTGCTCGACCCCTTGCGGTGTGGTGCGCTCGGACATGCCGATGAGCACGGCGCCACGACCGATGACCAGTACGTCACCCCCTTCGATGGTGGAGTTGTCGTAGTCGCGATCCTCATCACCGAAGTACTTGATGAAATCCTGACCGGCAAACTGCGGGTGCCAGCGATAGATGGCCTTCACGTGGTTGGTTTCGCGACGGCGGGCCGGTTTGGCCATCGGGTTGATGGAGACGCCGCCATAAACCCAGCAGGAGGTGTCACGGGTAAAGAGGTGGTTGGGCAGCGGTTCGATGATGAAGTCGGTCGGTGCGTGCATGCCCACTACCATGTTGACGCCGCTGTAGGGCATCTCGGAGTAGGTCAGGCCACCGGAGAGAATGCGGGCCAGCTCGCGGTGTGGCATGTCAGCCAGGAAGCAGCGTACGTCGTTGGCAAAAGAAGTGCCGAGGCGATAGTCGGAGACCTGATGTTGCAGCAGCCAGGTTTTGGCTTCCGGCACGTCCAGGGTTTCCGCCAGCAGATTGGTCAGCAGGAAAACTTCGACATTCTGATCGCGCAGTACCTGAGCGAATTTGTCGTGCTCCTGACCGGCACGTTCAACGGACAGGACGTCATCGAACAACAGATCCTGGCAGTTGGAAGGAGTCAGACGCTTCAGACTGAGGTTGGGGCGGTGCAACATGACACGGCGCAATTGGCCAACTTCAGAACCTACATAAAATTTGCTCATGATTATATTCCGTCTAGCAGTGGTCCCTGCGAGTGATTGAATAGATTCCTTCTATTCATGCTCGTGGCTAAGGCGGGATATTCTTTATGTAGGGTAATCAGCTTGTGTTCTATCCTGCCCTTGCCTTTCGAGACCGAGGTTAGACCTGCCAATCACGATAAACTTAGACATTGATCACATTCACCCAGAACTGAATAATTTCACGGTTTATTCTTTGATAGGGGTAACAGAACTGACAATCTCCCATTCACCTATCCCGTTTAAATACGCACTTTCTTCGGCACATATTTCATATTTTACCTTGTTTCATTCACGTCAAATATCTACAAAGGGATAAACACAAAAACAAAAATCCTTTAATTTCATGAAGATAAAAACGCAACAAACACAGAGTGAATTTTATATGCAGATATTTGAATTTTCCGCGCTCTTTACGAGGCGCTCGCAGCAAATAAAAAGTCACGGCCAGGCTTCGCGCTGAATAATCTGTTTGTTGTTCCAGATCATGGCATCGCGTCTGTTCCGCTTGCCGGGCCAGACTACAGGCAGTGTTGCCTCTTCACCTCTTATATGGATATGCACGAATTGCGCATCTTGGCCGGCCAATTTTCAACTGGCCGGCGCAGGGGCTTTTTCAAACTTTTTTCATTAGTTGAATTTATTTCAGCAGCTTGCACCGCAAGCCGGCTCGGCTTAACTCAGAAAGTGATCAGGATCACACCTGTTATGTCACCAAGGAGATAGCCATGAAGATGAAGTCACTGCTGCTGCTTTCCACTCTGCTGCTGCCCATGACCCCGGCACTGGTCCATGCGGAGGGTGCCCCTGCCATGCCATTGGTGGTGTGCCATGTCGATCAGGCCCCACAGATGCTGGTACCCGCCTACCTGTGTCAGTGGCATGGCGGCAGCCAGCACTACTGAACGAAACTCCGGGAGGAGGTCTTCTCCTCCTGGCTTGTCATGGCCCAACCCCCTCCTATACTCAATGCAGCTGTTTTTCATAGGGATAGGAGACGGTCATGATCCTGCTGGTCGGTGGTGAGAAAGGAGGGAGCGGCAAGAGTTGCCTGGCCCAGAATCTGGCGGTCTACCTCAGAACCCAGTTTCACGGCGAAGTGCTGTTGGTGGACTGCGATCCGCAGCGCACCACCTCGGACTGGATCCAGGAGCGCAACGACAATCCGGATCTGCCCCAGATAAACTGCGTCCAGCTCTACGGCAACATCCGCAACGATCTGCTCAGCCTGAAGAACCGCTATGACTACCTGATCGTCGACTGTGGCGGCCAGGACAACCGGGCACTGCGTTCCACCATGGCCGTCGCCACCCATGCCCTGATCCCGCTGCGTCCCAAGCGCCGCGATCTCAAGACTCTGCCGCACATGGAAGACCTCATCACCACCTGCAAGATGGTCAACCCGACCTTGCGGGCTGCCGTGGTACTGACCCAGTGCCCCGCCCTACCCAACCAGGCGAAGCGGATACTGGAAGCCAAGGAGGTCTGCTCCTCCTTCGGTGTCGACGTGCTCAATTCCATCACCTATGGCCGCAACGTCTACGACGACAGCGAGGAGAAGGGATTGTCGGTGATGGAGATAGAGCCGGATGGCAAGTCTGCCGAAGAGATCCGCGCCATCGCCAAGGAGTTTCTGGAGCTGGGGGTATGAGATGGGACTTGCCGACCTGAAGAAGAAACACAATCTGCATCACCAAAAGAAGTTCACCATAGACGAGTTCATCGAGGACGCGGATTTTTATGCCAAGGGCAAGCCCAAGGTCGTCAGCCTGGAGCTGACTCTGCATCGGGACGAGGCTCTGACCGCACTCGCCTTCATCGAGAGCGGTGAACATCTCAAACCCAGCTTCAAGAAAGCCACCTTCTCGCTCAGCACCACGGCCATCGATGAGCTTGGCAACCTGACCCAGCAAGACGGCATGAACAAGTCCCTGCTGCTGCGGTTGTTTACCCACTACTTCTCCTCCCTGAGCCCGGAAGAACGCCAGACCATCTATGAGCGGCTGCAGGCACACAACTGACGCTATCTTCCTCCAGCCATGCTTCGTTGCCAGCATGGCCCTTATCTGTTCGTCTCCCCTTTCTGAATCCCAGTTGAACAAGGTGTAAGACATTCGCCATAGCGGATGTAGGCAAAGCGCTAGAAAAGATCCCGCGATAGTCGGAAGGTAAGATCGTAAAACATGAACAAAAAACACCTATCACAATGAAAGTAAAGGATAAATATTGAAACAAGTTTCCTTCGTAACGAGATGCGTAAAAACGTTTTTCACTCTGCAGTTGTCCCGCCCCATGAAATCCTTATAGTTACTCCTGCACGGACGCAATGAAGTCGGTCAGGAAGACTGGCTGCCAGGGTTGGGCAAATGGACTCACCACAGGATGTGGTAAAGGACACCTCCCAGGACGGAGAAAGTGCGACGGGAACGGATGACTCGTCAGGCCATGATGGCTAAAGGACACCCCAAAGGATTGGGAAGGGGAAACCTAAAGGAAGAGGTATAGTCAGGGATTGCAGGGAGCAACTTCGTTCAAGGATATGAGCGATAAGACTATCGGGGGCGACGCAAGTCGCCCCCATCTTTTTTGGCCATTTTTACCCCGGCCTACCTTTCTATCCGCTCATTCCAACCGGAAGTGCCCCACAATCTCCCGCAGCCTGTCATAGGTCTGCTGCATCGAGCCGGCACTGGCCACCGTCGCCTCGCCGTTGTGGGTCAGCTGGCTGATCACCTCGGCAATGGCGCTCATGTTGCGATTGATCTCCTCGGCTACCGCACTCTGCTGCTCCGCAGCCGTGGCGATATGGCTGATGAGATCGTTGATCTCCACCACCTCGCCCGCCATCAGATCCAGTGACTCGTTGACTCGAGTGGTGTTCTCGGCGGCACCCTGACAACTCTGCTTGGTATTGCTCATGGCATTCACCACGGTCCGGGTCCCCTGCTGCAGGCTGGCCAGCATGGTCTGGATCTCTGCCGTACTCTGCTGGGTACGGGCGGCGAGTGAACGCACCTCATCGGCCACCACCGCAAAACCGCGCCCCTGCTCGCCGGCGCGGGCGGCCTCTATGGCAGCATTGAGGGCCAGCAGATTGGTCTGCTCGGCTATGCTGCCGATGACCCCGAGCACCGAGCCAATCTGCTGCACATCCTGCTGCATCGCCTCGATGGAGCGGGCGGTGGTTTCCACCTCATCTACCAGCGCCATCACGCTGGCCATGGCCTGATCGACCACCTGACGGGACTGGCTCGCCAGTTGCTGGCTCTGGCCGGTGAGCTGGGCCGTGCTGGCCGCGCTCTCCGAAACTGAAACCGCGGTGCGGCTCATCTCGTTGATGGCAGTCACCACCTGCTCGGTCTCTCGCACATGATCCGCCAGCAGGGACTGGGCAGCACCGGTCTGGCTGGCCAATCCGGCAATGCCGCTATTGAGCTGGTCGCTGGCCTGGCGTACCTCGTCCATCATCTCCTGCAGCCGCTCGATGAAGCGGTTGATACCGGCCGAGATCTGACCGAGGTCATCCTTGCTGGTCACCGCCAGTCGGCGGGTCAGATCGCCGCTACCGCGAGAGAGCTCCAGCACCAGGTCCCGCAGCGAGAGTATCGGGCGATAGGCCACATTGAGCGCCTGCACGGCGAGCGCCATCACCACCACGGCCACCCCGAGCAGCGCCATGATGATCTGGCCGTTGAGTGCTTGGGTCATGGTGCGGATGTAGTCGAGATCAATGTAGCCGGTCAGGGTCCAGCTGCTGCCGCGAATATCCAGCGAATTGGGGCGCGCTTCGTTCTCCCCCTGCGGCTTGCTGCTATAGAGCTCATTGCCCTGACCATCGGTCAGGGAGAAGTAGCGCCCCTCGCCACTCACCTTCTCCAGCAGGCTCTTGAACTCGCTCATGTCGAGGTAATAAAGGTAGGCAGAGTCGGCACCGCGCGGCACAAGAATCGAGATGACGGGCTTGCCGTCCACCTGCTGCAGTGGGCTGACGGTGATCTGGTTGTTGGCGGCTGGGATAAGCTTGCGCAACGCGTCAACCTTGGCCGCGTCGTTGATGACGCCGCTCACGTCGAACGCCATGTCGCCGATCACTTTGACGATGTTGTGAAAGCCGGTCTCTTCCAGCGTCTTCTTGACGTTGGTCACCCCGAAGTTGAGGTTGGCTGCCAGCAGAATTTTCTGATTGATGTCACCGGCCAGCTTCTCTTTGACCAGAGAGATCTGTTCGTTGATGTTCTTGGTCGCCTGGGTGCGGATGTAGGTGCTGATGAAGTGATTGACGCTGAACCAGGCGGTGCCGATGGTGACCAGGATGGCCAGCAGCAACAGGACGTAAATCTTGACCTTGAATGGCATGGGATCCCTCCAGAAGAGAGGGCCGGCACTGCCAGCCCTCCCTGCCAATCGTTATTTCTTCTTGGCGTACTTCATGGAGTCCAGTGCCACCGCCAGAATGATGATGCCGCCCTTGATGATGAACTGCCAGTAAGGGCTGACGCCGATATAGGTCAAACCATAGTTGATCAACGTGAAGATGAGCACGCCGGTGATCACCCCGGCCACGGTACCCACGCCACCCGCAAACGACACCCCGCCGACCACGCAGGCGGCGATGGCATCGAGCTCGTACATGAAGCCCAGGTTGTTGGTGGCGCTGCCGATCCGGCCCGCTTCCAGCATGCCGCCGAAGGCGTAGAAGACCCCCGCCAGCGCATAGATCATCACCAGGTTGACCGCCACGTTGACACCGGAGACCTTGGCCGCTTCCGGGTTGCCGCCGATGGCGAAGATGTTCTTGCCAAAGCGGGTCTTGTTCCACAGCACCCAGACAAAGACACTGGCGATGGCGGCATAGAAGGTCAGATAGGATAGCTTGAACCCGCCCAGCTTGATGAACCCCTGCGCGAAGCTGGAGAAACGGGGGTCAAAACCGGCCACCGGCGAAGCCCCTACCGAGTCAAAGTAGAGGGAGTTGATGCCGTAGACGATGATCATGGTGCCCAGGGTGGTAATGAAGGGGGTGACGTTCAGATAGGCCACGATGAGGCCGTTAACCAGGCCAATCAGGGCCCCCACTGCGCACACCAGCAGGATCACCACCGGGATGGGCACCTCGCCCAGACTGGGGAACACCTTGTTGACGTTGGTCAGCGCCTGCAGCATGGTCGCCGCGATAAGCGCCGCCAAGCCGACCTGACGACCGGCCGACAGATCCGTCCCCTGGGTGATGATGATGCCAGCCACCCCGAGCGCGATAATGACCCGCACCGAAGACTGGGTCAGGATGTTGCTGAAGTTGGTGAGACTCAGGAAGGAGGGTTCCTTGATCACGATGATCATGAGCAGCACCAGCAGCACCACGTAGATGCCGTTCTCCTTGAGCGCCCGCATCAGATTGAAATTTTTAGCCGACTCCATAAATGTCTTCCTGTCTCTAGAGGTACAGAGATGCCAGGCGCAGTATCTCGCTCTGGTCAGTTTCTTTGGTATTGACGATCCCGGCGACCCGGCCATTGCTCATCACCATGATGCGATCCGTGATGCCGAGCAGTTCGGGCATTTCCGACGAGATGATGATGATGCCCTTGTCCTTCTTCGCCAGCTCCAGGATGAGCTGGTAGATCTCGAACTTGGCCCCCACGTCGATGCCGCGGGTCGGTTCGTCCAGCATCAGGATCTCCGGCTGGGTCAGCAGCCAGCGGCCGATGATCACCTTCTGCTGGTTGCCCCCCGAGAGGGAGCCGATCTGGGTCTGCTGGGTCGGTGTCTTGACCCGCATGGAGTCGATGACCCACTGGGTGTCGCTCTTCATCTTGTTGTCGCTGAGCAACCCCATGGAGCCCTTGTAGTTGTCCATGTTGGCGATCAGGGAGTTGAAGGCGATGTCGAGGCGCGAATAGATGCCGGTGGAGCGGCGCTCCTCGGTCACCAGCGCAAAGCCGTTGCGGATCGCCTCGTGGGCGTTGTGGTTGGCCACCTCTTTGCCGTGCAGCTTGATGGACCCCTCGCTGCGGTCACGAATGCCGAACAGGGTCTCGACGATGTCGGTCCGCTTGGCCCCCACCAACCCGGCCACCCCGAGGATCTCCCCCTTGTGCAGGTTGAAGGTGATGTCCTGTATGGAGGGCTGGTTTTTCGCCGTCAGGTGCTCGACCTCGAGGATCACCTCTTTCGGCTGGTTGGTCTTCTCCGGGAAGCGCTGGGTGAGCTCGCGACCGACCATCATGCCGATGATCTGATCCATGGTCATGCCCTTGAGCGGCTGGGTCGCCACCCACTGGCCATCCCGCAATATGGTGATCTCATCACAGAGCTGGAAGATCTCTTCCATCTTGTGGGAGATGTAGACGATGCCGCACCCCTTCTCCTTGAGCTTGTTGATGATCTTGAAGAGGTGGCTCACCTCTTTCTCGGTCAGCGAGGAGGTGGGTTCGTCCATGATGACGATCTTGGCATCGTAGGAGAACGCCTTGGCGATCTCGATCATCTGCATCTGGGAGACGGAGAGGGTACCGACCTTGACCCGCGGGTCTATGTCGATGTCCAGCTCGTCGAAGATATGCTTGGTGTCCTGATACATCTTGCCGTGGTCGACGAACAGCCCCTTGGTGGGATAGCGACCGAGCCACATGTTGTCCATCACGGAGCGCTGCAATACCAGGTTCAGCTCCTGATGCACCATGGAGACACCGTTCTCCAGCGCCTCCTTGGAGGAGGTGAAGTTGATCTCCTGCCCCTTGAAGAAGATCTTGCCCTCATCCTTCTCGTAAATGCCGAACAAGCACTTGAGCAGCGTCGATTTTCCTGCCCCGTTCTCGCCCATCAACGCATGCACAGAATGAGGACGGACCCGTAAATTGACATTATCGAGTGCCTTGACGCCAGGAAAGCTCTTACTGACGCCAATCATCTCCAACAGCCATTCTGATTGTTGCTGTGTTGTCATATCAGCCATCACATCTGGTTGAAAAAAGGGCAAGGGATCTCCCTTGCCCTGGAGGAGGGAATTATTCGAATTTGGACAGGTTGTCTGCGTCTACGCCGACGTAGGGAACACGCACGACCTTGTTGACGATGTTCCAGCTGGTGCCTTCACCAGCCGGTTTGCCTTCAGCCAGGTTCTTGGTCAGCTCGTAGGTCGCCTTGGCCTGGTTGGCGGCATCGTTCAGCACGGTACCGGCCATGGCACCGCTTTTGACCAGCGCCAGCGCTTCAGGCAGTGCGTCCACGCCGAACACCGGGATGGCGGTCTTGCCCTGAGCCTTCAGGGACTCCACGGCGCCCATCGCCATGCCATCGTTGTTGGCGATGACCACTTCGATCTTGTTGGCGTTCGGGCCGGAGATCCAGGCGTCCATCTTGTCCTTGGCCATGGCGGTATCCCACATACCAGTATCCATGTGCAGCTGCTCGGTCTTGATGCCGCCATCGTTCAGGGTCTTGATGACGTAGGTGGTACGGGCTTCGGCATCCGGGTGACCCGGCTCGCCCTTCAGCAGCACGTACTGGATGACGCCGTCCTTGTTGAGATCCCAGGCCGGGTTGGCTTTCCAGTGCTTGGCGATCAGCTGACCCTGGATGATGCCAGACTCCTTGGAATCGGTACCCACATAGTAGGCCTTGTCATAACTGGCCAGATCGGCGGCATTGGGCTCCTTGTTGTAGAACACCACGGGCACGTCCTCGCCACGGGCTTTCTCGATCACGACCGGGGCCGCCGCCGGGTCAACCAAGTTGATGGCCAGCGCCTTCACGCCTTTGGCCAGCAGTACGTCGACCTGATCGTTCTGCTTGGACTGGTCATTCTGGGAGTCATTCATCAGCAGCTCCACCCCCGGGTTGGCCGCCGCTTCCTTCTCGATTGCCTTGCGCACCACCGCCATGAAGTTGTCGTCGTATTTGTAGACGGTCACCCCGATGCGGGTTTCGGCATGGGCGGTGGCTCCTGCCATCAGGCTCATCAGTACGGCGGCAATGGTCGTGATCTTTTTCATTGTTATGCTCCGATCTCTCTATCTGTTTTTGTAGGGAATGCTGTACACCAAGTGAACTGGCGCCAGCCTAATGTAATCAGTTTGTTGTATATCGATCTGTGATCATGACAACAAAATGAAAACGTTTACACTCTGTTACATAGCAACAAATCAATTAAAAATCATGTAGTTATATTTAACTGGTGACAGCACGGCTCTGAACGGGGCTCTTTCTTGTTAAGCAATCGCTCAGGTTCAGCGTAGAACACAGTTCCAATAGTAGCTGCCTGGTTGCAGCCAATATTCCGGTCGTACGCTCTGGCTCCAGGAGTCATCGCCCCCAATCCCCATATGAAAACCATCAAGACAGAGATGGAGTCCGCCTGCGGCCACCAGATCGGTCTGGTGACGAGCCTGGGCCAGCTGCTGCTGGCTGAAACGGCTCAGGCTGAAATGAAACAGTCCCTCGACCTCGATGGAGCCGAATCGCAGCTGACGGGTGTCACAGCGCAGCCCGTTGTCGGTCGGGAACACATACGCGGTGTGCAGCGCATCGAGCGACGACTGCCAGCGACCGAGGTCGGCAGCCAGCAGGCGATCCGGATAGTTCTCGTGCGGACCACGCCCCAGCCAGCTCACCTCCTCCCCTGCCGCCAGCACCTCGTCGGTCAGCCAGAGCAGGGCGCCGATGCGCGGCAGGGAGGGCATCTCGGCTGCCACCTCCACCTCGATGGCGAGGTGCATGGCCCCATCCTGATCGAAGGAGTGGCGCCAGCAAGTCAGTAGCTTGAGCGCCTCGCCGACGAAGTAGCCGTGGCGTACCGTCACAACCCCTTGGTCAGGGCTCACTACCAGCTCGAGACAGCGGTGCTGCAACTCATTGAGCCCGGCCGCCTGCCAGCGGGCGATCCAGGCGTTGGGATCGGCGTGGTCCGCCTCGCTGGTGCCGATGTCGTTGTCGAGCGGTGCCCGATAGAAGTGATCGGCGATGGCCTCTTTCAGCTGCTCGCGGCCCAGCTTGCACCAGCTTTGGACGCGGCCGCTGGCCTTGTCCAGCAGCCACTCGCTGTTGGCCGCCCGGATCTGCCAACCATCCGCCAGCTCGATGAAGGTGGCCGGCGTGCGGGCGACAGGCAGTGACAGGGGGACAGGCAACATGCATTGCTGGCGCGCCACCTCGTGACCGGCCGCTGACCAGGCCGTGGCGGCGGGCTGCACGATGGCGAGGTCCAGCCAGGCGAACGCCCCCGGCGCAAAGGCCGGCAACCGCTCCAGCAGGGTCAACGTCACGCAGCCCTGCGGTGCCAGGGTGAGTGGGCATTCACCCTGGCTCACCACCACGCCGTCTTCGCACAGCCGCCACTGCAGCCGCTCGTTGTCCGTCTCGCGAAACAGGTATTCGCTGCGGATCTCGACCGTCAGCGGCTGGCGGTGTTGCAAGGTCAGCACGAACGGCTGCTGGGCACGTTTTGCCTCAAACAGGGCGGGATGGGGGGTGCGGTCGGGGAACAGCAGACCGTTGCAGCAGAACTGGCGATCATTCGGGGTATCGCCGAAATCACCACCATAGGCCCAGAAGTGGCGGCCGTCATCGGTCAGCTTGTCCAGCCCCTGATCGACCCAATCCCAGACGAAGCCACCCTGCAAGCGGGGGTGATCGCGAAATGCCTGCCAGTAGTGGGCATAGCCCCCCAGGCTGTTACCCATGGCGTGGGCGTATTCACACAGGATCAGCGGGCGGGTCTCCCCCGGCAGGCCAATCCACTTGGCCAGCGCCCACTTGGGTACCGCCGGGAAGGGTTGATCCTGATGGGTGCGGGCATACATGGGGCAGATGATGTCGGTGGCCGGCGTATCGGCACCACCCCCTTCGTATTGCACCAGGCGGCTCGGATCCGCCCCCTTGACCCAGCCATACATGGCATCGTGGGCCGGGCCGTAGCCCGACTCGTTGCCAAGGGACCAGATGATGATGCTGGGGTGGTTGAAGTCGCGGGCCACCATGCGGGTCACCCGCTCCAGGAAGGCGTTGCTCCAGGCTGGGTCCCGTGCCAGCCGCCCCATCGGAGTCATACCGTGGGTCTCCAGGTTCGCCTCGTCCACCACGTAGAGGCCGAGCCGGTCGCACAGCCGATAAAGCTCGGGGTGATTGGGGTAGTGGGAACAGCGCACCGCGTTGAAGTTGTGCTGCTTCATCAACAGCAGATCCTGCTCGATGGCGGCGGGGGTCACCACGTGCCCCGTTGCGGGGTGATGCTCGTGGCGGTTGGCGCCACGGATCAGCAGCGGCTGGCCGTTCACCCGCAGCAGGCCACCACGGATCTCTACCGCCCGAAAGCCCACATCACAGGCTTCGCTCTCGATGGGCTCTCCCTGCTCGTCCAGCAGGGTCAGGGTGAGGCGATAGAGGTGGGGGGTCTCGGCGCTCCATTTGCGCGGGGTCGCCACCTCGAGCCAGCACTCGGCGCGATCGTCATACGCCCCTTTCTCGTCAATGGCTTGCGTGCCGATTTGCTGGCGCAGGGTCGCCACCCGCTCGCCGCCGTCATAGAGATTGGCCACCACCGACAGGCCGGTCCCATTGGCCACCTGCAATGCGATCTTGAGGCGGGCATCCCGGTAGCAGGCGTCGAGCTCGGGCGTTACCCGGATATCCATCAGATGACGAGCCGGTTTGTGCAGCAGGCTGACGGAGCGGAAAATGCCGCTCATGCGCCACATGTCCTGATCTTCCAGATAGGAGCCGTCGGACCAGCGCAGCACCAGCACTGCCAGCCGGTTGTCGCCGGCCTGCAGGAAGGAGGTCAGATCGAACTCGGCGGGCAGCCGGCTGTCCTGGGAGTAACCGACCCAGCGACCGTTGCAGAAGAGGTGAAAAGCGCTGTCCACCCCGTCGAAGATGATCCGGGTCTGACCGCTGGCAAGCCAGTCGGCTGGCACGCTGAACTCGCGGGAATAGCAGCCGGTGGGATTCTCGGCCGGCACCCGCGGTGGATCGCACGGGAAGGGATACTTGATGTTGGTGTAGATGGGTACATCCGTCGCAGGCCGCAACCCTGGGTAGGCCGCATCCAGCTGCCAGTTGCCCGGCACCTGGATGGGACAGGCATCCGGCAGATCCTGCGCCAGCCACTGCTCCGGCACCCGCTCGGGCGCCGCGAAGAAGGAGAAACGCCACTCCCCATCCAGCAGGGCGCGCGATGGCGAGGCGTGATCATCCCGCGCCGCGGCCTCGCTGCGCCAGCTGAACAAGGGGGTATGGGCGGGCAGCCGATTCACTGCGGTAATCGCCTGGGTCTGCCAGTCCTGACGGGCCACTATCTCCCTGAGCATTCGTCTCTCTCCCTGCATGAACGCCGAAAACGTATGCAGTGTAGGGGAGATTTGCCCGGTGATCGGCGATCCCGCTCACACAGATGTAAACGATTACACTGAATTTGTTAAGTAAAACAGGGTAAAAATGCGCTAAATGCAGGTAAAAGACCAAGGCTCCGGATCGAGCGCCTCAAAAACGGCGATCCGGAGCGATAAACGGAGGTAAATGAAAGGGATCAGCTTCGAACGGGCGCCACCGAGTGGCGGTTGATCAGAGTTGGGGTGTAAATGCGGCTCTGTACCACCTCGCTTTCCCCCGCTGCCAGCTGCAGGGCCAGCTTGGCCGCCTGGGCTGCCATCAGTTCAACCGGGTAGCGCATGGTGGAGAGCTTGGGGCGCAGGTATCTGGCATAGATGATGTCATCGAAGCCCACCACCGACACCTCCTCCGGCACCTTGAGGCCGTTGTCCGCCAGCACCGAGATGGCCCCCGCCGCCATGGCATCGTTGTAGGCCACCACGGCCGTGATGGGCAGCCCCTTGGCCAGCAGGTTGAGCATGGCCCGCTCGCCGCCCTCCTCGTTGGGCATGCCGCTCTCCACCAGCTCGGGGTCGGCGCGCACGCCCGCCTCGGCCAGCGCATCCTGATAGCCCTGCAGCCGCAGGATGGCATCCTCGATGGCGTGATCGGAGCTCAGGAAGGCGATGTGACGGTGGCCCAGCTCCAGCAGATGCCGGGTCGCCGTGGCGGCCCCCTGCCGGTTGTTGAGGGCGATGCAGCGCCCCTTGAGTGCCGGGATGTCGCGGTTGATCAGCACCATGCCGGGTACCCGCAGCGCATAGTCGATCAACTCCTCATCGCTCAGCGCCTTGCTGTGCACCACCAGCGCCTCGCAGCGCTTGCCGATCAGCAGCTCGATGGATTCGCGCTCCTGCCGTGCCGTGTGAAAACCATTACCCATCAACAGGTGCAGCCCCTGTTCCACCGCCACCGCGGCGACCCCCTTGACCAGGGCGCCGAAGAAGGGATCCGCCACATCGCCCACCAGCACGCCCATGGTGTCGCAGGTCTGGCTGACCAGCGCCCGTGCGTTGGCATTGGGGGTGTAGCCCAGTTCGGCCATGGCTTTCAACACCACCTCGCGGGAGGCGGCACTGGCCTTGGGTGAGTTGTTCATCACCCGTGAAACCGTTGCCACCGATACGTTGGCCAAACGGGCGACATCCTTGATGGTACTCATGTTGTTTTCACTTATTTCACGGTTCGGGACGAGGCCATTATACCGAGCAATGTCACTGATAACAGGGGGAAAAACCATATTGCTGAAATGATGACCACCAAAACAAGTGTAATCGTTTACACATATTTGTTAGCCAGTTCACAGTTTGCCCGCCAGCCCCTCGGCTAGACTCCTTCACAGGCTTTTTTTGAGCGTGGAGATGAGGATGAAAGTACTGGTCACCGGCGGCTGCGGTTACATCGGCAGCCACACCTGCCTGGCACTGCAGGCGGCCGGCATGGAGCCCGCGGTGGTGGACAACCTCTGCAACAGCAAGGCCGGCGTGCTGGCCCGCATTGCCGCCATCAGCGGGCGCGAGCCCCGCTTCTATCGGGGGGACATCCGTGACCCGCTCCTGCTGGATCGCATCTTCAGCGAGCAAAGGATCGATGCCGTGATCCACTTCGCCGCCCTCAAGGCGGTCGGCGAGTCCACCCGCATCCCCCTCGACTACTACGAGAACAACCTGAGCGGCACCCTGGTATTGCTGCAGGCGATGAAGCGGGCCGGCGTCCACAACCTGGTGTTCAGCTCGTCGGCCACCGTCTATGGTGACCCGGCCAGCACGCCCATCCGGGAAGATTTCCCGCGCAGCGCCACCAATCCCTACGGCCGATCCAAGCTGATCATCGAAGAGATCCTCGAGGATCTGCAGCGGGCCGAGCCGCACTGGAGCATGACCCTGCTGCGCTACTTCAACCCGGTCGGCGCCCACGAGTCGGGCACCATGGGGGAGGATCCCCAGGGGATCCCCAACAACCTGATGCCGTTTTTGACCCAGGTCGCCATCGGCCGGCGCGACTGCCTCTCGGTCTTTGGTAACGATTACCCCACCGTCGACGGCACAGGTGTGCGTGACTACATCCACGTGATGGATCTGGCCGAAGGGCACGTCAAGGCGTTGCAGCACTGCGCCAGCAAGGGCGGCGTGCACGTCTACAACCTGGGTACGGGCCAGGGCCAGAGCGTGCTGCAGATGGTGGCGGCGTTCGAGGCGGCCAGCGGTCGCCCCTTGCCCTATCGCATCGAACCAAGACGCCCCGGCGACATCGCCGAATGCTGGGCCGATCCCGCCAGGGCCGAGCGCGAGCTGGGCTGGCGTGCCCGGCGGGATCTGGCCGCCATGTGCGCCGACAGCTGGCGCTGGCAATCCGCCAACCCCCAGGGGTACGAGGCGTGATGTCCGTTTTGCTCCCTTCTCCCTTTAGGGGGAAGGGTCACAGATGAGAGGCGCACCCGCCCTCATCAACTGCCCGCATTTTCTTTTATTGAGCTTGAGGAGTGATGATGTTCAACCCGGTTGATCACCCCCACCGTCGTTTCAACCCGCTGACAGGCCAATACGTGCTGGTCTCCCCTCACAGGGCCAAGCGCCCCTGGCAGGGCCAGGTCGAGAAGGTGAGCCAGGCGCCGAGCCAGGCCCATGACCCCGACTGCTTCCTCTGTGCCGGCAACAAGCGCGTCACCGGCGACCAGAATCCCGACTATCGGGACACCTTCGTCTTTACCAACGACTTCGCCGCCCTGATGCAGGACACCCCGGCCGCCAGTGGCGAGCAGGATCCCCTGCTCAAGCTGGAGGCCGCCCGCGGCACCAGCCGGGTCATCTGCTTCTCGCCGGATCACGGCAAGACTCTGCCCGAGCTGCCTCTGCCCGCCATCGAGAAGGTGATCACCACCTGGATGGAGCAGGTGACCGAGCTGTCGGCCCAGTGGGAGTGGGTGCAGGTGTTTGAAAACAAGGGCGCCGTCATGGGCTGCTCCAACCCGCATCCCCACGGTCAGCTGTGGGGCAACGACTTCCTGCCCAATGAAATTGCCCGCGAAGAGCAGCACCAGCGCGCCTGGCTGGCGGAGCACGACCGCCCGCTGCTGGTCGACTACGTGGAGCGGGAGCTGCAGGATCGCTCCCGCATCGTGGTGGAGACCGAACACTGGCTGGCGGTAGTGCCCTTCTGGGCGGCCTGGCCGTTCGAGACCCTGCTGCTGCCCAAGCGCCATGTCCCCTCTCTGCTCGACCTCACCCCCGAGCTGCAGCAGGATCTGGCCATCGCGCTCAAGGAGCTCACCAGCCGCTACGACAACCTGTTCGAGTGCAGCTTCCCCTACTCCATGGGCTGGCACTTTGCGCCGCCCCGCTCCGACTGCCCAGAGGCGTGGCAACTGCATGCCCACTTCTATCCGCCCCTGCTGCGCTCCGCCACGGTGCGCAAATTCATGGTGGGCTTCGAGATGCTGGCCGAGACCCAGCGCGACCTTACCCCGGAGCAAGCCGCGGAGCGCCTGCGTACCCTTTCCCCCGTTCATTACAAAGCCAATGAGGTGACCCCATGACCCCGAGCCAGCGCGTCAGCGCCGTGTTTGCCGAGCAGTTTGAGCAACAACCCGACCTGCTGGTGCGGGCCCCCGGCCGCGTCAACCTCATCGGCGAGCACACCGACTACAACGACGGCTTCGTGCTGCCCTGCGCCATCGACTACGAGACCTGCGTCGCCATCGGCCTGCGCGATGACAGCCTGGTGCACGTGGTCGCCGCCGACTACGGCAACCAGCGCGACCTGTTCGATCTCGGCCAGCCCATCAATCATCATGCCGACCAGCGCTGGAGCGACTACATCCGCGGGGTGGTGAAGTACCTGCAGGAGCGCGGCTATCCCCTGCGCGGCCTCAATCTGGTAGTCTCCGGCAACGTGCCGCAGGGGGCCGGCCTCTCCTCTTCCGCCTCGCTGGAGGTGGCCATTGGCCAGGCCTTCAAGGAGGCGCTGGGGCTCACCATCAGCCAGGCCGAGATTGCCCTCAACGGCCAGCAGGCGGAGAACCAGTTCGTCGGCTGCAACTGCGGCATCATGGACCAGATGATCTCCGCCAGCGGCAAACAGGATCACGCCCTGCTGCTCGACTGCCGCTCGCTGGAGACCCGCCTCATCCCCATGCCCACCGACCTGGCGGTGCTGATCGTCAACTCCAACGTCCGTCGCGGCCTGGTGGACAGCGAATACAACACCCGCCGCCAGCAGTGCGAAGCAGCCGCCCGTCACTACGGGGTCAAGGCGCTGCGCGATCTCGATCTGGCGGCGCTGGAAGCGGGCAAGGCCGGGCTGGATGAGGTCTGCTACCGCCGTGCCCGTCACGTAGTGGGCGACAACAGCCGCACCCTGGCCGCCGCCGATGCGTTGGCGCAGGGGGATCTGGTGCGCCTCGGTGAGCTGATGGCCGACTCCCACGCCGCCATGCGCGATGACTTCGAAATCACCGTGCCCGCCATCGACGGTCTGGTGGAGATCATCAAGGCCAGGATCGGCACCGAGGGCGGCGTGCGGATGACCGGCGGCGGCTTCGGTGGCTGCGTGGTCGCCCTGCTGCGCCCAGAGAAAGTGGCCGAGGTGATCGCCGAGGTCGATGCCGAGTACCCGGCCCGCTTCGGCCTCAAAGCCGACAGCTACGTCTGCCGCGCCAGCGCGGGGGCGGGAAAACTATGAGCCCATGTATGATGCAGGCCTGCCGGATCGGCAACACAGGTACAGGCAGACTATGAACGACGCCATGATTCCGTTCGAGCTGGAAAACGAGGAGGGGCTGCGCCTGCGCGGCCTCGACTTCGGCGCCACCCTCACCTCCCTCACCCTGCCAGTGGCAGGCGGGCGCCGTGAAGTGCTGCTGGGCTGCGCCGATGAGGCCTACCCCGCTCAGCAGGTGTGGCTGGGTGCGGTGGCGGGACGCTTTGCCAACCGCATCGGCAACGCCGAGCTGCTGCGCGATGGCCAGCGCTGGCCGCTGGATGCCAACCAGCCCCCCCACTGCCTGCACGGCGGACGGGCGGGGTTTCATCGCCAGCACTGGCAGATCAAGGAGCGGGAGGCGGACCGGGTCAGACTGACCCTGCTCTCCCGAGCGGGGGATCAGGGCTTTCCCGGCAACCTGCGGGTCACGCTGGAGTACCGGCTGGAGCAGTGCGATCTGGTGGTAGATTTCGTCGCCAGCACGGATGCACTGACCCCGGTCAGCCTCACCAGCCACACCTACTTCAATCTCGATGGACAAGCCGGCGATGGCGATGTGCGCAACCACCTCATCCGCCTCAACGCCGACCGCTTCCTGCCCACCGACCAAAGCGGCCTGCCGCTCGCGATCGCACCGGTGGAGGGGCCGTTCGATCTGCGCCACGAGCGCCTGATCGGACAAGATTGGCTGAGCCATCCCCAGCAGCAACAGGCCAAGGGGTATGACCACGCCTTTGTGCTCAACGGGCCGAGCGCCGAGTGGGCGGCGCGGGTGGTCTCGGGGGATCGCCAGCTGGCCATGGAGGTCTACACCAACCAGCCCTCGCTGCAGTTCTACAGCGGCAACTGGCTGGCCAATACGCCGGCACGCGATGGCCAGCTCCATCGGGATCACGCCGGTTTCTGTCTGGAGGCCCAGCAGCTGCCAGACAGCCCCAACCGCCCCGAGCTGGGCGATCCCTGGTTGCTGCCGGGGCAGACCTATCGCCATCAGACCCGTTACCGCTTTATCGCCACCAGCTGACCCCGGCCCCCTCTTCTCCCACCCAGACATGCCGAGCGAAGAGGGACCGGGGTCACCCCTCGCCTCTGCTCGCAAACAAGTCCACGCAAGGAGTCGTTATGGATGATCACTACCTCGCCGCCCCCGACCGTTACCAGCGCCAGCCCTATCGACCCGCCGGTCGTCACGGCCTGCGCCTGCCCGGCATAGCTCTCGGCCTCTGGCACAACTTCGGCGCCGAGAGCGATCCCGCCACCGCGAAAGCCATGGTGCACCAGGCGTTCGATCTGGGTATCACCCACTTCGATCTGGCCAATAACTACGGGCCGCCGCCGGGGTCGGCCGAGCAAACCTTCGGCAAGCTGCTCAAGGGGAGCCTGGCCCCCTATCGGGACGAGCTCATCATCGCCAGCAAGGCGGGATACATCATGTGGGATGGCCCTTACGGTGACGGCGGCAGCGCCAAATACCTGTTTGCCAGCCTGCACCAGAGCCTGCGCCGGCTTGGCCTCGACTATGTGGACATCTTCTATCACCACAGGCCGGACCCGCGCACCCCGCTGGAGGAGACCTGCCAGGCGCTAGCGCTGATGGTGCGTCAGGGCAAGGCGCTCTACGTCGGCCTCTCCAACTACCCGGCCCCGCTCGCCGCGCAGGCCGCCGCCCGGCTGGCGGAGCTGGGCACCCCCTGTCTGGTCAATCAGCTCAAATACTCCCTGTTCCAGCGCGATATTGAAGCCGAAACCCTGCCGGTCTGCCGCGAGCACGGCATGGGGGTGGTCGCCTTCTCCCCGCTGGCGGGCGGGCTGCTAAGCGACCGCTACCTGGCGGGCATTCCAGCGGATTCGCGCGCCGCCAGTGCCAGCCCCTTCCTCAAGCCCGAGCAGATCACCGCCGGCAAGCTGGCCACCATCCGGGCCCTGCACGCGCTGGCGCAGCAGCGGGGCCAACCACTGTCACAACTGGCGCTGCAGTGGGTCCTGCGCGACTCTGTGGTGAGCTGCGCCCTGATCGGCGCCAGCAGCCCCCAGCAGATTGTCAGCGCGGTGGAGGCCCAGTCCCACCCCCCGCTGGATGCGGCGCTGCTGCAGCAAATCGAGGGGATCCTGGCCGGGCAGGGTCCCGCCTGATCGGAGCCGCTGAGCGCCGAACACTATATAGGCCCGAATGAAAACCAACGACCTCGCCGTCGATCCCGCCGGCGGGGCCTGGCGCCAACACAATATTCACTGGTTGCCTGCCCGATTTTCCTCCATCATTGGTCGCCCCCGGCTCGGCTCGGGGCCGACTTCAACCGGACCAATAATCAAGAGATCTGAAACATGACAGAGTCTTACGCCCTGTTTGTCGCCTTCGTGCTGGGCATAGTGGAGGGCCTGACCGAGTTCCTCCCCGTCTCCTCCACCGGCCACATGATCATCGTCGGCCACCTGCTTGGCTTCGACGGCCCCAAGGCTGCCACCTTCGAAGTGGTGATCCAGATGGGTTCCATCCTGGCGGTGGTCGCCGTGTTCTGGCGCCGCCTGTTTGGCCTCATCGGCATCCACTTCGGCCAGAAGCCGGCGCAGGGACACGCCACCCTCTCGCTGGTGCACATCATCCTCGGCATGCTGCCCGCCGTCGTCATCGGCCTCGCCATCCACAGCTGGATCAAGGCTCATCTGTTTGGCCCGCAGACCGTGATGTACGCCCTGGTGGCCGGCGGTATCCTGCTGATCATCGCCGAGAAGTTTCGCCCGGCGGTACGCTCCGAAACCCTGGACGACATCAGCTACAAACAGGCGTTCGGCATCGGCCTGTTCCAGTGCCTGGCGCTCTGGCCCGGCTTCTCCCGCTCCGGTGCCACCATCAGCGGCGGCATGCTGATGGGGATCAGCCGCCAGGCGGCGGCCGAGTTCTCCTTTATCCTGGCGGTGCCCATGATGGTGGCGGCCAGCGGACTGGATCTCTACAAGAGTCGCGACTTCCTCTCCATGGCCGACTTCCCCATGTTCGCGGTGGGTTTCGTCACCGCCTTCGTGGTGGCCATGATCGCCATCAAGACTTTCCTGGCGCTGATCCGTCGCCTCGACTTCATCCCGTTCGCCATCTACCGCTTCGTGGTGGCCTTCGCCGTCTACCTGGTGTTCGTGGCCTGATGGCCGCGACACCATGCAAAAAGGGACCCGAGAGTCCCTTTTTTTATTGCTTTGTCGGCTCAGTAGAGGCGATGGCTGATGCCGTTGAGCAGCCGCGACAGTCCCTTGGTGAACTGTACCGGCGCGTCCTGCACCGTGTAGCAGAGGCAGCCGTCCGGCGTGTGCGGACTGTGGGCGTGGCTGGCATCGCGCCAGATGAAGTCCCCCGCCTGATAGCGGGTGTCGCCATCTTCGATGGTGCCAGCCAGCAGCAGGGTCAGCTCGTAACCCTTGTGGGTGTGCTCAGGGATGCGGCCGCCCGCCTCTATGTGCAGCAGGCTGGCACGGGCCCCCTGCTCGTCAAGCGGCAGGCTCACCTGCCGGATGGCGCCGATGTGGCGCCAGCTGGGGGCGTGGTGACGGGCCAGTACCCGTGGCAACCGATACGACTGGCCCGCCACCTGCAGCTCGGGCTGAACCGCCGCCGACTG
Organism: Aeromonas sp. R5-3; assembly: GCF_040908225.1. Lineage (NCBI taxonomy): Bacteria > Pseudomonadati > Pseudomonadota > Gammaproteobacteria > Aeromonadales > Aeromonadaceae > Aeromonas > Aeromonas sp. R5-3. The sequence continues at coordinate 147,628 of NZ_JBFODH010000024.1, read as the reverse complement.
ACTCAACGCGGCCGCAGTGGCCACCGGCTGCTGCAGGATGCCGGCCAGCATGGCATCGAACTCTGCCGACAGTGGCTCGCTCTCTTCGGCCGGGGTCAGGTATTGCCGGGCCAGCTCCTCTTCGCAGGCCCGCAACCGGGCCGCACAGTCGGGGCATAGCTCGCAGTGGGCGGATACGCCGACGGCCAGCGGCAGGGGCAGTTCGTCGGCAGCAAAGGCGCGCAACATGGCCTGAACGGGATGGGCTTTAATCATGGCCTTGCTCCACTTGTTCCTTCAATTTCTGTAACGCCAGTCTGAGGCGGGATTTGATGGTGCCGAGCGGCACGCCGAGCCGGTCTGCCAGCTCCTGCTGGGAGAGCTCCTGCAGGTAGATGCCGCGCACCACCTGCTGCTGTGGTTCCGGCAGGGTGCCGAGGTAATGGGCCATCTGACGGGTCAACACGGCGTCTTCGCCGCCGCTCAGGTGCTCCTCTTCCGCCCTGTACTCCAGCATGGGCCACAGCTCCTCGGCGCAAAGCTCCTCTTTGCTGGCGCGGCGCCGGCGTAGCATGTCGAAGCCCTGGTTGCGCATGACGGTGTAGATCCAGGTGGTGGCGGCTCCCTTGTCGGGGTGGTAGAGACGGGCCTTCTGCCACACCAGCAGCATGGTCTCCTGCACCAGCTCCATGGCGTTGGCCTCGCTGCCGAGGTGGCGCAGCCCATAGCTGCGAATACGCGGCGCGAAGTGCTGGAACAGAGCGGCAAAGGCGACCTTGTCGCCATGTTCGGCAACCCTGACGAGCAGGGACTTGAGATCGCCGGCTGGGTCATCCATGGGGGGCGATATCCTGTACGGAGTCGATTGTGATTGGCCAGTATATGCCATTGCGCCATGCCTTGAAGAGGGTGGTGAGTGCCAATACGTGCGGCGCGGCAAAAGGATCACCGGCGCTGCCATCAAGAACGGCTCAGTGACTGGCGACCAGCAATCCGCTCAGCAGGGAGAGTGCCGGCTGGTTGTCTTCCGCCGCCACCAGCCACTGCTTCTGTTCAACGGGGATGGGCAGCACTTCCAGCCAGCGCTGGGCCACCCAGCTGGCATCGTCCCAGTCGGGGTTGCGGTAGAGGGCCGCATATTCCGGGTAGTCGTTGAACACCTCCTGCAGCGCCCTGGCCAGCGAGTGCTGGTCGGCATTGAGCCGGCCGGTGCGCCAGGGGGGCAGCACGTCCACCTCCCCGACCCGCAAGCCGTCCGACTCCTGCCACAGATCGGTGACCCTGACCCGCTCCATGCCGAGCACCGTGATGCCGAGCAGACCGTCCGGCAGCTGATCGAAGTCGACGATCCGTACCCGGGTGGCGATGGGGTACATGTTGCGCAGCGCATCGGGCTGGCGGGGATCCAGCATGCAGATAGCAAAACCCTGCTCTCCCGCCTCGGCGATCATGCGCTGATATCTGGGCTCGAAGATGCGCAGCGGCATGATGCCACCGGGCAGCAGGTGGGCCGAGAGGGGAAACAGCGCCAGTTTCATCGACAGATTCCTCGGTAAAAGGTACCTGTTGATACGACCGGGGCGGCGGGGCAGATCATTCAGAACGAGTTGGAATAAAAAACCCCTTAACAATCAGGGGAAAATAGCCTGGACAAGCCGCTTCAATATGCAGTAGAAATGGATAAGCACCGTAATTTCCGTCCAATATTCTGGGATCTGGTGCCAAATGCAGTGAAATATCCGCCCGACCGCGAGCGGCGGGTCATCCCTATAGTTTTCTCGGGCCGATGCGGGTAAAATTCACGCCCTTATATATCAGTCATTTTTCGACGCGCAACCTTGGTGGTCAGTTATGAAAGAGCATATTCATCATCTACTTGAACAAACGGTAGCCAATCTCAAGTCAGCGGGCATCCTGCCGGCGGACCTGGAAGCCCGCGTGCAAGTAGACCGATGCAAGGAGAAGGCTCACGGTGACCTGGCCACCAACCTGGCCATGCTGCTGGCCAAACCGGCCCGCAAGAATCCCCGTGAGCTGGCCGCTGCCATCATCGAGCACCTGCCCGCCTCCGACCTGATCGCCAAGGTCGAGATCGCCGGCCCCGGCTTCATCAACTTCTTCTTCGACCCGAGCTGGCTGGCCGGTCAGGTAGAGGCCATGGTGACCTCCGCCAACGCCAACGTGAAGCAGCCAACCCCGCAGACCGTGGTGGTGGACTACTCCGCCCCTAACGTGGCCAAAGAGATGGCGGTGCATCACATCCGCTCCACCGTCCTCGGTGACGTGGCTGCCCGTGCCCTCGAGTTCCTGGGCCACAAGGTGGTGCGTGCCAACCACATCGGCGACTGGGGTACCCAGTTCGGCATGCTGATCGCCTATCTGGAGAAGATGGCCAACGAGCACGCCTCCGACATGGAGCTGCGCGATCTGGAAGCCTTCTACACCCAGGCCAAGCGTCACTACGACGAAGACGAAGCGTTCGCCGAGCGCGCGCGCAACTACGTGGTCAAGCTGCAGGGTGGTGATGAGTACTGCCGCACCATGTGGAAGAAGCTGGTCGACATGACCATGGAGCAGAACCAGCGCAACTACGACCGCCTGAATGTCTCTCTGACCAACAAGGACATCATGGGCGAGTCCATGTACAACGACATGCTGCCGGAAATCGTCGCCGATCTGAAAGCGCGCGGCCTGGCGGTCGAGAGTGAAGGCGCCACCGTCGTCTTCCTGGACGAGTTCAAGAACAAGGATGGCGAGCCCATGGGCGTCATCATCCAGAAGAGCGATGGCGGCTTCCTCTATACCACCACCGACATCGCCTGTGCCAAGTATCGTTACGAGACCCTGGGCGCCGACCGGGTGATGTACTTCATCGACTCCCGTCAGCACCAGCACCTGATGCAGGCCTGGACCATCACCCGCAAGGCGGGCTATGTGCCAGAATCCGTGCCCCTCGAGCACCACGCCTTCGGCATGATGCTGGGCAAGGATGGCCGTCCCTACAAGACCCGCTCCGGCGGCACCGTCAAGCTGGTCGATCTGTTGAATGAGGCGGAAGAGCGCGCCGCCGCCCTGCTGGAGAGCCGCAACAGCGACCTCTCCGCCGAGGAGAAGGCCCAGGTGGTGCACGCCATCGCCATGGGTGCGGTCAAGTATGCGGATCTCTCCAAGAACCGCACTACCGACTACATCTTCGACTGGGATCTGATGCTCTCCTTTGAAGGCAACACCGCGCCCTACCTGCAGTACGCCTACACCCGGATCCAGTCCATCTTCCGCAAGGCCGGCGTCGATGCCGACACCCTGGGCGGCAAGGTGGTCCTGAACGAAGAAGCGGAAGAGACCCTGGCCCAGAAGCTGATCCAGTTCTCCGACGCGGTCAACGGCGTGGCGGACAAGGGCATGCCGCACCTGCTCTGTACCTATCTGTACGAGCTGTCCGGCAACTTCATGACCTTCTACGAAGCCTGCCCGATCAACAAGGATGGCGTGGACGAGGCGACCCGTCAGAGCCGTCTGCTGCTGTGCGCCGCCACCGCCAAGGTCCTCAAGCTGGGCCTGGGCGTACTGGGCATCCACACCCTGGAGCGCATGTAATAGATGGCGACCCGGGATTATGTCGGCAGCCGCCCGCGACGTCGGGCGGGTGGTCGCAACACCAAGAAAGCGGCACCTCGCCGCTTTCCTGTTATCCCGGCCCTGCTGGCCGGGGTGTTGCTGGCGGGGTTCGGCGGCTTCCTCTACATGATCAGTGGCAAGGGCAACGACGCCCCCACCATTGAAGAGCAGGTGAAAGCCAACAAGCCCAAGGCCCAGAGCAACGGCCTGCCGCAGGAGAAATGGAGCTATATCGAACGGCTGGAGAACAAGCAGGTCGACATCGTCGAGCCGCCGCCCCAGCCGGGCGTGCTGCCGCCACCGCCGGCGGAAACCATGACCCTGCAGCCGGAGAAGCTGCCGCAGCCGGTGCCGACCAATATTCCCCAGCCCGGAACCCCCATCGGCCAGGTGCAGCCCTACAAGCCGCAACCGGTACAACCGGCCAAGCCGGCGACCGGCGCACCGGTAGCCAGCGCCCAGGAGCAGGTGATCGACCGCAAGGCCGAACGGGATCGGATGGAGCGGGAGCTGCGCGCCGAACTGGAGCGGGAACGGGCCGAGGCCGCCAAGGCCAAGGCGGCGACCCCGCCTGCCGCGGCCGACAACGAGCGCTACATGATGCAGTGCGCCGCCCTGCGTTCGCAGGATTCCGCGGAATCCCTCAAGGCGCGCATCGCCTTCACCGCCGGGCTCTCCTCCAGCCTGCAGGTGGTGAACGGGGCCGGTGGCGCCGTCTACAAGGTGATGGTGGGCCCCTTCAGCGGCAAGGCGGCGGCCGATGCGGCCAACCGCAAGCTGCAGGGCTCAGGCATCAGCGGCTGCATCCCCAAGAAAGGGTGATGGCAGCGTCCATAAACAGGGCCGGGTGGCAACACCTGGCCCTGTTTCTTTTGGTGCCAGTCGCCACCACTCCCAGCCAACCCCGTTGGCCGCGCCAGCGCGCAGGCTTGAAAAGCCGGTTTGCCATCCCCATCTCTCTTGCCATGCACAGTCAGGCCGTCATTCGGCTCAAGCGAGGTAAGTAAAGTGACTACCATAGTTTCAGTTCGCCGCAATGGTCAGGTCGTCATCGGTGGCGATGGCCAGGTTTCTCTTGGCAACACCGTCATGAAGGGCAACGCCCGCAAGGTTCATCGCCTCTACAACGGCAAGGTGCTGGCAGGTTTTGCCGGCGGCACCGCCGACGCCTTCACCCTGCTCGAGCGCTTTGAGGCCAAGCTGCAGGCCCATCAGGGCAACCTGGAGCGCGCCGCCGTGGCGCTGGCCAAAGACTGGCGCACCGATCGCGCCCTGCGCCGCCTCGAGGCGCTGCTGGCCGTCGCCGACGAGCACAAATCCTTCATCATCACCGGCAACGGTGACGTGGTGCAGCCGGAGCACGATCTCATCGCCATCGGCAGCGGCGGCAACTTCGCCCAGTCCGCCGCCATCGCCCTGCTGGAGAACACCGAGCTGGATGCCAAGAGCATCGTCGAGAAGTCCCTCAAGATTGCGGGCGACATCTGTGTGTTCACCAACGGCAACCACACCATCGAAGTGCTGGATTATTCAGCCAAATAAGTCGGCGAAATAGGGCCGCCAAATAAGGCCGCCAGCCAAACCCCATTTTCCAAGGGGTGGGCCCTGCCCGCCCCGGATACAGGAACACCATCATGTCCGAGATGACCCCGAGAGAAATCGTCCACGAGCTGGACAGACACATCATTGGTCAAGCCGACGCCAAGCGTGCGGTGGCCGTGGCCCTGCGCAACCGCTGGCGCCGGATGCAACTCTCCGAGGAGATGCGCCACGAGGTGACCCCGAAGAACATCCTGATGATCGGTCCGACCGGTGTCGGCAAGACCGAGATCGCCCGTCGCCTGGCCAAGCTGGCCAACGCCCCCTTCATCAAGGTCGAAGCGACCAAGTTCACCGAAGTGGGCTATGTGGGCAAGGAAGTGGACAGCATCATCCGCGATCTGACCGATGTCGCCATCAAGCTGGTGCGCGAGACCGAGATGGAGAAGATGAAATACCGCGCCGAAGAGGCTGCCGAAGAGCGCATCCTCGACGCCCTGCTGCCCAACCCGCGCAACAGCTGGGGCGAGGAGGAGAAAGCCGACAACTCCAACACCCGCCAGATCTTCCGCAAGAAACTGCGGGAAGGTCAGCTGGATGACAAGGAGATCGAGCTGGAGCTCTCCGCCTCCCCGATGGGCGTCGAGATCATGACCCCGCCGGGCATGGAAGAGATGGCCAACCAGCTGCAGGGGCTGTTCCAGAACCTGGGCCAGAACCAGAAGAAGAAGCGCAAGATCAAGGTCAAAGAGGCCATGAAGGCGCTGATCGAAGAGGAAGCGGCCCGCCTGGTCAACCCGGAAGAGCTGAAGCAGAAGGCCATCGCCTCGGTCGAGAACAACGGCATCGTCTTCCTCGACGAGATCGACAAGATCTGCAAGCGCGGCGAGAGCTCGGGCCCGGACGTTTCCCGTGAAGGGGTTCAGCGCGACCTGCTGCCGCTGGTCGAGGGCTGCACCGTCAACACCAAGCACGGCATGGTCAAGACCGATCACATTCTGTTCGTCGCCTCCGGCGCCTTCCAGATTGCCAAGCCGTCCGACCTCATCCCCGAGCTGCAGGGCCGTCTGCCGATCCGGGTCGAGCTGACCGCGCTGACCACCGAAGACTTCGAGCGCATCCTGACCGAGCCGAACGCCTCCCTGACCGATCAGTACCAGGCGCTGATGGCCACCGAAGGGGTCAACATCGAGTTCACCCAGGACGGCATCCGCCGTCTGGCCGAAGCGGCCTGGCAGGTCAACGAGCGCACCGAGAACATCGGCGCCCGTCGTCTGCACACCGTGATGGAACGCCTGATGGAAGATATCTCCTACGATGCCTCCGAGAAGTCCGGCGAGACCTTTGTCATCAACACCGACTACGTCAACGCCCACCTCGGCAAGCTGATTGAAGACGAGGACCTGAGCCGCTTTATCCTGTAACAGCTTGATCGAAGACGAGGATCCGAGCGGTTTAATATCCTGCTAACCCCGTAGCAAGACGCCTCCCCTGTGGAGGCGTCTTCGTTTTCAGCGCTCTCTCAGCTCGCAGCCTTCCCGGGTCGCATTGCCCGGCACGTCGCGTTCACCTCTTCCCGCCAGCCAGAGTGCGCTCATCAGCAGCAGAGCCGTCAGGGCGAAGGTGGCCTGCATGGAGAACGCCAGCTCGCTCGCACTGGCGACGGCCGGATTGCCGCCTCCCGCCAGGGCGGCAAACAGGGCCCCCAGCCCCGCCGCCCCCGTCAGCTGGCCCAGATTGCGCGCCAGGGTCAGCAACCCGGCCACGGCACCACGGGTCTGTTCGTCGGCGGCGCCGATCACCAGGCTGTTGTTGGCGGTCTGGAACAGGGCGTAACCGGCAGTCAGCAGCAACACGGGCAGCAGGTATCCCACCGGGCCCCCGCCGCTGCCCAGGGTGGCCAGCAGCACCACCGCCGCGCTCATCACCAGCAAGCCCAGTCGCACCACTGTGGTGGCGCCGACCCTGTCCACCAGCCAGCCGGCTGGCATCCCGCTCAGTGCCGCCAGCAGGGGTCCACCCGAGATAAGCAGCCCGCTGGTCAGCGGGTCGAGCCCGAATACCCCCTGCAGATAGAAGGGACCGATCAGCAGGGTCGCCACCATCACCCCGGCCACCAGCGCACTGGCCGCCAGAGCGCCGCGCAGCCGCCGGGTTCGCAGCAACGCCAGCGGCAACAGAGGGGCGGGGGAGCCCAGTTCGCTGCGCACCAGCCAGGCGGCGGCCAGCAGCGCCCCGCCCCCAAGCCAGAGGGCTGGGACGCCTGTCGTAGTGAGCGCCAGCCCGTAGCCCAGCAGCGTCACCAGCAGCCACCCCAGGCTGGCCAGGTTGAGTCGTGCCCCCTGCCCGCTCGCCCCGTCATCGGGCAGACCGGCACGGGCACAGAGCAGCGCCAGCAGGCCGAGGGGTAGCAGCGCCAGGAAGGCAGCCTGCCAGCCCGCCACCTCCAGCAGCAGGCCGCCAAACGAGGGGCCCAGCGCCGTGCCACAGGCCGACAGGGTGCCGAGCAATCCCATGCTCCAGCCCCGTCTGGCCGGCGACACCAGCTGCCCCACCATGGCCAGCGACAGCGTCAGCATGCAGGCCGCACTCGCCCCCTGCAGCGCCCGGGCGGCGATCAGCCAGCCGATGGTCGGCGCCAGCGCGCAGAGCAGGGAGGCCAGCGCAAAGCCCCCCATGCCACAGAGCAGCAACCGACGCCGGCCGAACCTGTCACCCAGCCGGCCCGCCACCAACGTCAGGCAGGTGAGTCCCAGCAGGTAAGCCACCAGCACCCATTGCAAGGTGGCGAAGGGCAGATGAAAGGCCGCCCCCAATGCCGGCAGCAAGATGCCGCCCATGCTGGCCGCCAGCATGGGCAACAGGGTGGCGAGGCCAAGCGCCAGCAGACCGAGACGAGGCGCCGCCAGGGGCGGGAAATGGGTTGGTGTTGACATGAGCTGGGCTCCACATAGGGGTGATGACGGCAAGGCTAGTGGGGTCGGTGAGCAGGCGGAAGACGCACCAGTTGCAGCTTATCAATGCAGCGGACGCCATATGAGGGTGCCCGTTCTCGGGTATGATGAAGCTGGCCCCTCTGCTCACACTCCGATGAAGGCATGCACATGAGCACTCCCGACCTCAACCTGCTGATCACCCTGGATGCCCTGCTGGACGAAGGCAGCGTGGCGGGCGCCGCCAGACGACTGGGCTTGAGCCCCTCCGCCATGAGCCGGGCCCTGGCAAGATTGCGGGAGACCACCGGCGACCCGCTGCTGGTGCGGGCCGGCCGCGGCCTGGTGCCCACTCCCAGGGCGTTGCTGCTACGCGAACAGGTCGGCCGGCTGGTGCAGGAAGCCGAGGAGGTGCTGCGCCCCCGGCAGGAGGCCGACCCGGCACGGCTGGAGCGCACCTTCACCCTGCGCGCCAGCGAGGGGCTGGTGGAACTGTTTGGCGCCGCCCTGCTGAACCGGCTCGCCACCGAGGCGCCCGGAGTACGGCTCCACTTTCTGGCCAAGCCGGACAAGGAGAGCGGCCCCTTGCGCAGCGGCGAACTGGATTTCGAGACCGGGGTCATCAGCGCCACCACGGCGCCCGAGCTGCGTACCCAGGCCCTGTTTCAGGACCACTTCGTCGCCGTGCTGCGCCCCGGTCATCCGCTCTGCGACAGCCCGCTCACCGCCAGCTGCTACGCCGGAGCGCGCCACGTGCTGGTATCCCGCCGCGGCCAGCCCCACAGCCCGGTCGATGAGGTGCTGGCCAAGCAGGGGCTCTCGCGCACCGTCGCCACCCTGGTGCCCGGCTTTGCCACCGCGCTGGCGCTGGTGCGCGGCAGCGATCTGGTGGCCACTGTGCCTGAACATCACTGCGCCGCCCTGCTGGGGGATCTGGTTGTTCGTCCCCTGCCCTTCGCGCTGCCAGCTATCCGGGTCGCCCTGCTCTGGCACCCCAGGCTGGATGCCGACCCGGCCCACCGCTGGCTGCGCACCCTCATCCGCAATATCTGCGCCCAGGAGCCTTACCGCCCCCTTCCCTGACGCCCCCCGGTTCTGCTGGCAACCCATGGCTGCCGCCATCCCATGAAGGAATTTTTCACGCTTTTTGACGGTACGGGCATTTCTTTGCAGGGTCAGCCAGGCAGCCCCTGCAGCGGTGGCTCCGATCCCCACGCCATAACCAATTGCACCACTGGCATACCTATTTATGTATAGCTTTGAATTATCAGGAATTACCCCTGAGGAGATATATAAATAGACACTTGATTTGCATCAATCGCCCGCCCCTGCCGACTGGGTAGCCTAGCCTCAGAATGATGTTTTATTACTCCAAACTAGAGGCAATCATGAGCAAAGTCAGACTGGTCGTTGTGGGCAACGGCATGGTGGGGCACCGCTTCATCGAAGAGCTGATCGAGCGGGCCGACCCGGGCCGCTACGAGATAACCGTCTTCGGTGCAGAACCCCGTCCCGCCTACGATCGCGTCCATCTCTCCTCCTACTTCTCCCACCACACCAGCGAAGATCTCTCCCTCGTCAAACCCGGTTTCTACGACAAGCACGGCATTCGGTTGCTGCTCGGTGAAGCGGTGAAAAAAATCGACAGGGCCAACCGCGAAGTGCACTCCAACAAGGGCACTGTGGTCGGTTACGACAAGCTGGTGCTGGCCACCGGCTCCTACCCCTGGGTGCCGCCCATTCAGGGCAGTCAGCACCACGAGTGCTTCGTCTACCGCACCATCGAGGATCTCAAAGCCATCCGCAGCGCGGCCAAGAGCGGCAAGAGCGGCGTGGTGATCGGGGGCGGCCTGCTTGGCCTGGAAGCCGCCGGCGCCCTCAAGGCACTGGGCCTCGAGACCCATGTGGTGGAGTTTGCCCCGGTACTGATGGCCGAGCAGCTCGACGGTCAGGGCGGCCAGCTGCTGCGCCGCAAGATCGAATCCATGGGCGTGCAGGTGCACACCAGCAAGAGCACCAGCGAGATCCTGATGCATGGCGGCGAACAGGCGAAACACCGCCTCGCCTTCGCCGACGGCAGCCAGCTTGAAGTGGACGTGGTGGTCTTCTCCACCGGCATCCGCCCGCAAGACACCCTCGGTCGCTACGGCGATCTGGCCATCGCCGAGCGCGGCGGCATCGTCATCGACGATCACTGCCTCACCTCCGATTCCGACATCTATGCCATCGGCGAGTGCGCCGCCTGGCAGGGTCGCTTCTTCGGCCTGGTGGCACCGGGCTACAAGATGGCCCAGATCACCGTCGACCATCTGCTCGGTGGCGACAGCCGCTTCGAAGGGGCGGACATGAGCGCCAAGCTCAAGCTGCTCGGCGTCTCCGTCGGCTCCATCGGCGATGCCCATGGCCGCACCCCGGGCAGCCACAGCTATGTGTTCCAGGACGACCAGGCCGGCGTCTACAAGAAGATCGTGGTGAGCGAAGACAACAGCCGCCTGCTCGGCGCCGTGCTGGTGGGTGACGTGGATGACTACGGCAACCTGCTGCAGATGATGCTCAACGCCCTGCCGCTGCCGAGCCACCCGGACACCCTGATCCTGCCCGCCTACGCCGGCGCCAAACCGACCCTGGGGGTGGATGCCCTGCCAGAGAGCGCCCAGATCTGCTCCTGCTTCGACGTCTCCAAGGGCGACATCGCCCAGGCCGTCGCCGAGGGTCACACCACGCTGGCCGCCATCAAGCAGCACACCAAGGCCGGTACCGGCTGCGGCGGCTGCGTGCCCCTCATCAGCCAGGTGCTCAACGCCGAACTGGTGAAACAGGGCATCGAGGTCAACAACCACCTCTGCGCCCACTTCCCCCACTCCCGTCAGGAGCTGTTCCACCTGGTCAAGGTGGAGGGGATCAAGAGCTTCGACGAGCTGCTGGCCAAACACGGCCAGGGCCATGGCTGCGAGGTGTGCAAACCGACGGTCGGCTCCATCCTCGCCTCCTGCTGGAACGACTACGTGCTGAGCCCGCTCAACACCCAACTGCAGGACACCAACGACATCTTCCTCGGCAACATGCAAAAGGACGGGACCTACTCCGTCATCCCGCGCATGGCCGGTGGTGAAGTGACTCCGGAAGGGCTGCTGGCAGTGGCCGAAGTGGCCCGCGACTACAAGCTCTACACCAAGATCACCGGCGCCCAGCGCATCGGCCTGTTCGGGGCCCAGAAGGATGATCTGCCCGCCATCTGGCGCAAGTTGCTGGCTGCCGGCTTCGAAACCGGTCAGGCCTACGCCAAGGCGCTGCGCATGGCCAAGACCTGCGTCGGCAGCACCTGGTGCCGCTTCGGCGTGCAGGACAGCGTCGGCCTCGGGGTCTTCCTCGAGAACCGCTACAAGGGCATTCGTACCCCCCACAAGATGAAGTTCGGCGTCTCCGGCTGCACCCGTGAATGTGCGGAAGCCCAGGGCAAGGACGTCGGCATCATCGCCACCGACGCGGGCTGGAACCTCTATGTGGGCGGCAACGGCGGCATGAAGCCGCGCCACGCCGATCTGCTGGCATCTGACCTCGACCGCGAGAGCCTGATCAAGCTGATCGACCGCTTTATGATGTTTTACGTCACCAGCGCCGACAAACTGCAGCGCACCTCGGTCTGGCTCGGCAATCTGGAAGGGGGCGTCGACTACCTGCGCGAAGTGATCGTCGACGACAAGCTGGGACTGGCCGAGACCCTGGAGCGCGATATCCAGACCCTCATCGACAGCTACGAGTGCGAATGGTCGCGCACCCTCAACGAAGAGCAGGCGCTGCAGCGCTTCAGCCACTTCATCAACAGCGACAAGCGCGACCCGGACGTCCAGTTCGTCGCCGAGCGTGACCAGCACAGACCGGCGACCCCGGCCGAGCGCATCCCCGTCTACCAGATCGAGGTGGAAACCAAATGATGAAACTTGCCTGCCAACTCAACGACATACTCCCTGGCACCGGCGTCTGTGCGCTCATTGAGGGTCGCCAGATCGCCCTGTTCCGCCCGAGCGCGGCGGCCGAGGTATTCGCCATCGACAACCGGGATCCCTTCTTCGCCGCCAACGTGCTGTCGCGCGGCATCGTAGGTGAACACGAGGGTGAGCTCTGGGTCGCCAGCCCGCTCAAGAAGCAGCACTTCCGTCTGCGCGACGGCCACTGCCTCGAGAACGCCGCCATGTCGGTGCAAAGCTATCCCGTTGAAGTACGCGACCAGCAGGTCTGGGTCGCCGTCTAAAGCCGATTTCACTCTCTTTCGGGCTGCCTGCGGGCGGCCCTCTTGAAGGAAACAAAGATGTATACCGAAACCATCAACAAGTGCGCCGCCAACGCGGCCCGCATCAACCGCTTCGAGCGCAGCGACAAGCTCGGCTTCTGGCTCAGCTCCGCCATGGCAGGGGCCTATGTGGGCCTTGGCATCATCCTCATCTTCACCCTGGGCAACCTGGTGGATCCGAGCATCCGTCCGCTGGTGATGGGGGCCACCTTCGGCATCGCCCTGACCCTGGTGATCATCGCCGGTTCCGAGCTGTTCACCGGCCACACCATGTTCCTCACCTTCGGGGTGAAGACAGGCAAGATCGCCATGGCCGACCTGCTGCGCATCCTGCCGCAAACCTGGGCTGGCAACCTGCTCGGCTCCATCGCGGTGGCGCTCATCTACTCCTACGGCGGCAGCCTGCTGCCGGACGCAGGCAGCCTGGCCCACAAGGTGGCGCTGGCCAAGACCCAGGCACCGGCCCTGACCCTGTTCATGAAAGGGATCCTCTGCAACTGGCTGGTCTGCCTCGCCATCTGGATGGCACTGCGCACCGAAGGTGCCGCCCGCTTCATCGCCATCTGGTGGTGCCTGCTGGCCTTTATCGCCTCCGGCTACGAGCACTCCATCGCCAACATGACCCTGTTCGCCCTCTCCTGGTTCGGCGCCCACTCCGAGGCCTACACCCTGGGCGGCATCGGCCACAACCTGTTGTGGGTGACCCTGGGCAACACCGTCTCCGGCGCCCTCTTCATGGGTCTGGGCTACTGGTATGCCACCCCCAAGACTGAGCGCCCGGTCGCGGTGAGCGACGCCACCAGCACCACCAGCCAGACCCAAACCGCCTGATCAGGAGGCCCCATGGACTACTTGCCCATCTTCTGCAGACTCGACAACAAACCCGTGCTGCTGGTCGGCGGCGGCGAGGTAGCACAGCGCAAGGCGCGCCTGCTGCTGGATGCCGGTGCCCAGCTCACAGTAGTAGCTCCCGAGCTCGACCCGGAGCTGGCGGAACTGGCTGCCAACGACAGCATCGAGTGGCTGGCCGGTGAATTCGCGCCGCAGCAACTGGCGGGCAAGTGGCTGGTGGTGGCCGCCACCGATCGGCGCGAGGTAAACGCCCTGGTCTACCAGAGCGCAAATCAGGCGCGGATCTTCGCCAACGTGGTGGATGACCCGAAGCGCTCCAGCTTCATCATGCCGTCCATCATCGACCGCTCGCCGCTGATGGTGGCCATCTCCTCCGGCGGCAAGGCCCCGGTGCTGGCCCGGCTGCTGCGGGAAAAACTGGAAGCCCTGCTGCCCCAGCACTTGGGCGCCGTGGCGGCCTTTGCCGGCAGCCTGCGGGATCGGGTCAAGGCGCGCTTCGCCACCATGGGGGAGCGGCGCCGCTTCTGGGAGCGGCTGCTCGGGGCCGATCGCCTCGGTCAGGCGCTGGCGCGGGGGGATAGCGCCTCTGCCCACCAGCTGGCCGACAGCCTGTTTGCTGACGAGAGCAAGGCTCACGGCGAGGTGGTGCTGGTCGGTGCCGGCCCCGGGGATCCGGGCCTGCTCACCCTGCACGCCCTGCGCCAGATGCAGCAGGCGGATGTGGTGGTCTATGACCGCCTGGTCTCCGACGAGGTGATGGCACTGGTGCGCCGCGACGCCAAACGCATCTTCGTCGGCAAGCAGGCGGGCAACCACTGCGTGCCCCAGGAGGGGATCAACCAGCTCTTGCTGGAGGAGGCGAAGAAGGGTCAGCGGGTGGTGCGGCTGAAGGGGGGCGATCCCTTCATCTTCGGCCGTGGCGGCGAGGAGCTGGAGACGCTGGTGGGCAGCGGCATCGGTTTTCAGGTGGTGCCGGGGATCACGGCGGCGAGCGGCTGCGCCGCCTACGCCGGCATTCCGCTGACCCACCGGGATCACGCCCAGAGCGTGCGCTTCGTCACCGCCCACGGCAAGGGGGGGGCACAGGATCTCGACTGGCCGTTGCTGGCAAAAGACAGGCAGACCCTGGTGTTCTACATGGGGCTTTCATCCTGCGCCACCATCCGCGAGCAACTGCTGGCCCACGGCAAGGGGGGCGACACCCCGGTGGCGCTGATCGAGCGCGGCACCCAGCCGAGCCAGCGGGTCATTCGCAGCACCCTTGACCAGTTGCCCGAGCTGGCCATCGGCGTCGAAAGCCCGGCCCTTATAATGGTGGGCTCGGTGGTAACCCTGGCTGACTCCCTCGCCTGGTTCGGGCAAGGGGCTGCCACGGAGAGGGCGCTGGCTTCGGCCTGATATCACCTCATATGCAAACGCCACCCAGGGGTGGCGTTTCTTTTCCTGCATTTACTGTCATAACCTCTTGTTTTGAGTCTGGTATCCTATGGGTGTGTCAGCCGGACCACCGAATTCAGGAATTCAGTTTCATGTCTCTCCCCGCCAAGAACAACGCCAAGCAGCGTGAACAGGACAGAGCACGCATCCTCACCCTGCTGCTCGCCGACGACGCCCTCACCGACAGCCTGCTAGACCCGCAAGGGGAGCAGGACGCCGAACTGCGGAACCAGACCAGCGAGCTCACCCGACTGGTCAACAGCCTGCCCGCCGCCGATATCGCCGATGCGCTGGAGTCCCTGCCACCGGACGAGCGCCATGTGCTGTGGCAGCAGGTGGATGCGGACAAGCACGGCCAGATCCTGGTGGAGGCCTCGGAGACGGTGTGGGACAGCCTCATCAGCGGTATGAGCGACAAGGAGCTGCTGCATGCCCTGAGCACCCTCGACATCGACGATCAGATCTATCTGGGCCAGTACCTGCCTCGCAATCTGATGGGGCGGCTGCTCACCTCCATGGCCCCCATGGACAGGGATCGGGTGCGGGAGGTGATCCGCTACGGCAAGCACACGGTTGGCGCCATGATGGACTTCGACCTGGTGACTGTGCGTCCGGATGTGACCCTGGCTACCGTGCAACGCTACCTGCGCCTGCGCGGCCAGATCCCCGACAACACCGACAAGTTGTTCGTCATCGACCGTCGCAACCGGCTGCAGGGAGAACTGCCGCTCACGACCGTGTTGCTGCACAGACCCGAGACCCGGGTGAGCGACGTGATGGAGAAGGATCCGGTCACCTTCGATCCGGAGGACAACGATGAGGCGGCCGCCCGTACCTTCGAGCGGGACGACCTGGTCTCCGCCGCCGTGGTGGATGCCAGGGGCAAACTGATGGGCCGGCTCACCGTCGCCGAGGTGGTGGATCTGGTCTATGAGGAGAGCGACACCGACCTGCGCCGGATGGGGGGGATCAGCGAGGAGGAGGACGTGTTCGCGCCCGTCTCCAAGGCGGTCAAGACCCGCTGGGCCTGGCTCGCAATCAACCTCTGCACCGCCTTCGTGGCGTCGCGGGTGATCGGTCTGTTCGAGCACACCATCTCCCAGCTGGTGGCGCTGGCGGCACTGATGCCCATCGTCGCAGGCATCGGCGGCAACACCGGCAACCAGACCATCACCATGATAGTGCGGGCGCTGGCGCTGCAGCACATCCAGACCGGCAACGTCTCCTTCCTGCTGTGGCGCGAACTGGGGGTGGCCCTGATCAACGGCCTGGTGTGGGGCGGCACCATGGGGGTCGCCACCTACATCCTCTATCAGGATGCGGCGCTGGGCGCCGTGATGACGCTGGCCATGATGCTCAACCTGCTGGTGGCTGCGCTGATGGGGGTCATCATCCCCATGACCATGAGCCGGCTGGGCCGCGACCCGGCGGTGGGCGCCAGCGTGATGATCACCGCCATCACCGACACCGGCGGCTTCTTCATCTTCCTGGGGCTGGCCACCCTGTTCCTGCTTTAATCCGGTCTGCAGCAAAAAGGGAGCCTTAATGGCTCCCTTGTTCATTCGGTGCGGCCGCTATACCCGGTATTTGGCCACCGCCTGGTTGAGCAGCTTGGCCTGCTCGGTCAGGCCGTGGCTCGATTTGGCGTTCTCCTCCGCCATCAGGCTCGACTCCTGGGCGATGTCACGGATGTTGTTGACGTTGCGGTTCACCTCGTTGGCCACCAGGCTCTGCTGCTCGATGGCGGCGGCAATCTGGGTGCTCATGTCCATGATGTGGGTGACGTCCTGGGTGATCTGCTCCAGCAGTTCACCCGCCATGCTGGCCTGCTCCGAGCTGCTGTTGCCCTGCTCGCGGCAGGTCGCCATCATGCCCACTATGTTGCCGGTCTGCTTCTGCAACGAGCTGATGATGCCGGCGATCTCCTGGGTCGACTTCTGGGTACGGATGGCGAGGCTGCGCACCTCGTCCGCCACCACCGCAAAGCCGCGGCCCTGATCCCCCGCCCGCGCCGCCTCGATGGCCGCGTTGAGGGCCAGCAGGTTGGTCTGCTCGGCAATGCCGCGGATCACGTCCAGCACAGAGCCGATGGTTTCACTCTCCTGCTGCAGCTGGGCCACTTCGCGGGAGGAGTTCTCCAGGTTGTCGGCCAGGGAGCGGATCTGGCTGACGGTGTTCTCCACCGCACTGCGCCCCTCCATCGCCTTGTTGTTGGTGGTCTGGGCATTGTTGGCGGCCTGCTCGGTGTTGCGGGCGATCTCCTCTATGGTGGAGCCCATCTCGGTGGAGGCGGTCGCCACCATGTCGGTCTCCTGCAGCTGGCGAGCAGCCCCCTCGCTGGTGCGGCGGACGTTGCCTGAGAGGTGATCCGCCGCCTCGGTCAGGGTGTGCACGCTCTGCTTCACATCGCCGATGAGGTGGCGAAAACCTCCCAGCATCACGTCCAGGTTGCTCGCCAGCTGCGCCATCTCGTCCGCCCCCTGCAGCTCGATCTTGAGGCGCAGGTCATTGTCCTGCCGAATGCGGTTGACGGTGTCGTTCACCCGCGAGATGGGGCGATCGATGCTGCGGCCCAGCAGCATGCTCATGATGCCCATCAGCACTATGATGACGCCGCCACAGACCAGCATCAGGGTGTTGAGGCGCGAGGTCTGCCGTACCAGCTCGTCGGCGATGTGCTTGTCGACCGCGGCGAACCCTTGCTCGGTCTGGTGCACCAGATCCCG
Source organism: Aeromonas sp. R5-3 (assembly GCF_040908225.1). Lineage (NCBI taxonomy): Bacteria > Pseudomonadati > Pseudomonadota > Gammaproteobacteria > Aeromonadales > Aeromonadaceae > Aeromonas > Aeromonas sp. R5-3. The sequence goes on along the minus strand of NZ_JBFODH010000024.1, from coordinate 130,253 downwards.
CATCTGGCTGCGCAGCCCTTCCCCCTCATTCAGCCCCAGCACCTGCATTCCCTGCACCAGGGCGATGAAGTCCTGCTTGTACTGCTCGCTGGCCTGCTCCAGCTTGCCGCGTTCAGCCTCCGGCAAGGTTGCCAGCCGCTGCTGGAAATCCTTGTGCAGGGTCTGGAAGCGCTCCAGATACTGGATGTCGGAGCGCAGCATGAAGTCTTTCTCCGCCCGCCGCAGCTGCAGCATGGTGATGAGCAGCCCCTGCTCATCCAGCTGCTTGAGCCCTTCCTCCACCTCGTGCACCGCCGTCCGCAGGCGACCGTAGAGCCCATCCTCCGGCCCCAGCCCGATCTTCTGCTGCTGGACCACCAGCTCGTTGAAGGCCTTGCCATAGGCCCCCATCTGCTGATCCAGCATGGTCAGCTCGCCCTGCACGGCACTCAGGTTGTCCTCCTGGCTCAGGGTCTGGTTGAGCCGGTGAAAGTCAGCCAGCACTTCATTGAAGCGGGCAACGAAGGTCGGATCCTTGCGGATCAGGAAGTCCTTCTCCGCTCGTCGCAGGTTGAGCATGGCGATCTCGAGGCTGTCCACATTGCGCTGGGCCTCGGTCAGATGGCGACTCACCTGGTTGGAGTAGAAAAACAGGCTGCTCAATACCAGCATGGCCACGGCGACCAGCGCGGTATTCAGGATCAATTTATGACGGATGAGCACGATGAACCTCTCACAAACATGGGGTGGCATGCATTGAGCTTATGCAGAAAACGTTATCCCTGTTGTTGTTCAAGGAATATTCATTGAAATGCCAGTCCCACTCCTTATACTGGATCCCACCTGTTTCCAGCGGTGGATTTGACACAATGGAATACAACACTTCAGAACTGTGCGACATCTATCAGGACATGGTGGATGTGCTCGAACCCATGCTCTGCTCCTTCGGCGGCCGCGCCTCCTTCGGCGGCGTCATCACCACAGTCAAATGCTTCGAATCGAACGGCCTGATCCGTGAACTCGTCAAAGAGAACGGCGTTGGTCGGGTACTGCTGATCGATGGCGGCGGCTCCATGCGCCGTGCCCTGATCGACAGCGAGATCGCCACCACTGCGGCGGAGAACGAGTGGGAAGGGATCGTCTGCTACGGCTGCGTGCGCGAGGTCGACATTCTGGAAGATCTGGATATCGGCATTCAGGCGCTGGCGGCCATTCCGGTGGGGGCCGACAGCAAGGACGTAGGCGAGACCGATCTGCCGGTCAACTTCGGCGGTGTCACCTTCCTGCCGGACGACCATCTCTACGCCGATACCACAGGGGTGATCCTCTCCCCCGATGCGCTCGACATCGAGTAAGCAGAGCAGAGTGAAAATGGGAGCCAAGGCTCCCATTTTTTATGCCCGCGTGCTGCCGGACGCGGACAAAAAAAGAGGGCCAGTAAAAACTGGCCCCTTAACTGGAAGCAATGTGAGCAATGTCGTGCCTTCACAAGAAGTCCATCACGTTGGAACGAATGAAGTCTTTCCCGGAAAACAAGGTAACAATAATCATTCTCATTTAACTAAGCAACCCTTATTTGCCATAAATGCAAAAAAATTGACCGCCCCGAGGGGTGGTCAATGTCGTCAGGCTTGCCGTGTGGCCGTTTGCAGGCCGCTCAAGCCGGCCTCGCCCACCAGCTTGCGGCTGAGATAACGCAGCAGCACGCCGTAGAGCGGCACAAACAATCCCAGGCTGATCAGCAGCTTGAACACGTAGTCCACGGTTGCGATCTCGACCCAGTGCTCGGCCATGAAGGGATCCGTGCTGCGCCAGAAGGCGATGGTGAAGAAGGTGATGGTATCCACCAGATTGCCGAACAGGGTGGAGGCCGCCGGTGCCACCCACCAGGCTTTCAGCAGCCGCAGCCGGTTGAACACCACCACGTCCATGAACTGGCCCACCAGATAGGCCATAAAGCTGGCCAGGGCGATGCGTGCCACGAACAAGTTGAACTCGGCCAGATTGCCAACGCCCTGGAAGCTGCCCTCGAAGAACAGCACCGACAGGGCATAGGAGATGGCCAGCGCCGGCAACATCACGGTCTGGATGATCTTGCGCGCCAGGCTGGCACCGAAGATCCGCACCGTCAGATCGGTGGCCAGAAAGATGAACGGGAAGCTGAAGGCACCCCAGGTGGTATGGAAGCCGAATATGGTGATCGGCAACTGCACCAGGTAGTTGCTGCTGGCAATGATCAGGATGTGGAACAACGAGAGGCGCACCAGCGCCGTCTGGTGCTGAGCAGGGGTCAGATTCATATTGTGACCTTTTTGGTTAATGGGGTTAGGGAACCCATACCGCCACCATTGGCGATAATTGAGGGGCGAGATTATACGCCCCCAAATTGATAGTTCAATCTTTATGCGGTGGGTTGAGGCTGCGACGCCTGCTCAACCCTGATGCTGGCGGGCCAGCCAGAGCAACACCTCGGCATCGGCCGGCTGCTCCGCCGCCAGCCAGCAGCCGCTGTAGTGTTCGTACTCGAGCCGAAAGCGGCTCCCCTCGAACTCCAGCAGCCAGCTGTGACGATCGGCGCCACACTCACGCTCGAGCGCCACCAGCTCCCACTCCTGCAACAGGGCATCGGCCAGGGTTGGAAAGCTGTCCCAGTCGAGCGCGGGGTGCTCCAGCGTCACCACCCCGGCCTTCCTGTCTATCTTAGCGATACACCAGTTCATCGGCTGCTCCTCAACTGCTGCAAGAGAGCTCGCCACCGCAATACCATGCGGGGGATGGGGTGGCGAGATCCTCGTACTCGGGTTGCTCATCATAGGGGTGCTGCAGGGCCGCAAACAGCCGCTCAAACGGCGCCATGTCGCCCTGCTCGGCAGCCTCTATCACCCGCTGGGCCAGCGCGTTGCGCAGCACATACTTGGGATTGACCGCATCCATCTGCCCCTTGCGCACAGCATCCTCGCTCCCCTCCCGGGCGAGGCGCGCCCGATAGGCCTCAAGCCACCCTTGCCAGGCGGCAGGCTCCGGCAGCAGAGCCAGCAGGCTGGCGGGCCAGTCGCCCTGAGCGGTCAGCGCCCCCAGCCGACGCAGGAACAGGTGGTAATCCACCTTATGCGCCGCCAGCAACCTGAACAGCTCGCGAAACAGCGCCGGATCCTCCTCTTCCCACACCGCCAGCCCCAGCTTGGCGCGCATCAGCTCGGAATAGTGCAGCATCAGCTGGTGTTCGTACTGGGCCAGGGCCGACGCCAGCGCGTCGCCATCGACGTGGCCGGCCAGCGCCTGTGCCAGCTTTTGCAGGTTCCAGTAACCGACTGCCGGCTGCTGATCCAGCGCATAACGACCGCCCGGATCCGAGTGGTTGCAGACAAAGTCCGGCACATAGGCATCGATGAAGCCGTAGGGGCCGTAATCCAGGGTCAGCCCGAGTAGCGACATGTTGTCGGTGTTCATCACCCCGTGGCAAAAACCTGCCGCCTGCCACTTGGCGATGAGCCGCGCGGTGCGGCACACCACCTCGGCAAACAGCTCGGCCCCGTTCGCAAGCTCCTGGAAATGATGACGCAGCGCATAGTCGATAAGGGCCGGGATCTTCTCCCCCTGCCCACTCCAGGCGAAATACTCGACATGGCCGAAGCGCAGATGACTCGGGGCAGTGCGCAGTACAGTCGCGCCCGTCTCCACCTGTTCGCGGTAAACCGGCTCCTGACTGCCCACCAGCACCAGTGCCCGGGTGGTGGGGATGCCGAGGGCATGCAGTGCCTCGGAGGCGAGATACTCGCGAATGCTGGAACGCAGCACGGCACGGCCATCGCCGAAGCGGGAGAAGGGGGTCTTGCCCGCCCCTTTCAGGTGCAGGTCCCAGCGGCTGTCATCCGGCGCCAGCTGCTCCCCCAGCAACAGGGCACGGCCATCCCCGAGACGCGGGCTGTAGCCGCCGAACTGATGGCCCGCATAGACCTGGGCCACCGGCTGCATGCCGGGCAAAGGCTGGCCATAACCACAGCAGGCCAGCCAGTCGGCCTCGCTCACCGCCCCCAGCCCCAGCTCGCCGAGCAGCGCACGGTTGAGGTGCAGCAGGCCGGGGGCATGCAGTGGTTGGGGGGCGACGGGCTCACAGGCCCAGGGCAGTTCGGTGGCAAAAGTGTTGATCAGCTTCATGGTGGTGCGGTTCGTCCCTGCGTATGCTCGTGTCACTCTTTATACCGCCGTCGGCCAGCAGTGGCTAACGGGCGATGCGCTATTTCATTTCAAGGAGAAGAATATGCAAAGATGGCTGGGCGCCCTGCCCCTGTTGCTGTTGTTGTGGGGGCCGGCCCAGGCGGCCGATGTCGAGGCTGGCAAGGCCAAGGCCGCCGTCTGCGCCGCCTGTCATGGGGCCGAAGGCAGGGCCCTTGTCCCCAACTATCCCCATCTGGCTGGGCAAAACGCCGCCTATCTGGTGAAACAGCTGAAGGCTTTCAAGGATGGCAGCCGCAAGGAACCCCTGATGGTGCCCTTCATGGCGCCGCTCACCGAGGCAGACATGGAGAACCTGGCAGCCTATTACGCCAGCCTGAAATAATTCACGGCGTCCGGCCAACGGGCGCCATTCCCCTGATGTGCCGCCCAGGCCTGAGTCCGCCGCGGCCGATGACGCCTTGCGAATCTCCCCTACCGGCGGCAGTAGTCGATGATCAGGTCCATAAAGGCTTCCCCGAAACGCTCCAGCTTGCGGTGACCGACGCCGTTGATCGCCAGCATCTCGTCTTCCGTCATCGGCATGAGCTGCGCCATCTCCACTAGGGTGGCGTCGTTGAACACCACGTAGGGCGGCACCTCTTCATCCTCGGCGATCTGCTTGCGCAGCGCCCGCAGCTCCTTGAACAGCCGCTTGTCATAATTGGCGTTGTCGAGCAGGCCGTTGCGCTTCTCCTTGCGGCTGGAGATGGGTTGCAGGCGGGGTACCGCCAATTCCAGCTTCACCTCGCCGCGCAGCACGGGGCGGGCAGCCTCGGTCAGCTGCAGCACCAGGTTGCGGGTGATGTTCTGGGTCAGCAACCCCTTGTGGATCAGCTGGCGGATAACGCTCATCCAGTACTCGTGGCTCTGATCCTTGCCGATGCCGTAGGTCGAGAGCTTGTCGTGGCCGTGATCCTTGATGCGCTGATTGAGCGAGCCGCGCAGCACCTCCACCACATAGCCTACCCCGAAGTTCTGCCCCACCCGCCAGACGCAGGAGAGCGCCTTCTGGGCGTCTTCGGTGCCGTCATAGCTCTGGGGTGGATCGAGGCAGATGTCGCAGTTGCCGCACGGCTTGTCGTTGTACTCGCCGAAGTAGTTGAGCAGCACCTGACGCCGGCAGGTCTGCGCCTCGGCGAAGGCCGCCATCACGTTGAGCTTGTACTGCTCCACCTGCAACTGCTGGGGATTCTCGATGTTGTCGAGCAGCCGGCGCACCCGACCGATGTCGGCGGGATCGTAGAGCAACAGCGCCTCGGCGGGGGTGCCGTCGCGCCCGGCACGGCCGGTCTCCTGATAGTAGGACTCGATGTTCTTCGGGATGTCGTAGTGCACTACGAAGCGCACGTTGGGCTTGTCGATCCCCATGCCGAACGCCACCGTCGCCACCACTATCTCGATATCATCCTTGAGGAAGGCCTCCTGGGTCTGCTGGCGCAGCTCTAGGGGCAGACCGGCGTGATAGGGGGCCGCCTTGCAGCCGTGACGGGAGAGCCGCTCGGCCACCTCCTCCACCCGGTTGCGGCTGGAGCAGTAGACGATGCCGCAGTTGCCCTTCTGGCTCTGCACGTAGCGCAGCAGCTGCTCCGCCGCCTTGAACTTCTCCACCAGGCTGTAGCGGATATTGGGTCGGTCGAAGCTGGCAGTGTGGATAAAGGGATCCTGCAATTCCAGCCGGTGCAGCATGTCGCTGCGGGTCGCCTCGTCGGCGGTGGCGGTCAGCGCCACCACGGGCACCAGGGGGAACCACTGCTTGAGCCGACCGAGCGCCGCGTATTCGGGGCGAAAATCGTGACCCCACTGGGAGACGCAGTGCGCCTCGTCGATGGCGAACAGGCCGAGCGGCAACTCCGCCAGCCGGTCCATGAATTCGTGCTGCAGCAGGCGTTCGGGGGAGACGTAGACGATTTTTATCTCGCCGCGCCGCATGGCGGCAAAGTTCTGGATCATCTCCTCCCGGCTCAGGGCCGAGTTGATGTAGACCGCCGCCACCCCGTTGGCACGCAGGCTGTCCACCTGATCCTTCATCAACGAGATGAGGGGAGAGACCACCACCCCGAGCCCGGGTCGCAGCAGCGCCGGGATCTGGTAGCAGAGCGACTTGCCACCGCCGGTGGGTTTGAGCACCAGCGCATCGCGCCCCGCCACTATCTGCTCGATGATCTCGAGCTGACCCGGCCGAAACTGCTGATAGCCGAACACCGCCTGCAACAGGGCAAGGGGGTTCTCTGGCTGAGGGTCAGGCAGGGTTTCGGCAATGACGGTCATGGGCTCTCCTTTGGGGTCGCCATTCTAAAGCAGCCGCCGCCCACAATAAACCTGCCATTGCGACTGTTAAGGAAGTGTTGCAGACTGGCTGGAGTTTTTACTCGGCTATGCCGACAGGGATTGGACTCAAGGAATGAAACAGATGCTCAAGAAGATGGCGCTCAGTGGCATTGCCAACCTGTTCGCCGAGAGGATGCCCTTCAACAAGCTGATCGGCATGCAGGTCACCCACTACGACTTCGACAAGGTGGAGCTGCGTATCAAGATGGAGGAGAAGCTGATCGGCAACCCCTTCCACAACATACTGCACGGCGGCGTCACCGCCAGCCTGCTCGACGTGGCCGGCGGCATGATAGTCGCCGCCTCCTGCATCGACGAGCTGGAAGACTTCTCCCCCAGCTATCTCAAGGAGCGCTTCTCCCGCCTCGGCACCATCGATCTCCGGGTCGACTACCTGCGACCGGGGCGCGGCAACGAGTTCATCGCCACCGCCCACATCATCCGGGCCGGCAGCAAGGTCGCGGTTGCCCGCATGGAGCTGCACAACGAAGAAGGGACTCATATCGCCTTCGGCACCGGCACCTATCTGGTGGGCTGAGCCAGCCTATTGCATAAAAACCACGCTGCTAATCTGATTTTAATCATTAGAAACCTTACCCCCTCTGCCGCCACCAGGTTCATACTGAAAGTCGGGATTGTGTGCAGAGGGAGGATTGCAGGCGATGAGTGCGAAACTGGCCACCAAACCATCCAGAGCCTTGTTGAGGCAGCTCGAGTCCATGCTCGACGAGGTGCAGACACCCGAGTGTCGCCACTGGCTGGAACAGGAGCTTGAGGGATACTCTCTCTGTTCGCCCCTGCCCTGGTATCGCATCATAGCCTGTCGGCAACGCGGTCACTTCTTGGATCTGAAGACGGGAAAATACCTGACCTGTCACATCAACAGTCAAACGCTAAGCCAACGCGATCTGGCCCAGATTCAGTTCATCTATGCCCGTGAACCCGCCGCCCACTATTTGCTGCAACGCAATTCCGGTATTGAGCCCTGGCCAGAACAGCTGCTGGAAGATTATCAGGAGCAGCTGATCCCTGGCCATCTGTGCCTGCAAGCCTGGCATGAGCCCGTGTCTTCATTACGCGAACAACTGATGGAGGGAATAGAACATTTCATTAGTGAGTACCCCAAGCACGCGGCCTTGCAACCTCAACACAGCTTCAAGGCATTGCGGCATCAGCACTGGCATATCTAACAGGCGCCTGGCGCGCAAGGAGGGCACCATAGACAGAACCCAACGAGAGATTGCCACAATCTAGAGTGCCGGAGTCAGGATCAGACTCCACCCTGGGCCACCGAGCGGTGGCCCTTTTATTGTCAGGTTGTCTTGCACAGAACAACCCAACAAACGAGACAGCGAGGCAGCGAGGCAGCGAGGCAGGAAAGCAGGAAAGCATCGTACGACTGCCAGCGCTGGAGCCAGCCTCTGTTGAGGCGAAAGCCAAATGCGAAAAGGCCGCTCTATTGAGCGGCCTTTTCTAATGTGGTCGGTGTGAGAGGATTCGAACCTCCGACCCCTTCGTCCCGAACGAAGTGCGCTACCAAGCTGCGCTACACACCGATGTCTGCGGGACGGGAATTTACCTAAAGCCCCGACCCGACACAAGCCTTTTTTGCATTAAAAAGGAAAAAAAGTGCTGTTCGCTCAACTATTCAGCACTCCCCCCTCCGTTTTACCGAAATGCAGCCGGACGGTGACATTTCGCTAACCCAGTCTTAGGGCAGACGAAGCGACTCAGGCCCCAGCAACCGGCGTTGCCAATCCGCAATCGTGCCGTGCTCCAGCCAGTCCGCCGCATGCTTGCGCCAGTTGGGCGAGAGGGCCGGATTTTCCAGCAGCAACAGCAGGTCCGCCTCGTTGCGTAGCTGATTGAACAGGATATCGGCAGTACGCTTCACCGTGAGCTCAGGGTAGGGTCTGTCCACCAGCTCCAGTCGCTCCTGCGGCATCACCATCCCCTCCTCCAGCACCCGCAACAACCAGCCGCAGCGGCCACTGAGCTGCATCACCTGCGACATCTGGCCATAACCGAAACGCTGATTGAGCTTGAAACAGGGGGATCTGGGCTGGCTTATCTGGATCAGCGCCTCGCCGAGTCGATAGACATCGCCGATGCAGGCCTGCGCCTCGGTCAACCCGACCCCGGAGAGGTTCTCGCCGAAGGCGGCTGGCTGCCAGGGGGTACGCGGGGCCGCTAGGCCCAGCGCCGTCTGCCAGTTGTGCCACCAGGGGTAGTGATCGGTGGGATAGTAGTGCAGCGCCCGATCCGGGCCGCCATGGTGACGCTGGTCGCACTGTTCGTCGCCCGCGAGACCGCTGACGCCGCACCAGAGCGGTATGGTGGTGGCTTGTTTGTGGATGGCACTGACAAGACCGGGAACCAGTTCGGCACCCTGGCCGCTAAAGATGGAGATCCGCATTCTCATCCTCCGGTTTGACGAGAGAATGCGGATCTTATCATGTGAGGGGTCAGGCGACTGCCTGCATCTGGGTGGTCATGGCGATCTCGGCACGGCGGCGTTTCTCAGCCTTGGCCATCAGATACCAGCTGCCGAAGGTGAACAGCGATACCGACAGCAGGATCAGGCTGGCCACCGCGTTGATCTCGGGTTTCACCCCGAGCCGCACCGCCGAGAAGACCTCCATCGGCAGGGTCGTGGAGCCCGGGCCGGAGACGAAGCTCGCCAGCACCAGATCATCCAGCGACAGGGCAAACGACATCATGCCGCCCGCCGCCAGAGAGGGGGCGATCATCGGAATGGTGATCAGGAAGAACACCTTCCAGGGTTTGGCCCCCAGATCCATGGCCGCCTCCTCGATGGAGAGATCCAGCTCCCGCAGCCGTGCCGACACCACGATCGCCACATAGGCGGTACAGAAGGTGGTGTGGGCGATCCAGATGGTCACCATGCCCCGCTCGGCAGGCCAGCCCACCAGCTGGGCCATGGCCACGAACAGCAGCAGCAAGGAGAGACCGGTGATCACCTCGGGCATCACCAGCGGCGCCGTCACCATGCCGCCGAACAGGGTCCGACCGCGGAAGTGCGGGATCCGGGTCAGCACGAAGGCCGCCACCGTCCCCAGCGCCACCGCCGAGACGGCGGTGTAGAAGGCGATCTCCAGCGAACGCAGCACGGAGCTGATCAACTGCTTGTTGTCGAGCAGGCCGAAGTACCACTTGAGCGACCAGCCCCCCCATACCGTCACCAGCTTGGAGGCGTTGAAGGAGTAGATCACCATGATGATCATGGGCAGGTAGATGAACAGCAGCCCCAGCCACAGCATCAGCTTGGCAAAACCGAAACGTCTCATCATGCCTTGCCCTCCAGCTCTTTGGCCTGGTTACGGTTGAACAGGATGATGGGGATGATCAGCACCGCCAGCATCACCACCGCCAGCGCGGAGGCCACCGGCCAGTCGCGGTTGTTGAAGAACTCCTGCCACAGCACCTTACCTATCATCAAGGTCTCGGGGCCGCCCAGCAGCTCCGGAATGACGAACTCGCCCACCACCGGAATGAACACCAGCATGCAGCCGGCGATGATGCCGTTCTTGGAAAGCGGTACCGTGATCCGCCAGAACCGGGTCAGGTTGCGGGCGCCGAGGTCGGAGGCCGCCTCCAGCAGGCTCTGATCATGCTTGACCAGGTTGGCGTAAAGCGGCAGCACCATGAACGGCAGGTAGGAGTAAACGATGCCTATGTAGACCGCCAGGTTGGTATTGAGGATCTGCAGCGGCTCGTCGATGAGGCCGATGCCCATCAGCAGGCTGTTGAGCAGGCCGTTGTTGCTGAGAATGCCCATCCAGGCGTAGACCCGGATCAGGATCGCGGTCCAGGTCGGCATCATGATGAGCAGCAGCAGTACGGTCTGGGTCTCCTTGTTGGCCCGCGCGATGGAGTAGGCCATGGGATAACCGATCAGCAGGCAGAGAATGGTGCTGACCAAGGCCATCTTGAGGGAGCCGAGGTAGGCCGCGATGTAGAGCTCATCTTCCCGCAGCAGCAGGTAGTTGCCCATGTTGAGCAGTATGGTGAGCTGATTGTCCGCCCAGCTCACCACGTCGGTGTAGGGCGGGATTGCCACGTCCGCTTCGGCGAAGCTGATCTTCACGACGATGATGAAGGGCAGCAGGAAGAACAGGAACAGCCAGAAGAACGGGATGCCGATCACCAGCTGCCGCCCTCCCAACGACTTCAGTCGTTTCAATGCCATCATGATTGCAGCACCACGCCGCTGTCATCTTCCCAGTAGAGGAACACCTGGTCATCCCAGGTCGGCCGCTTGCCGTGGCGTTCGGCGTTGGCGATGAAAGCCTGAACGATTTTGCCCGAGGGCAACTGGATGTAGTAAACCGAGTGACCGCCCAGATAGGCGATGTCGTAGACCTCGCCCTTGGTCCAGTTGAAGTCCGGGTGCTCGATCTCCACCGGCTTTTGCAGGCTCATCAGCAGCTTTTCCGGCCGCAGGGCATAGGTCACCTTCTTGTTCTCGGCGCGGGAGCTGATGCCGTGACCCACGTAGATGGGCTGCTCCAGATCGGCGCAGGCGATGGTGGCGTGGTCCTGCTCATCCTCCACCAGCAGGCCGTCAAACAGGTTGACGTTGCCAATGAACTCGCACACCAGCCGGCTGGCCGGGGTTTCGTAGATGTCCATCGGGCTGCCGATCTGCTCGATGCAGCCCAGGTGCATGATGGCGATCCGCTCGGCCATGGTCATGGCCTCTTCCTGGTCGTGGGTTACCATGACGCAGGTAACTCCGACCCGTTCGATGATCTCGACCAGCTCCAGCTGCATCTGGGAACGCAGCTTCTTGTCGAGCGCCCCCATGGGCTCATCCAGCAACAGCAGCTTGGGCCGCTTGGCCAGCGAGCGGGCCAGCGCCACCCGCTGACGCTGCCCACCGGAGAGCTGATGGGGCTTGCGGCGGGCATACTGGGTCATCTGCACCAGCTTGAGCATCTCCTCCACCCTGGCGTCGATCTCCGCCTTGGGCAGGTTGTCCTGCTTGAGACCGAACGCGATGTTCTGGGCCACCGTCATGTGGGGGAACAGGGCGTAGGACTGAAACATCATGTTGATGGGACGCTCATAGGGCGGCATGTCGGTGATGTCGACGCCATCGAGGAACAGCCGTCCCTCGGTGGGGCGCTCGAACCCCGCCAGCATCCGCAGCAGGGTCGACTTGCCGGAGCCGGACCCGCCCAGCAGAGCGAAGATCTCGCCCTTGTGGATGTTGAGGGACACGTTGTCGACCGCCAGCGTTTCATCGAACTGCTTGCTTACCCTGTCTATCTTGACCAGCACTTCTTTGCGTTGCTGGCTGCCCTCGAGGGCTTTCTTGTAGGCACTGGAGGCTATCGCCATTACCAAACTCCCAAAGGTAATACCGGCCGGGGCCGATCCATAAAACAGTCTGGCGCCCCGGGACGGGCGCCAAGGTTAGGTTCCGGACTTGATCCTGGTCCAACTCCGGGTGATCAGACGCTGCACCGCACGGGGATGTGCCTGCTGCACATAGAGCCGTTCCAGCACCGCCTGGGGTGGATAGACGGATTCGTCTTCGCGCACGCGTTTCTCCATGAACTCTCCTGCCCTGCTGTTGGGGTTGGCATACCCCACGTAGTCGCTCACCTTGGCGATGACGTCAGGCTCGAGAATGTAGTTGATGAGGGCGTGCGCCTCTTTCACGTTGGTGGCATCGGCCGGGATCGCCATCATGTCGAACCAGAGGTTGCCCCCCTCCTTCGGAATGCTGTAGGCGATCTTGATCCCCTTGCCCGCCTCCTCGGCCCTCGCCGCCGCCTGCAGGATGTCGCCGGAGAAGCCGGCCGCCACGCAGATGTTGCCATTGGCGAGATCGCCGATGTACTTGGAGGAGTGGAAGTAGGCCACGTAGGGGCGCACCTTGAGCAACTGCTCTTCGGCACGCTTGAGGTCTGCCGGCTCATGGCTGTTGGGGTCGAGCCCCAGATAGTTGAGCGCCGCCGGGATCATCTCGTCCGCCGAATCGAGGAAGGCCACCCCGCAGTGGGAGAGCTTCTTCATGTTTTCCGGCTCGAAGATGGTCGCCCAGGAGTCGATCTTGTCGACCCCCAGCACCGCCTTGACCTTCTCGACGTTGTAACCGATGCCGTTGGTGCCCCACAGATAGGGCACGGCGTATTGATGGCCCGGATCCACCTTGTCGAGCTGCTTGAGCAGCACGGGATCCAGGTTGGCCAGATTGGGCAGCAGGGCGGGATCCAGCTTCTGGAAGGCCCCCGCCTTGATCTGCTTGGCCAGGAAATTGTTGGAGGGCACGACCAGATCGTAACCGGTACGGCCGGTCAGCAGCTTGCCTTCCAGCGTCTCGTTGGAATCAAACACGTCATAGACGGTCTTGATCCCGGTCTTTTGCTGGAAGTCACTGAGGGTGGTCTCGCCGATATAGTCGGACCAGTTGTAAAAATGAACCACAGGGGCTGCCTGGGTCAGATTTGCAAACCCCAGGGTCAGGGCCAGCGTAGCTATCTTGGTCATGTGCACTTACTCAGTCCTCTTTATGTGTGATTTGCCAGTGCGCATCCATACGCGCCGTCCAACCTGTCGGGTGGGTCACCACCCTCCCGGCCGAACTGCGGACCGGGAGGGGCACTCTTCACTTACTTGCCTGACTTGATCTTGGTCCAGCTACGAGTCATCAGACGCTGCACCTTGGCCGGCAGATCCGGGAAGGTGTAGATCTTCTTGAGGGTCTCGTCGCTCGGGTAGATGCCCGGATCGTTGCGGATCTTCTCGGACACCAGCGGCACGGAGGCCTTGTTCCCGCTCGGATAGCTGACGGCGTCGGAGATCTGGGCGATCACCTCGGGCTTCATCAGATAGTTCAGGAATACATGGGCCGCTTCCACGTTCTTGGCATCGGCCGGAATGGCCAGCATGTCGAAGAAGCTGCCTGCCCCCTCTTTCGGGATCACGTAGGTCAGATTGATGCCGTTCTTGGCCTCGATCGCCCGGGACTTGGACTGCTGCAAGTCACCGGAGTAACCGACCGCCACGCACAGGTTGCCGTTGGCCAGATCCGAAATGTACTTGGAGGAGTGGAAGTAGGCGGTGTAAGGACGGATGGAGAGGAACAGCTCCTCCGCCTTCTTCAGCTCGTCCGGCTTCTGGCTGTCCGGCTTGAAGCCCAGGTATTGCAGGGCGGCCGGCAGCATTTCAGTCGGCGAGTCGAGGAAGGAGACACCGCACTCCTTCAACTTGGCCATGTTTTCCGGTTTGAACACCAGATCCCAGGAGTCCACCGGCGCCTTGTCACCCAGCACGGCTTTCACCTTCTCCGGGTTGTAGGCATAACCGATGGTGCCCCACAGGTAAGGAATGGAGTACTGGTTACCCGGGTCGCTCGGTTCGAGCGCCTTGAGCAACGAGGTATCCAGGTTTTGCCAGTTGGAGAGCTTGGACTTGTCCAGTTTCTGGAACACGCCCGCCTTGATCTGCTTGGCCAGGAAGGGGTTGGACGGCACCACGATGTCATAGCCCGAGCTGCCTGCCAGCAACTTGGCTTCCAGCACCTCGTTGCTGTCGAACACGTCGTAGACCACCTTGATGCCCGTCTCTTTCTGGAAGTCTTCCAGGGTGTTTGGCGCGATATAGTCGCTCCAGTTGTAGACGTGCAACACCTTGTCTTCGGCCATCGCCGCGCCGCTCATCATGACCAGCGCCACCGAGGCTGCAATCATTCCCGTTTTGAAAGACATCGTCCTTGTCTCCTAAGCAAATTGTATGCGCAAGCCAACCTGCCCGGCGCCCGCCTATCCCCGCAGCTTTGCCGCCGTCAGATCCAGACTGAGCCTGGCCAGATTGACCAATTCATCCACCTGTTCCTCGGTGATCACCAAGGGGGGCGATATGATCATGGTATCGCCGACCGCCCTCATCACCAAGCCATTGTTAAAGCAGAACTCCCGACAGGTCATACCGGCCTGCAGCTCAGCCGGGAAGCGGCTGTTGGTCTGCTTGTCCTGCACTATTTCCAGCGCGGCCACTAGGCCTTTGCCACGGGTTTCGCCCACCAGCGGATGGTCCGCCAGCTCCGCCCAGCGACGCTGCAAATAGGGGCCGATACTATCATGAACTCGCTTAACTATGCTTTCGTTTTGCATAAGCGTAATGTTGGCAATGGCCACGGCGCAGGCCACCGGATGACCGGAGTAGGTGAAGCCGTGGTTGAATTCGCCCCCCTCTTCCACCAGCACCTTGGCGACCCTGTCCCCCACCATCACGGCCCCCATCGGCAGGTAGCCGGAGGTGATCCCCTTGGCCAGGCACATGAGGTCCGGCTTGATGCCAAAACCCTCGCTGGCGAACCAGTGACCGGTGCGGCCAAAGCCGCAGATCACCTCGTCGGCGATGAGCAGGATGCCGTACTTGTCGCAGATGCGCTGGATCTCGGGCCAGTAGCTGTCGGGCGGGATGATGACGCCGCCGGCGCCCTGGATCGGCTCGCCAATGAAGGCGGCCACCTGGTCCACCCCCAGCTCCAGAATCTTCTCCTCCAGCTGACGGGCTCGGGCCAGCCCGAATTCGTGGGCGCTCATCCCCTGCCCCTCGCCGAAGTGATAGGGCTGATCGATGTGCACTATGCCGGGGATCGGCAGCCCGCCCTGGGCGTGCATCCCCTTCATGCCGCCCAGGCTGGCCCCAGCCACGGTGGAGCCGTGGTAGGCATTGTGGCGGCTGATGATCACCTGCTTCTCAGGCTGCCCCTTGCTGGCCCAGTAGTGGCGCACCATGCGCAGCACGGTATCGTTGCACTCGGAACCCGAGCCGGTGAAGAAGACGTGGTTGAGGTGGGAGGGCGTCACTTCGGCCAGCAGGGTTGCCAGCTCGGCGGCAGGCGGGTGGCTGGTCTGGAAGAAGAGGTTGTAGTAGGGCAGTTGCTGCATCTGGCGGGTGGCGGCGTCCACCAGCTCCTGGCGACCGTAACCCAGGTTGACGCACCACAGGCCGGCCATGCCGTCCAGAATGCGCTTGCCTTCGGAGTCTTCCAGATAGACCCCCTCGGCACGGGTGATGATGCGGCTGCCTTTCTTGTTCAGCGCCTGAAAATCGGTAAACGGATGCAGATGATGGCTGGCTTCCAGTTGCTGCCACTCACGGGTGGTGTGCTGCATTGCTTGCTCCTCGGTTCCTTCGATGTAAGCGATGTTTGTTCGTCAACGGATGAGGGAGGGTGCTCCCCCACTCACGCGTGGGAGAGCCTGACCTTGGCCCCGGCATTGTCGATATGAGCGGGAACGCCCTCGGGCGCTCCCGGCAGGCCGATGCGCGTCAGGCGCGCATCCGGGTCACACGTTCAGCAATAGGAACTCCCGTTCCCAGCGGCTGATCACCCCGAAGTAGGTTTCATACTCCTTGCGCTTCACCGCCACGAAGGCGCGGGTAAAGCGCTCGCCCAGCATCTCCTTGATGGGGTCGCACTGCTCCAGGTGGCTCAGCGCCTCCTCCAGCGAGCGGGGCAGGCTGTAGGGCAGCTC
The DNA here is from genome assembly GCF_040908225.1 of Aeromonas sp. R5-3. Taxonomy (NCBI): domain Bacteria; kingdom Pseudomonadati; phylum Pseudomonadota; class Gammaproteobacteria; order Aeromonadales; family Aeromonadaceae; genus Aeromonas; species Aeromonas sp. R5-3. The sequence goes on along the minus strand of NZ_JBFODH010000024.1, from coordinate 114,210 downwards.
GTAGGCGCTCGACTTCATCTCCGGCAGCGGCTCCAGCTTCTCCATCATGCCGAGGTAGCCGCAGGCCAGGGTGGCGGCCAGCGCCAGATAGGGGTTGGCATCGGCGCCGGCGAAGCGGTTCTCCACCCGGCGGGCGCTGGCCTCGGAGAAGGGCACCCGCAGCCCGCAGGTGCGGTTCTCCACCCCCCACTGGACGTTGCGCGGCGCGCTCTCGCCGAAGGTGAGGCGGCGGTAGGAGTTGACGTTGGGGGCCAGCAGCGCGGTCACCGCCGGGGTGTATTTCTGCAGGCCGGCGATGAAGTGCATGAACAGCTCGGAGTTGCCGCCGTTCTCGGCCCCGAACAGGTTGCGACCGTTCTCATCCTCCAGGCTCTGGTGAATGTGCATGGCAGAGCCGGGCTCGTCGCTCATCGGCTTGGCCATGAAGGTGGCGTAAATCCCGTGACGGTGGGCCGCCTCGCGCATGGTGCGCTTGAACAGGAACACCTGGTCGGCCAGATCGATGGCATCCCCGTGCAGGAAGTTGATCTCCATCTGGGCGGCACCGGATTCGTGGATCAGGGTGTCCACCTCCAGCTCCTGCGCCTCGCAGTAGTCGTACATGTCCTCGAAGATGGGGTCGAATTCGTTCACCGCGTCGATGCTGAACGACTGGCGGGCCGTCTCGGGGCGACCGTTGCGGCCGGTGGGCGGCACCAGCGGATAGTCGGGGTCTTCGTTGCGCTTGACCAGGTAGAACTCCAGCTCGGGGGCCACCACCGGCTTCCAGCCCTGCTTCTCGTAAAATGACAGGACCCGACGCAGCACGGAGCGCGGCGCTATGTCGATCAGCTTGCCATTGATGTCGAAACAGTCGTGGATCACCTGGGCGGTGGGCTCCAGTGCCCAAGGTACGAAACGAATGGTGTTGGGATCTGGATAGAGCTGCATGTCCCGCTCCAGCGGGTCGATCATGCTGTCGTCATCCGGATACTCGCCGGTCACCGTCTGGGTGAAGATGACCTCGGGCAGCCGCATGCCCCCTTCGCGCAGAAACTTGTTGGCTGGAATGATCTTGCCTCGGGCATTACCGGTGAAATCCGGAAACAGGCACTCCACTTCCGTGATGCGATTGCTCTCCATCCAGCCCTTGATACTGTCCATGTTAAACCCCGACTCTACGGTTGCCATTGGCAAGGGTGTCTAATATATGGAACACCCTTGTTATCAAATTGTAATCAACACCACCATAAAAGCCCGCCATCAGGGGCAATGTCAAGCAGTGGTGTTTAAAAAACTATAAATAACGGCGCATATAATGACCATGGCGGGGACAAATACTAAACACCCTGTCATGGTAACGACTCACTGCAAAGCCGGTGCCAACGAGGCGTGTTACCCCCGTATGTTCTCAGTCAGACCCTGTCGGAATCGGGCCATTTTTTTGCAAGGGCGCACAATCCTTGTCCTCTTTGCTTTGCATGCCTGCATTTTTTTGGTACAAGGCCCGCCCTGATTTGCACTCTCCTGCATGGATTTGGTGCAAATACAGGACACAGGGCTTGGTCTGCAGGCAGACAGCCCCCATAAACAGGGATAATTGGGTTAGTAAACTGACTGGTAGTAAATCGTATGTGTGATTTCATGACTGAAGACCAACTGGCCTTTTACAAGGGACAGATCGAGCGCCAGATCCTCGAACTCGAAGATCGCCTCAACTCCCAGGCCAGCCAGGCCATCGCCACCGATACCAACGAGATGGCTGATGAAATTGACCGTGCCAGCATCGAGGAAGCCCGCCGTCTGGAGCTGAACCGCATCGAGCATGACAAGCTGCATCTGCGCAAGCTGCGTGGTGCGCTCAAGCGCATCAGCGAAGGGGATTTCGGTTACTGCGAATCCTGCGGTGACGAGATCTCCCTCAAGCGGCTGCAGGCGCGTCCCGAGTCCCGCTTCTGCGTCGAATGCCAGAGCACCAAGGAGTTCAACGATACCCACGTGTATCGTCGCGTCGCCTGACGCCTCCCGGCACCGTCACTGGCGCTCGCCGGCGGGATGACGAGCAGGCCCTGTCTGCCTCGATGCAGGCGGGGTCCCTGCCTCGCCGCTCCCCGCGCCATGGCGGCGCAGCAACAGAGTGACAAGTTCTGTTAGACTCCGGGCAAGCCCCGGAATCTACAGGAGAGCAGAGAGTGAAATGGTTCCTCAAACTGTGCTTGTGTCTGCCGTTGCTGGCACAAGCACAGACCCTCACGGTCAAGGTGCCCAGCCGACCGATCAACGACCTCGACAAAGAGTACCAGCTCAAGCTGCTGGAACTGGCCCTCACCCATGCCGACCAGCCGTTTCGCATCCAGCAGGTCGAACTCAACCTCAACCAGTACAGCCTGCAGCAGCAGCTCAGCAAGGGCAAAACCATCAATGTGTTCTGGATGGGAACCTCAAGCGCCCTCGAATCCTCCCTCATCGCCGTGCCGATCCCGTTGTTTCGCGGTCTGGAAGGGCTGCGGCTCTCCTTCATCCACGCCGATGCCCAGGAGAAGTTCAACCAGATCAACTCGCTGGCCGATCTCAAGAAGCTGAAGGCGGCGCAAGGGGTGGGCTGGGCCGACAACAAGATCCTGGAGAACGCGGGCATCCCCACCTATTCGGGGCGCTACAGCAACCTGTTTCGGCTGATCAACGACGGTGACAAGCTGGACTTCTTCCCGCGCAACCTGGTGGAGATCTTCGCCGAGCGCAGCGAGCTGGTGGCGCAATACCCCAACCTGGTCATCGATCAGCATCTGCTGATCCGCTACCCCTTCGCCGAGTTCTTCTTCGTCAGTCCCGAGGCGCCGAAACTGGCCAAGGCGATTCAGACCGGGCTTGAGCGGGCCTATGCCGACGGCAGCTTCATGAAATTCTTCCGGGAGAACCCCAAGATCCGCGAGGCGCTGGCCAGTGCCAAGCTCGACCAGCGGGTCACCATCGCCCTGCCCAATCCCGACATGACACCCTTGCTCAAGAGCATTCCGGCCCAATATTGGGAGTATCCCCCGCAGGGATGACGAATCGGCCACCTCACAACGAGGTGGCACACACAGCGCGCCAGGGAGGTGCCATGAAGGGAATCGAGGAGTGGTTTGAACTGTACGGCCAGAGCCACCAGCACCCGGTCAATGTGGCGATCCACAAGCTGGCGGTGCCCGGTATCTATCTCTGCGCCCTGGCCCTGCTCTGGTGCCTGCCGGCCGGGCCGCTGCCGCCGTCGCTCAACTGGGCCGCGCTGGTCGCCATCCCGGTGCTGGCCTTCTATCTGCGGCTGTCGTTTGCGCTGTTTGTAGGCATGACGGTACTGACCGCACTGGGGCTGGTCATTTGCCACAGCTGGCAAGGCCCCTTGCTGTGGCCGGCGCTGGCCGGGTTCGTGCTGCTCTGGATAGCCCAGTTCGTCGGTCACAAGATCGAGGGCAAGCGTCCCTCCTTCCTCGCCGACCTGCAGTTTTTGCTGATCGGCCCCGCCTGGGTGCTGGCCAGCCTCTATCGTCGTTTGGGCATTCCCTACTGAGGGAAGCCAACAGGAGAGACCATGAGACACCCTCAGATCCTTGCTCGCGCCCTGCCGCTGCTGCTGGGCGTACTGATTACCGGCCCGGCCCTGGCCGACAAGGCCGACCCCGTCGGCGAGGTGAGCACCGCCTTCAAGTTGTTTGGCCCCAACCACAAGATCCTGGTGGAGGCGTTCGACGATCCCCGCATCGACGGCGTCGCCTGCTACCTGGCGCGCCCCAAGACCGGCGGCGTCAAGGGCGGACTCGGGCTGGCGGAAGATCCCTCCCATGCCTCCCTGTCGTGCCACCAGATCGGCCCCATCACCCTGCCCGCCAAGCTGAAGGCGGGGGAAGAGGTGTTCGACGTCAGCACCTCGCTGGTGTTCAAGGAGCAGAAGGTGGTGCGCTTTTACGATCAGAAGCGCAATGCCCTGGTCTATCTGACTTACAGCACCAAGCTGGTGGATGGTTCTTACAAGAGTGCGGTCAGCGCCGTGCCCATCATGCCGTGGGGCTGAATCCCCACCATTTATCCCGTGATGACGACCCATATTTGTTGTAATTTAACTACATCATAATCTGCGGAGAGCGCACCATGAGAGTCGCCGTTTTCAGTACCAAGAGCTACGACAAAGAGCACTTCAATCAGGCCAACAGCCAGTACGGTTATGAACTTGAGTTCTTCGACGTGCGGCTGGAGGCCAAGACTGCCCGGCTGGCCCACGGCTTCCCCGTGGTGTGCCTGTTCGTCAACGACGATGCCGACCGCGAGGTGCTGACCGAGCTGGCCGCCAACGGCACCAAGGTGATCGCCCTGCGCTGCGCCGGCTACAACAACGTGGATCTGGCCGCAGCCAAGGAGCTGGGGCTGAAGGTGGTGCGAGTACCCGCCTACTCCCCGGAAGCGGTCGCCGAGCACGCGGTGGGCCTGATGATGACCCTCAACCGTCGCATCCACAAAGCCTATCAGCGCACCCGTGACGCCAACTTCTCGCTGGAGGGGCTGGTCGGCTTCAACATGCACGGCCGCACCGCCGGCATCATCGGCACCGGCAAGATCGGCATCGCCACCCTGCGCATCCTCAAGGGCTTCGGCATGCGCCTGCTGGTGAGCGATCCCTATCCGAACCAGGCGGCCATCGATCTGGGCGCCGAGTACGTGGATCTCGATACCCTGTTCCGCCAGTCAGACGTCATCAGCCTGCACTGCCCGCTGTTCAAGGAGAACTACCACCTGCTGAACAAGGAGGCGTTCGCCAAGATGAAGGACGGGGTGATGATCATCAACACCAGCCGGGGTGGCCTGCTCGACTCCAACGCCGCCATCGAGGCGCTCAAGACCGCCCGTATCGGCGCGCTGGGGCTGGACGTCTACGAGGAAGAAGAAGATCTCTTCTTCGCCGACAAGTCCAACGAGGTGATCACCGATGACGTGTTCCGCCGCCTGTCGGCCTGCCACAACGTGCTGTTCACCGGTCACCAGGCCTTCCTGACCCGAGAGGCGCTGCACGCCATCGCCGACACCACCCTCAGCAACATCCGCGCCATCGACAGTCAGGGCCGCTCTGACAACGAGGTGGAATAAGGGGCCTCCCCTGCCCCTCAGCGGTTCATTGCCGTGCGCCGGGTTGTGAGACCCGGCGCCTTCGGGTAGGCTACCAGCCCTTTTTTGCTCAGGAGTCTGGCTGCCCATGTTTATCGGATTTGATTACGGTACCTCCAACTGTGCCGTCGCCGTGATGGAACAAGGCAGCCCCCGGCTGCTGAACCTGAGCGGTGCCCACTACCTTCCCTCCACCCTGCACGCGCCCCATCGGGATGCCATCGCCGGCCTGCTGGCCGAAGGGCTGGCGCCTGCCCAGCAGAGCGAGTACCTCAAGCTGCGCGGCCCCGTGGTGACCAGAGCCCAGGCGGTACGCCGCCAGATGCGCGAAGAGGGGCTGATCGACGAGCTCAGCTTCGGCGCCGCGGCGCTGGAACGCTATCTGGAAGAGCCGGACGACGGCTACTACATCAAGTCGCCCAAATCCTTCCTCGGCGCCTACGGCCTCAAGGCACAGCAGATCGCCCTGTTCGAAGACATCGTCTGCGCCATGATGCTGCACGTGCGGCGCGAGGCGGAGCAGCAGCTCGGCGCACCTATTCGCCGGGCCGTGGTTGGCCGCCCGGTCAACTTCCAGGGGTTGGCGGGGGAAGAGAGCAACCGTCAGGCCATCGCCATCCTGAGCGAGGCGGCGCGCCTCGCCGGGTTCGAGCAGGTGGAGTTTCTCTATGAGCCGGTGGCAGCCGGCTTCGAATTCGAGGCACGCCTGACCGAGGATGCGGTGGTGCTGGTGGTGGACATCGGCGGCGGCACCACCGACTGCTCGGTGCTGCGGATGGGCCCGAGTCATCGTGCCCAGCTCGATCGCAGCGGCGATCTGCTCGGCCACAGCGGTCAGCGCATCGGCGGCAACGACTTCGACATCCGGCTGACCGTGGAGGGCATGATGCCGCTGCTCGGCATGCACGAGACCCTCAAGACCGGCAAGCCGCTGCCCCATCCTCTGTTCTGGGATGCCGCCGCCATCAACGACGTCAGTGCCCAGAGCCGCTTCTACAGCCTGGAGACGGGCCGCCAGCTGCAGGATCTGCAGCTCGACAGCCTGCCCGGCAGCAAGCTGGGGCGCCTCGCCAGTCTGCGTGCCCACAAGCTGAGCCACCAGTTGGTGTGGCGCGCCGAGCAGGGCAAGATCGCCCTCTCCCAGGAGGAGTCGGCCCAGCAATCTCTGGCCGAGCTGGAGCGCGGGCTGACGGCCGAGCTCAGGCGCGATCAGCTGGCCAGCGCCTCCACCCCGCTGCTGGAGAAGATCGGTGAGCTGATGGACGAAGCCATCACCGCCGCCGGCGTCCAGCCGGACCGGGTCTTCATTACCGGCGGCAGCGCCCGCTCGCCCCTCATCCAGGCCTTCATCCGCCAGAAGCTGCCCCAGGTACCGCTGGAAGGGGGCGATGACTTCGGCTCGGTCGCCTCCGGTCTGGCCCGTTACGCCGAGCGGCTGTTCGGCAACTGACGCCCCGGTGGGGGTGCCGGCGACGACGCAGGCACCCTTTGCAAGGCTGGTGTTGCCATTTAACGACACAGGCCCAATCCGCGGGACGACAGAAGCGGTCGGGGGCACTCCCCCTTGCCCTGCCTGGGGGGCCGCACAGAGGGTATGCTTGTCACTCCCACTACCGGAGCCCTTTCATGCCCAGATTCTTGCTACTGTTGCTCGCCCTGCTTCTGCTCAGCGCCTGCAGCAGTACTCCCCGCTTTGCCTCGCAAGACCTGCAGCACCACCACTGGGTGCTCGACAAGCTGGATGGCCAGCCCGTCACCGCGGCGCGAGACAATCCGCCCGATTTCGAGATAGGTGAGCACTTCACCGTCAACGGCATCGCCGGCTGCAACCGCTACTTCGGTCAGGGCCACCTCGAGGGGAACAAGTTCTGGGTGACCAGTCTGGGCAGCACAGAGATGGCCTGCCAGGCCCCGCTCGATGCGGTGGAGCAGGCGGTGCTGACCACCCTCACCGAAGGGGCCACCCTGGACGGCACCACCCAGACCCTGATCCTGCAGGGCAAACGGCATCGTTTGGAATACACCCTGCGCGACTGGGTGCTGTAACCCCCCCTTCGCATCACAAAGCCGGATCACAAACAGGAACATGTGCCCCGCCTGTGGCACAATATGAGGCAGTGCTCGCAATGGAGGCTGCCTCAGCCATGTCGATGGACCGTCTGTTTGACAAGATCAAACAACTCCCCACTATTCCACAGCTGCTGCATGAGTTGATGCAGAGCTTCAGCGATGAAAATGCCCGCATCGACCAGATCGCGGCTAAGATCGCCATGGATCAGGTGATCAGCGTCAAGGTGCTGCGAATGGCCAACTCGGCCGCCCTGCGCCGCGGCAACGAAGTCACCTCCATCGAACAGGCGGTGATCCGCCTCGGTTTCAACCGGTTGCGATCTGTGGTGGTCGCCTCCGGCATCATCGGCAGCTTCAAGGCCCCTCCCAGCTTCGACAAGAACAAGTTCTGGACCGAGACCTTCCAGGTCGCCACCATCGCCAAGACGCTGGCCCAGGAGGCCAAGGTGCTCGACCCCGAGACCGCCTTCACCTGCGCCCTCATCCACAACATCGGCGAGCTGCTGATCCAGAGCACATTGCCGGAAGAGGCAGAGCTCATCAATCTGGCGATCCAGAAAGGGAGCAGCCGGGTCGAGGCCCAGCGCGAGATGCTGGGGTACGACTACGCCCAGCTCGGTGCCGAGCTGGCACGGCGCTGGAACCTGTCGGAGGCCTTCGTTGACGCCATCTCCCAGCAGCTGGATCCCCTCTCCCACGATCCGGTCAGCAAGGAGGCGGTACTGATCCGCCTGGCGGTCTTCATCTCCTTCGCCTGGAACGCCGGGGTGCCGGCCCAGGCCATCATAGCCCGCTTCCCCAAGCCGCTGGCCGACCAGCTGGGACTGGATCCCAAGTCCCTCGCCGGCCAGCTCGAAACACTGCATGAACAGGGTAATGCCCTCGCCGATCTTCTGACTCAATAAGCATCATGACCCATCCGTTTCTGTTTCATCCCCAGGTGGCGCCCTGGTTCAAAGAGAGCGCCGACGCCCTGCAACTCACCCTGTTCAGCGAGCTGGACGCGCCGATCCGCGAGGTGTGGCTGCGCCACGAGCCGGACAACGAGGAGTATCTTGTGCCGATGACGGCGGTTTCCACCCGCGATCGGCTGCAGGTATGGCAGGGCACCCTGCCGCTTCACAAGGGGCAGGATATCCACCTCTACTGTTTCAAGTGTCTCACCGACGAGGAGCAGTGGTGGCTGCACGGTGCCGGCGTCAGCTCGGCCATGCCGCCGCGGGAACAGCATTTTCGCTTCAACAGCCTGCACCAGCCGCCGGCCTGGGTGCAGGACCAGGTGTTCTACCAGATCTTCCCGGACCGCTTCTGCAACGGCGACCCGTCCCTCAGCGTCAAGCATCACGAGTACGAATATCGCGGCAAGGCGGTGATCAGCAAGGCGTGGGGCGAGCCGGTCAGCCGCCACGAGGAGGGCCACGGCGCCTGCGAGTTCTACGGCGGCGATCTGGCGGGCATCGATGCCAAGCTGCACTACCTGCAATCCCTCGGGGTGACGGCGCTCTATCTCAACCCCATCTTCGATTCGCCGAGCAACCACAAGTACGACACCCAGGACTACTTCAAGGTGGATGCGCATCTGGGCACCAACGCCCAGTTCGCCGAGCTGACCCGCAACCTGCACCAGCGCGGCATGAAGATCATCCTGGATGCGGTGGTCAACCACACCTCCACCGAGCACCCCTGGTTCTGCCCGCCGCTGGGGGCCCAGTGCAACCCGGACTCACCGTGGCGCAGCTTCTACACCTTTGACAACGAAGGGGATTACGTCAGCTGGAAGGGCATCCGCAGCCTGCCCAAACTCGATTTCTCCAGCGAACAGGTGCAGGACGCCATCTACCGCGCCGACGACGCCATCCTGCGCTATTGGATGCGCGCCCCCTACCAGATCGACGGCTGGCGCTTCGACGTCATCCACATGCTGGGGGAGCGCGGTACCGCCGAGGGCAACCGCGGCCACGTGCGCGCCATTCGCGGCGCGGTGAAGCAGGAGAACCCGGACGCCTACGTGCTGGGCGAGCACTTCTTCGAGGCGAGCCAGTGGCTGCAGGGGGATCAGGAGGACGGCGCCATGAACTACTACGGCTTCGCCCACCCGATCCGCGCCTTCCTGGCGGGCCAGGACATCGCCTACCACCCCATCAAGATCAGCGCCGAAGAGCTGGATCGCTGGCTCAAGCTGGCGCGGGCCCACATCCCGTTCAAGAACCAGCTGGCCCAGTTCAACCTGCTGGACAGCCACGATACCGCCCGCTTCCTCCATCTGCTGGGGGAGGACAAGCAGCGGATGCGGCTCGCCGCCACCCTGCTGCTCACCTATATCGGCGTGCCGTCCATCTACTACGGCGACGAGGTGGGGCTCTCTGGCGGCAACGATCCGGACTGCCGCCGTTGCTTCCCGTGGGAGACCACCGCCTGGGACCATGTGCTGCACGACCACTACCGCCGGCTGATCCAGATCCGCCGGCAGCGTCCGGCCCTGCGCCGCGGCGACATCCAGACCCTCTATGCCGGCCCGCACAGCTATGTGTTCGCCCGCACCCTGCAAAGCGATCAGGTGGTGGTGGCCTGCAACCGTCACCCCAGCGAGCCGCGCACCATCAACCTGCCCCTGTGGCAGACCGCCAGTCCCGCCAGCCGATTCACCGACGCCTTCAACGGCGACAAGTTCGAAGTGGTGCAGGGAGAAGTACAGCTCACCATCCCCGCCAACTCGGCCAGAGTACTGCTCTCCAGCTAGGCGTCAAAAAAGCGGAACCCTGTGTTCCGCTTTTTGTTAAAGCCCCCCGAGATCGCATAAAGTTGTTTGAGCTGGGTTGGATTTCTCTATGAATCATCTAGTTAGTTCACTCAGAGTGGAATAAAACTGGCATCATACAAGACCGCTTTCGACCCTTTTCGGCTAAACTGGCCCAAGGCACATAAATTGCTTGTCACTTGGCATCACTAGCGAGAATCCGTCATGTTCGACAATAAAACCCTATTGATTACCGGCGGCACTGGCTCGTTTGGCAAGATGCTGGTCAAGACAGTGCTGGAACGCTACAAGCCGAAACGGCTGATCATCTACTCCCGCGACGAGCTGAAACAGTTCGAGATGCAGCAGGTCTTCAACGCCCCCTGCATGCGCTATTTCATCGGCGATGTGCGGGACGCCAACCGGCTCACCATGGCGATGCGCGGGGTCGACTATGTGGTGCATGCAGCGGCGCTCAAACAGGTGCCGGCCGCCGAATACAACCCCATGGAGTGCATCAAGACCAATATTCACGGGGCCGAGAACGTCATCCAGGCCGCCCTGCTCAATCAGGTCAAGAAGGTGATCGCCCTCTCCACCGACAAGGCCGCCAACCCCATCAACCTGTATGGCGCCACCAAGCTGGCCTCCGACAAGCTGTTCGTCGCCGCCAACAACATCGCCGGTCAGGATCCAACCCGTTTTGCGGTGGTGCGCTACGGCAACGTAGTGGGATCACGTGGCTCGGTCGTGCCCTTCTTCCAGAAACGGATCGATCAGGGCGCCACCACCCTGCCCATCACCCATGTCGAGATGACCCGCTTCTGGATCACCCTGCAGCAGGGAGTGGACTTCGTGATGAACAACTTCCCGCGCATGAAGGGGGGGGAAATTTTCGTGCCCAAGCTGCCCTCGGTGCGGATCACCGACCTGGCTACCGCCATGGCCCCTCAGCTGGAGCAGGAGATCATCGGCATCCGCCCCGGTGAGAAACTGCATGAAGTGATGTGCCCGTGTGACGACTCCTACCACACCTTCGAGTTCGACGACTTCTTCATCATCGGGCCGACCATCAACTTCAACAACCGCAACAATGACTTCTCCGTCACCGCCTCGGGTGAAAAGGGAACCATGGTGGCCCAGGGATTCGAATACAACTCCCGAGACAACGATGATTTCCTGACGGTTGAGCAGCTGAAAGAGTTGAACAGCAAGGTGGTAATGGAATGATCCCGTACGGCAGACAGTCGATCAGCGAAGCGGATATCGAAGCCGTAGTCGAAGTATTGAGGTCAGATTTTCTGACCCAGGGGCCTGTGGTGCCGCGCTTCGAACAGGTAGTGGCGGATTACTGTGGTGCCCGCTTCGGGGTGGCGGTCAACTCAGGTACGGCCGCCCTGCATATCGCCTGTCTGGCACTGGGTGTCGGCCCGGGTGACTGGGTCTGGACCTCCCCCATCAGCTTTGTCGCCTCGGCCAACTGCGCTCTCTATTGTAGAGCCCAGGTCGATTTCGTCGACATCGAGCCCGATACCGGCAACATGTGTGCCATCGAGCTGGAGCGCAAGCTGATAGCAGCCAAGGCTCAAGGATGTCTGCCCAAGGTGGTCATCCCGGTACACTTCGCGGGCCTGCCCTGCGACATGCAGGAGATCCATCGCTTGGGACAAGAGTACGGCTTTCGGATCATCGAAGATGCCTGCCACGCTCTCGGCGCCCGCTATCACGGCGAACCCACCGGCAACGGCCGCTACAGCGACATCACCGTCTTCAGCTTCCACCCGGTGAAGATCATCACCACCGGCGAGGGTGGCATGGCGATGACCAACGACCCTGCGCTCGCCAAAACCATGCGCATGCTACGCAGCCACGGCATCACCCGCGAGCCGGAAGACTTCATCAATGAGCCGGACGGCCCCTGGTACTACGAGCAGCAAATGCTGGGCTTCAACTACCGCATGACCGATATCCAGGCAGCATTGGGGTTGAGTCAGATGCAGAATCTGGACGATTTTCTGGACAAACGCCGAGCAATTGCCGCCCGCTATCAGGCTGAACTCCCCGAACTAAACATTGAGGTGCTTGCTAATCGAGAGGATCACCTCAGTGCTTGGCACTTGTTTGTCATCAAAATACCGGCAGAAAAAAGAAAAGCTCTATTTGAGCAACTAAGAGCAACGGACATCGGGGTGAATGTGCACTACATGCCGATATTTTTTCAACCGTACCATCAACCGGGGTCCGGAGCCGGTGTGGAATCTTCACGAGATTTTTATCAGACCATCATCAGTATTCCCCTGTATCCCATGCTAGCTGAAGACCTACAGGGGAATGTAATCCAAGCCCTCTCCCTCTGGTTTAATCCATTACAACTGAGAAAACCGACATGAATGAATCCCTGATATCACATGTCCCGCAAGCAAAGACAGCGATGACCATACTTCAATTGCTTCTGAAAATTGCTGAACGTCACAAAAGGGAATACGATAAAAATCAAGTACAGCTGCTTGAAAAATTCATTGATTTTGAGCAGGAGAAATATCCTTATCATGAATTTTTAAACACATGGGACAAACTAACCGCTACACTGTTTTCTGCACCGCACTGGTTTTCACTTTTGATGGATGACATGGATAATGAGCTATCAAAATGCATTCGTCTTTTTTGCAATAAAAAATGGCTTCCAGACCTTTCTGGCCAAGATGATTATTTAGCGTGGAATAATAAAATAGAAAGTGTTGAATATAGAAACCTGAAAGTTATACCTTTACTACGGCAAATGGCAGAAGGAGAATTAACCAATGCCAACGCACTTCTTAGATTACGCCAATTTTACTTATTCAAAGACCTATTAACTGTTTTCTTCATAAATCCAGAATACATACTATTGCATAATGATATATTTTCAATCTGTGCTCAACAGCTCAAGAATTGGAATTTTAGTTATGTTTCAGGCTACCCCTATCAAGGGCTGGAGAAAATAGGTATTGCTGGAGCAAAACCGACTGAGGAACGGCTCCGACGTTATCGGATTGAGACCTATCTATCACCAAGTGATGATATACTTGATATAGGTTCTAACAACGGATTCTTTAGCATGGAAATAGCTAAAAGAACAAAATATGTCGATGCTATAGAGTTTAATCCTTATTTAAACCTAATCGCAGAAAGAGCACGCCAAGAATTGGGGGTGAATAACATTCGCTTTCACCAATTAGACTTTTGTGAATATGAAACAAATAAAGTCTACCAAGCCATTTTCTCTCTTGCCAATCACTGTACGATCGATGGAAATCTATCAATAAACTTTGTGGAATACATAGCAAAATGCTTTAGTTTACTCGATATCGGTGGTTATCTTTTCTTCGAAAGTCATAATGTATTCGGACCAGGAACGGGTAGCGTCGGTGACGATGGTGATATAAACGCTAAATTTGATGTGGTTGAACAATATTTTGAAGTTATAGACTTTTATATGACACGAAAATTTGTTCCATTGATCGATATTGACAAGCTATTCGTCATTTTGAAACGGCGGTCAGCTCATCAGCCAACCGCCCCCAGAACCTTCGATCTCGAACGAGCCAAGCAGGTTTATTACTAGACTGGTTGATCACCAGTACGCCAGTCATGACTCCAACCAGGCTCGCGAATCCGTTGTTCATACAAAACGATGTCTGACGGATTGTCCACTTCGACCCAACCTCCCGAGATGGCAACCGTCGCGATAGGAATGCCCTGAGACAACAACAAGCGCAGCAGGCTTGTCATGTCCAATTCATCAACTTGCTCGGCGGTAAGATTGGATAGAAGCGAGGATACTCGGCGCCAACCCTCGGGGGTAAACTTCAACAAGCCCATGTACTGCCCTTCGATCTCCTCTCGACACTGAACTCGTTCGCCAATAGTAATCAATTGCCCCTGTTGCTGCCGAAAGCTCTCTGCATCAAGCAACGGCTCCTCAAAACGGGCCGACCAAAGCGACCACCATTCCTTGTCATAGCTGATGGATAAGGGCGCATCGGAGGCCATCAAAGTCTGAATGATCAGAGGCCGATATACAATATCACCGTAACAAATGAGAGTCGGAGCCTCTGACAGCACGTCATCGGCGCACATCAAACTACGAACCATATTGGAACTAGCCCAGTGGGGATTCACAATACGACTACCCCCATAACCCTGAAGTGCATCACTGCAGTATCCACAGACCACATGAACATCGTTGATGCCTGCTACAGCCAGAGCCGCCAACTGCCACTCGATCAATGGTCTGCCTGCCAACTTAGCTAACGGTTTAGGTTGGTTCTCGGTCATGGGTCCAAGCCGGGAACCCCGTCCAGCAGCAAGAATAATGGCTTGCATATCACCTCACTGAAAAAGCCACCGGCACAGCTGCCGATCAAATTCATGACCCAATACTTCACGCTCCGGATGCCACATGACCCCTGCCAGTTTCATACTCTGATGGAGAAAAGCCTCACAATATCCCTCCGCATCGATCGCCAAAGTCCGTAAGCCGGTTGGTAGGGGCAAAGAAATCCGGTTGGCATGATAGGAATTGACCTCACGGTATGACTCTTCATTCACGCCATGCCATGATAACTCGCGGCATAAAGAAACTGTGTGCCGGGTTGCCATATGATGTGCTCCACCAGCAACAGCCAGCTCCCCCCCAGAAAACCGCTGTATCAACTGCATTCCCCGGCAAACCCCCAGCACAGGTAAGCGCTGCATTATTGCATATTTCAGCAGGGCAAGCTCACTCTCGTCCCGCAAGGGGTCCGAACCAACATCCTCTCCACCGCTTAAAATGAGCCCCTCAATGTGCTGTGCCTGTGCATAGGCCACACTCTGAGCACCGAGATTAGGTAACAAAACCCAGTTCCATCCCCAGTCCATTTGTTGCAGGAAGCGATACCAATCCCGAGCCAGACCATCACGGGCTTCCTGGTAACCTAGAGCTTGGCATGTCCGTAACGTGATACCTATTCGTTTCATGTGTCTCAGACCAGATTAATTGTCTTGTCCTGACAGTTCAGGACGATACCCCGACAACGCAACAGGCGGCTGAATAACTGCTCGCCACACCCGATAGCCGCCGGGATGCCGAATTCAGCACAGCGAATAGCCATGTGGGAATTCGCTCCTCCGTATTGTGTTACTAGACCAGCAATGCCTCGTGTAAATACCCAGTCATAACCTGGATCCGCATTCTCTATGCAAACAATTCGCCCCTGCAACGCAGTTGTAACTGGCGTATCTTGTTTCAGCAGTATCCCTTCCGCTTCTACACACTTATGCGTAATAAAATTTGGCATGCTACGGTGTAATGGCACCACAAACACATCATCTGATCCCGCAATCAGATGCCCGAGTTTCAACGACATTGCTTGCTGATGCTCATGTCGTGCCTTATTAACCTGATTCAACAAGACACGATCAATATCATCGAACAAAGGGGAAACCAAAGTATCCAGCAACGGAAATATATCCAGGTAAGAAAGATCCTCTCGTGACAAGCCAACCTCACCACCCCAACGAGTCAGCAATGCCAATGCATCCGACAAGTCACGGGTAAAGATCAGCTTGGCATACTCCCGGGCCTGGACCGCCTGGCTGGCATAGACCAGTAAAGCGGTTGCGGTAACGGGCCAGCCCCGTTCATCCAGCAATCGCTGCAGCGCCTCTTCCTCTTCTGCACGTAATTCAAAATGCGGAGTATCGTGGTCCTGCTCGATAAAAACAGATGCTGGCGCAAACAAATCATGACGCTCATCATACCGCAGTGATGTAATGTCATAGGTACCCGGGCGTAAGTGACCAAATCGGGCAAGGAAATCTCCCACGGGGAGCGTACCCTCGCAAACAGCAGCATAGTCAGTGGTGAGTTCAGTCGTCACAGTGTGAAAAGATTGCTTCCAGAGCTGTAATCGTTCAGAGGTAAGAGCTCCTCGGCAACACGCCGAGCGCAACAATGCCTCAGCAATAAAGGCATGTCGAGCTAGGATCGCAAAATTCACCGTGCCACTATCTCGACACTCGAGTAACAAGCGTCTGACGGATGATAAATCGGCCTTCAGCCCATCAACGGCTCCTCGCTGCTGTTGGATATTCGCACGAGCATGGATGTTCGTCATCGCGGAGACTATCGACCCTTCACCATCACTGACTATCGCCCGACACGTCAATACATCAAGAGCCTGTCGATAGACAGTAAAAGCATCTGGAGTCAGACAACCGGGATAGCGAGCCTCGAAAACAGCCTCGAAGTTAAAATCCAGGCAGGTTGGCACCACCTCAAACTCTACTTTGTCATGCCATTCAGGGTGTTCACACAAGCGCTCCAACCAAGCATTCACCAAGCGGTCACAGGTCCCCTTATCAAGGCCAGCTGGCAGGAAGGAGTTAAAACTACTGCGCACATCAATGTAGGGATGATGCCCCAGCATCACCATCAGCATTTGATGACTAGGATCGTGATAGCCCATCTTGGCTCTGGCCTCACGCCATGCCGAATCCGTTACCAATAGGCGATAAAGAGAAGAAGCCAATGGTCGTGGTGTGGTCCCGATGATTTCAGCAGGATTCCAGTCTGGCATGACACCAAGTATCGTATGGTCACCTGATAGATCGCATTGTGGGGCTAGGCGTTGTTCGAGATAGTTGCGTATATGCGTCAGTTGTCGAGCGACTCGCCGTTCAGTGACCGGGTGCCAAGTATTGCAAAGGGTAATGCGTCTAACCTGAAGGATATAGACCTGCTCGACATGACCCATAGCAAACTCAATATCCAACGGAACCGATCCGCACAGAAACTCCAGCTCACGACAGGCGGCCAACACAGCCCGTATCCGACGCGAGCGGATAAGGTTACTATTGGTATCCCGATAAATCAGCACGGTTTTCTGGATTCCGATCCCTCCGGTAATGGTATCAGTCAACCCACTCTCATCGTCATAATTGAAGATATAATAGGGTGCACCATGCTCCAGATCATGAGTCATCACGACGCCGCTCATCTGGATATCTTTCAGCATGGGTTGCACCAGTATCTGGTTATACTCATGCTGATGTTGCCCGAACGAAGTGATGACACGGTCAATCGCCAGCTCCAGAGCCGATTGATCATCTACCGATACATTCAGGCAACTGGCAAATGCCCCCGCCATGGAGTCTTGCTGGCTATCTTCATTCTGTGCGCTACTACGAATGATCACACTGCCGTTATGCTCCATGCCAACAATGGTCGCCAAAATGGCTGCTTTCTGCTTGTGCCACTGAGAGGCGGTGAAATAATACAGTGGCAAAATTTGTGAGCAGGTAACTAGAGGCTTCAACTGAGCTAGCGTTTCGGACTTAGTGCCAAAGATAAAATCCGGAGCAGGCGAATTCATGAGGATCGATCCTTCTTATCAATGGCCAACAGGGCCATGTGCTTGAGCAGGGGATGGATGATGAAATAGGGAGGCGAGTCCGTTTGGTGTGATATCAGGGACCACGGCAATCCAGCCTGCCACTGAGTCAGAACAATCACCAGCAGATCGGCACGAATCATGTTGTCATAGAGGTAATCCACATCAACGCTAGGAGGAGGCAACGGATACTTTTTGCGCGCCAGAATTGGCCCCGTATCGATAAATTCATCCAGCAGCAGAGCACTGGCTGCACAGACGCCCTGTTCAATAACCTGATAATAGAAGGTCGTACTCCCCCGATAATCGGGAAGCCAGCCAGAATGTATATGTAAAAATGGCACACATTGTAATAATTCTTTAGGCACCAGCTGGCCACCATACCCCGAATAAACTACTAAGTCAGGAGTTTGGGCTACAAGTGAAGCAAGTAAGTCAATATCAGAGAGAGACTCGCTTAGACATTCTTGATAAGCCCAACCCAGCTCCTCGAGGCAATTCACTAATTCTAGACATGGGTCAACGCTGACAAGCCCAGGTACAGTTACATTTTGCAACTTACGTGTTGATTGGATACAACTCTTTCTCTTGCCATATACCAAGACGGCATCAGGTACAATACCGACCTGCGCTAATGTCTGCACATACACCGACGAGCGTACCGTGTGGCCACAAAGTAGGACCAAACGTTGCTTATTCACAAGCTTATTTCCTCGTATAATTTAGCCAGAGACTGTTGTTCAAATTTCAATATCCAAGCTAGATGTGAGCCTTGGACACTATCGAGATATGAAATCTGTGAGACCAATGTATCATTAAGTTTAAGAGCACCACTCAGTAAATAAGTAGCAGAATCGCGCTGCCAAGCACGAAGTAAATTTTCTGCCAGCCAAAGATAAGAATCGACAGAAAAATAGTTACTGTCTGGTAACGGAGGGTGTGGCTCTTGATCCTGATAACCAGAATATAGATGTTTACTTACTTCGAACTTCTTCAATAATCTTAGCAACCAATAATCTAGCACTTTCTTGTCTGATTCATGTACAATAGTATTACGTAAAGCTCTGCACATGGCCATCAATAAAGACAATGTATTTCCGGCACTGACAACACCGACATCTTTCAATTGTGGTAGTTTAGGCACAGGTAACTTTTCAATAGCTAACTCTCTGGATATACGCCACGAAGATATGAATTCCTCTCCCATGAAAAGAGTATAATGATACCCTTGAGGTGTTTTTATTAAATCACCTTCAGAATAAGAGTATATCATTTAACCTCCCTCTCACAGAGATTTATGATACTATTCACGTACTCAGGTAACAGCACTTCTTCGAAACTGTTTAAAATAACCAAATCAGGATATTCTGGTGGAAAATATTCAATATCTACTCCAACAACATTACATTGGAGACCACTGAGTGCCGCCTGATAAATACCTTTATTGTCACGTTCCATCAATACAGAAAGAGGAACATCAATGAAAATCTCACGATACTCAGAAAATATATCCCTATTTTCATCACTGATATCTTGGAATATGGAAAGAATACAACACACTACATTTAGACCCTGCGCATCCAGCCAGCGACAAATGGATTGAATACGTTTTGCATTGATTTTTCGTCCTGCAAGGGTATATGCATCATCTACTTTATCATGATTGAATAATGAACGAATTTCATCACCATCAACAAAAACTGTTCCTGGTTTGTTTTTCCTCAAATTTGAATAGAGACATCTTCCTATTGTACTTTTTCCTGCACCGGACATGCCCACCAACCAAATAACCATGTTTACCTCTGCTTTATAAGATGCTCAATATTTTTCAAAGCAACTATAGCCATCTCAGCAGAGAAACCATAGCTGGCGGTAAAGTATTTACGACGCAAGTGCTGACGAACCCTCTTTTGATTATCCCAAATCGTTTCATCTAACAGCATTTCTGGCAGTCTATAACGCGATGAATAATCAAGGTGAACAATGTCACTTCTTAAGTTAACATCAGGCGACCCTGCACCAGTCAATTCATTTTTCTCGGCATCCTGAATATCCAACAATAACAAATTTTTATCTAGATAAATTGCTCCAAAAGGTGTGCCTCCATAGTCACAAACTACAAAATCAGCACACCTAAATAACTTTATATTATCATAAACATCTGTAATCACAGTAGTGAAATGGTATTGTTTAAGTCTCTCCAGAACATCAGGTTCACTTGTAGCCGACAATGGGTGAGTTTTCACAATAACATTATATTTTTCACAAAGTGTGGACATTACGTCTGAATATAATGCTAATGATGACAATTCAAGCCAAGTCGGTAACCACAAAATCGTCTTTTTATCTGGTTCTAGCCCCAGCTCTGCTGAGTATATATTCTTACAATCAAGCTCACGAAAATAATCATCGTAGCGTGGGTAACCCATTTGAAACGTTGCAACTGAGTACAGGTCATTCATTCTATCGGCCTGCCATGGTCCAAAGCAAAGTACTAGATCATAATGTTTGTTCCAATCAGAAAAATTATGTTTTTCCTTTCCTAAGGCATACATGAATCTAACTTGCCTATCGCCGATGGCGTGTATTAGTGGTTTATCACCATAATCAAACATGCTATGGTTAGAGACAACGATGTCATACTTATGGCTATTATCTATTATTGTTTTGCTTTCGTAACATGTATAACCCATACTCTCAATCAAAGATCTGCTTTCAGCTATTTCGCTCACAGTCCCATGTAAAACAGTATCAAATTCATCCCGCCCTAACAGTCGCCATACAGATTTATAGTGATTGCACATCTCTGCAGCATGAACAAGAAAAGCGATTGGTTTAAATTTATTTTCAGGCTTCATTTATGCACTCTCTTAGTATATATTTAGACCTAATTTAAACATACCAAAAATAATGCATGTTCATATCCAGAGAAAAAATATATCATCATTTTTAAAATTTACCTTTTGGCATGTTAATCGCGTCGATAACCCAACCTACAACCATCTCTATATCTATACTGTATGATGCATAATATATCTTTCTCGTATCTGTCGAGCCCGCACTATAGTTAATATAAGTGAGATCAATGTCTAGTGCGTTAGCTATATTAGAAAAGCAAGATAAATCACCAGCTTCATCAGCCATCCAGCATAATGCTTTCGTCCCTGGTGAAGAAAACAATATATTTGTCCATGCTGCACCGGTTGGCCCAACTATTATTTCCGCTTTCGAAATAAAAGCTACTTGATCATCAAAACTAAAATCCTCCATGTAAATTGCTTGGAACCCGAATTTAGATAATGCAGTAAAGAGAGCATCTTGATTATACTTTCTTATGAAGTTTTTCCTTGCTAAGAAAACCCTTTTGTATATAGCCCCCCCCACACACTTAATATTTTTTGATGCTGTCCTCCGTAAATAATATAGGGACTCGCTTCTTACATATGAATTCCTAACATTACTCCATGAAATATTTTTAAGATTTGGAACAAGGTTGTTTGGGGGGGTGATCATCAATAAATCTCCCACCTGATAATATGAAAGACTATCTATATAGATAAAGTCCCGATAAATTCCTGCCTTATCTATAAAAGATTTAACCGCAGAAATTCTTTGGCTAGAGGAAGAAATAATAATTGGGTAATCATCATACTCCTGTGGAAGCTCGTCGACAAATTGCAGTTGACTCAGGATTTCTAACATCCAATGATAGTAATTTGTCTCACTACCGCCACTGATTAAAACACCCTTGTTGAGGTATATCGATTTCTCCGTCCTTATAATAGCTAACTTATCACCGTGATATATTAGTCTCGAGCTACTATAATCCGCATTGTTCACTTCTGCCGTTTTAACACGTTCAATAACAAGGTTATTATCTGGTAGCAATACCGAGCGTGAAACGGAAGATATATATCCATCGGTGAATCTGTAAAGTGCCACTTTAGGAATGATTATTTTTTCAATAGCCTGTGATTTATTAATATAGAATGGTCCTACAGCAACACCTTCTATCTCCTCACGAAAGACATGTATCTGGTTTTCAATTCTAGTGTCCAACCAATCAAAACTGACTAACTTTAGCTTACTTTCTCCACCACTATGTCTCCTTACATAAAAATACTCAAAGAGTATTCTAGATAGTCGACTTTGCCTCTTACAAATAACTGCGCATAAATATATATCAAGCCAGTTTTCTAATCTCCGCTTTAAAGACGTCTTATCAAGACTAATAGAATGAAAGATTTCTATTCTCTCTTCAGGAATTTCCAGTTTTTTTGTAAGCTGCTCATGAATATCAGCATAATAATCACTGGCAATATATATTTTATGAAAAACTAAAGATGGGATCGTCTCGGGACTATATATTTCATGACCAAAGAGTCTAGCGCCATGCTTATTTTTATTATTATCCAAAAAACCAGAAATAATATATTTATCTCTGAACTGCTTATAGAAGTTAACCCCCCCAGACCCAGTCCCGAATATTAGTATATTTTCCTTGTTTTTTTTCTTAAAAAATAACATTTAGAATACTCCATATTGCTATAAACAATTAACTCCTAATGTAACGACTACAACATAGCAATAGATCCAACCCATCCCAGTGCCATTCGAATGCGAGCGCCTGTCCAGGCGCCACCACCCGGTCAATCCGGCAGGTGGGGGCAGTCGGCAGCGCCGCTTCGACCCCGCCCCTGTCACCGCCGACCCAGACGCAAGTCTGCATGTCCCAGGGCTGTGCCAGCAGCTCATTCAGGGTATCGGCCACAAATTCGGCAACTGTACCTCCTCCGACGTGTGCGAGCCGCAGCGTGCTGATCGGAGTCAATAAGGTGACGCCGGGCAAGCTGGTCACCTGCATTGCCCCCTGCTCGGCGGCATTTTGTTGACTGTGGATGAGCCTCTCCATCGCCAGGGCGGGATCGGCGGCAAAGGGGGCAAACAGGGCCTCCAGCAAGCGGCGGCGCAGTCCCTCGTCGGGTTCACCCAGCCAGCAGAGGGTGGTTGGCGAGGCGCAGGCCTGCTGGTTGAAACGGGTGCAGTCCTGTTGCAAGGCTTCCAGCGTCCGTTGCCACTCCTGCGGATCCAGCCCGGCCAGCCAGCGGCTGTCGAGCACCGCCATCGAGCGGCGATCCGGAAACACCACTTCCTGCGCCGTTGGTGCCAGGGGAATGGCCCGCACCTGGCGGATGGTCTCGTCGCCGCCCCAGATGATGCGCAGCCGGCAGCGCGCCGACAGCCAGGCGGTGATGCCCTCGTCGTGCTCATAGCGAATGAAGCGGGTACGGGCGGCGATCGCTTGCCATTCACCGAGGCTGAACAGTTCGCTGAGGATCGCCAGCATGGCCTCCTGCTGCGGATCGCGGCGTGACGACAGCCGCACCACGCAGGGGTTGCCCATCAACAGAGCCATCAACCAGGAGTAGAAAGCCACCGTCGGCACGTTGGAGGGCACCAGGTGAAAGGTGACCCCCAGCGGCCCCCGTCCCTGCAAACGCTGCTGTTCTCTGGCCAGCTGGCGGGGCCGCAGCCAGAAACCGAACGCGGCCAGATCGGGATGACGACGCCCCTCCTGCTGCAGGCGGGCCGACAGCGCCTCCACGAAGTCGCAGATGACGGGGGCAAAGCAGGGCAAGGGCTGCGGGCAGAAGGTTGGCCAGCCCGTCGTCGGGGCCACGAAGCTGACCGCCGGCCCCTCCTGCCAGAGCACTGTGGTCGCCCCAGACAAGGTCATTGGAAGGTGTCGCTGCATCCCCTCACCTCGGCGCCGTGCTGGCGTCCCGCTACGTGAAAATAACGGCCATGGCGGCCACAAGGGCAGTCATCCTCCCCCAGCAGCACGCCGAGATCCTCGCTCAGCAGGCTGTGGCCGGGATAACTGCCGGGAATGGCGGAGAGCACCTGCAGCAGGCCTGGGCTGCCAATCCCGAGCGGCTGATGGGTGAGCGGATCGCGCACCTGTACATCGGCAAACACGGGAGCATGCAGGTGTCCCTGCTCGCACTCGACGAAGATGGAGCCCACCTGCTCCACCATGCCGTAGAAGTTGTGTACCCGGCCCAGCCCCAGCTGGTCACGGCAGCGGGCCTTGAAGGCGGGATTGTCCACCGCCAGGTGCTGCAGCTTCTTCCAGCCGCCGCTGTGAAACAAAATGCCCTGCGTCAGCGGCAGTTGCAGGCCGCGCTCGCGCAGCGGCTCCAGCAGGCATTGCCAGACCATGAAGGTGAAACCGAACAGCAACACCGGCTGGCCGGCATATTTGTCACAGAAGGCCTCGATGACAGGCCAGTTGGGCCGCATCTGCTCGTCGAGGGCATAGGTATGGTCACGGCCGAGGAAAGAGAGTCCCAGCGCGCCCGCGCCGCGCGCCGAAAAGCCGCTGCGGTTCTGGATGAGGGCGGGTTGCTCCACCAGCAGCATGGGCAGGCGCTGCTTGCCGACAAACTCCTGCAGGATCTTCACCAGCACCTTGCTCTGCAGGGCGGCGGTCTCCCTGTCCAGCACGATCCGTGATGGCGAGCCCGTGGTGCCCGACGAGGTGAGCACCTTGAACACCTCGCTCTGCGGCACGCTCTGCCATTGGGCCAGTTTGAACAGCCGGGCCGCCAGGTAGGGCAGCGCATCGTAGTCGGTCGCCGCGGCCGTCCAGCCGAAGGCTTGCAGCACATTGTTATAAGCCGTGCAGTGGGCCTGATGGTGCGCAGTCAACGCGTTGAGCCGCGCCAGCAGCAGCGCCTGTTTGGCGGCCTGGGGCAGGGCGAAGACCGGCGCGCTCAGCAACTGCTCCATCACGCCTCCCCCGCCAGTCTGGCCAGGGCGGCGTAGTCAATCTTGTGATTGGCGGTGCGCGGCAGTTGTGTCACCTGCACCACCTGCACCGCCCGCGGCGGGGCCTGCAGCCACTGCGCCAGCTCGCGCAGCAAGCCGTCGGTCGTCAAGTCATCGCGGGGCTCGACAGCCACCAGCAGGCAGTCGTCACGCCCACCGCAGGCCCCCGTCCAGCCCCAGCGATGGAGCTGGCTCTCGACCTCCGCCAGGCTGACCCGCTTGCCGAACAGCTTGAGAAAACGGCTGAGCCGGCCACAGATGTAGTAGCGGCCCGCCTCATCGCAGCGGGCCAGATCGCCGGTGGCCAGCTCCTGCAGCTGGGCGCCCAGCGCCAGATCTGCGGCCGCACCGGCGTAACCCAGCATGACGTTGTCGCCGCGATAGACCAGCTCCCCCTCCCCGGGCTTGCCCCCCTCCAGCGCGCGCAAGGCGAACTGGCCGCCGGGAATGGCGCGACCGATGGCATCGGGATGGGCGGCCACCTCGGGCGCCGCCAGCCAGGCCATGCGGGCGGTGGCCTCGGTCTGGCCGTACATGACGAAGAAGCGCCGCTCCAGCCGCAGGGCCTGCTCGGCAAACTGCTGCGCCAGCGCGGGTTCGAGACGCCCGCCCGCCTGGGTCAGGGTCTGCAACGAGGGGTAGCGGGCCCAGTCAAAGCGCAGCCGGGCCAGCATCTGATAGGTAAAGGGCACCCCGGCAAAGCTGCTCACGCCGTGCAGATCGACCAGCTGCCAGAAGTCGCGCTCCAGCACGCTCCCTTCATGCTGCACCAGAGAGGCCCCCACCAGCAGATGGCTGTTGAGTACCGACAAGCCATAGGAGTAATACAGCGGCAGGCTGGTGATGGCCCGCTCGGCCGCAGTCAGCGCCAGATAGTCGGCGATGGAGGCGGCGTTGGCCGCCAGATTGCGCCCCGACAGCCGCACCCACTTGGCGCTGCCGGTACTGCCCGAGGTTGGCAGCATTACCGTCAGCGCCGGGTGCAGGGCAGGCGTCGCCGCGGCGAGCCGCTCCAGCTGGCCGACGTCATTGACCCGCCAGCGCACACCAAACTGCCGGCAGCTGGCATCGTGCTGGCTCGCTGGGAGGGCCGGGTCTGCCAACATCACGACATGCCCCAACTTGAGCGCCGCCAGATAATGCAGCAGGTGGGCGGTGCGGGTGAAAAAGGGCAGATAGACCAGGCTGCGCTCGTCCGGATAGCTGGCCGCCAGCCGCGCCACCCGCCGTGCCAGCTCGCCGTAGGAGAGCCAGCCCTCTTGCGGATCGCGCCAGGCCGGCGCCGGGTTGTCTTCCCGCAGGTGGACGAGCAGTGCGTGCGCGTGATCCATCAGACCGCCATGCCTCCATCCACGCCGATGACCTGGCCGGTCACATAGCTTGCCAGGTCGGAAGCGAGAAACAGCGCCACCTTGGCCACCTCGTCCGGGGTGCCGATGCGCCCCATGGCGATGCTGGCGAGCCGCTCGGCAAACTTGTCGTCCGGGATGGCGTGAGCCATCTCGGTGTCGATGAAACCGGGGGCGATGGCATTGACCCGGATCTGGCTGGCAGCCAGCTCCTTGGCCAGCGACTGGGTGATGCCGATCACCGCCGCCTTGCTGCCGGCATAGCTGCAAAGGCCGGCGGCACCGACCCGCCCCATCAGGGAGGCGAGATTGATGATGCTGCCGCCACCGCTGCGCTGCATCAGGCGGGCGGCATACTGGCTGCAATAGACCACGCTGAAGGTGTTGTGGCTGAAGGTCTGCTCCAGCTGGGCCTGATTGACCATGCCGAGCAGCCCCTCTTCCAGCATGCCGGCATTGTTGACCAGCACGTCCAGCATTCTGGTCTGGGCAAACAGCTGCTGAAAGGCCTGCTTGACTGCCTGCGGCTGCGCCACGTCGACATAGAGCGAGTGACAAGGTACGCCGAACTCGGCGCCGAGCTCATCAGCCAGCCGGCTCATGGCCGCCTCGTCACGTCCCGCCAGCCACAGCTCGGCCCCCTGCGCGGCAAACAGCCGGGCAATGGCAAGCCCGATGCCGCGCCTAGCGCCGGTGATCAACACCCGCTTGCCTTGCAGCAGCCCCTGCATCAGAGGGCGACCCCGTACTTGGCGAGGATCTCCCGGGCCTTGGCGACCGAGCTCATGTCGATGATGTCATCGGTATCGAGCAGCACGCCGTAGCAGTCCTCCAGCTGGGCGATCAGGCCCATGTGGGCGACGGAGTCCCACTGGGGAATGCTGTTGTAGGCCAGCTGGTCGCTGACGCTGCCGACGTCGATGCCGAGGGCATCGGCAAAAACCTGTTCCAACGCTGTAGTCATCTGAAAAATCTCCGTAGCCGTTCTCGGGCGGCATAATAGTCGGCGGGCAGCAGTTCGAGGGCGATGAAGTCGCCCTGTTGCCCCTGTTGGCGATAGCCGAGCTGTGCATTGAGGCGCAGGGCGGCGTCGTTGCCGGTGCGCACCAGGGTGCGGATGCAGCCGAGCCCGAAGGTATCGAAGCCCTGATCGAGCTGTGACAGGGCGGCGGCGACGGCCAGCATGGGGTGACGCACGCTGGAGCGGCCCAGATAGAGGCCGGCATCGGCCACCGGCTGCCCCTGCAACGATTGCCGCGTCTCCCCTTTCAGATTGACGTAGCCAGCCCGCAGGCCGCGGCACCAGAGCACCCAGTGCTGCTGGTCAGCCCGTTCAAGGCTGCTGACGAACCACTGCCGTTGCTGGCGGGGGGAGATGAGCGCCTGCTCCACCATCTGCAACCGCACCTCGTCCAGGTTGCGCCAGCGTCGCAGGGTGGGCAGATCCCAAGGCTGGAGCGGGCGTAATTCGACACCATAACTCATGTTCAATACCAATGACGTCCCATCACTTGCCCATGTTATCGACCATCACCGGGCAATTCCGTAGCAAAGCTCAATAATATAAGATGAAAACTCGGTATAATCTCAAAAATAATCAACGAGTTGTCATCAATTATCCGGCTCGGCGACCACGTCGGGCTCCTCAGGGAGAGAGCATCATGGCCATCGCCATCATCCCGGCACGGGGCGGCAGCAAGCGCATTCCCCGCAAGAACATCCGCCCCTTCTGCGGCTTGCCCATGATTGCCTACGCCATCGGGGCAGCCAGAGACTCGGGCTGTTTCAGTCGGGTGGTGGTCTCCACCGATGACCCTGAGATCGCCGAGGTGGCCCGTCGCCTCGGGGCCGAGGTGCCTTTCCTGCGCGGCGCGGCGCTGGCCGATGACCATACCGGCACCACCCCTGTGGTGATCGACACCATCCAGCGGCTCGACCAGCTTGGCATCCAGGCAGAGCACTACTGCTGCATCTATGCCACCGTGCCACTGATCCAGGCCGCCGACCTGCGCGCCGCCCACCACCGCCTGCTCGCCAGCAAGGCCCCCTTCGTCTACACGGTGGCCGAATTCGGCTTCCCGATCCAGCGGGCGGTGCGCATGGACGCGCAAGGCAGGGTCACACCGTTCTGGCCGGAGCAGATGGCGAAACGCTCCCAGGATCTGGAGCCCGCCTACCAGGATGCCGGCCAGTTCTACTGGGGCAGTCGCGCGGCCTGGCTGGGCGGGATCAGCCCGGTGGGGGGAGAAGGGATCGGCCACATATTGCCGCGGCACAGGGTGGTCGACATCGACACGCCGGAAGATTGGCACCTGGCCGAACTGCTCTATCAAGTGCTGGCCCAAGATGACGTTTAAGGTTGCCTTCCGGCTCGACGCTGGCGCCGATATCGGCTTGGGCCACCTGATGCGCTGTCTGGCCATCGCCGATCGGCTGCACGCCGCCGGGGCCGAGTGCCACTTCCTCTGCCACGATCTGCCGGCGCACCTGCTGCCACTGCTGCGGCCCCATCACCACCATCCCCTGAGCGCGCCGGATGACGCCGGCCCGCTGCCCGGCTTGCTGCCCGACTGGCTGGTGTTCGATCACTACCAGATTGACCAGCGACTCGAAACCCAGCTGGCCGCCCACTGCGGCCGCATGCTGGTGATCGATGATCTGGCCGACCGGCCGCACCACTGCGAGCTGCTGCTGGATCAGGGCCCCTTGCGCCGCGTCGCCGATTACCAGCCCCTCACCCCCGCCGATTGCCGGCTGCTGCTGGGTACCGACTACGCCCTGCTGCGCCCCGCCTATCGCCAGCTGGCACGTCAACATACAGACCGGTGGCAAAGGGGGCTCGTCTGCTTTGGCGGCGCCGACCCGGCGGGTGCCTGCCTCGTCACCCTCAACAGCCTGGCCAAGCTGCCCTGGGCCCGCACCATCCAATGGACCCTGGTGGCGGGCGGCGCCAATCCCTTCTGGCCCGAGCTGGAACAGAGGGTGGCCGAACTGGCCGACCTCGACCTGGCGCTGCTGCGCCAGAGCGACCAGATGGCCGACCTGATGAGCCGGCACGACTTCGCCATCGGCGCCGCCGGCGGCATGACCTGGGAGCGGGCCTGTCTCGGCCTGCCGACCCTGGCGGTACCCATCGTCGACAACCAGCAGTTCAACGACCAGGTGATCGCCCGCTTTCAGCTTGCCGAGCGGCTGACCCTGAACGAGCTGGCCAAGCCTGAGCGGCTGCTGCAGGCCCTGCAACGCCTTGAACAACAGTCAGACGACTACCGCCGCCGCGGCCAGCAGCAGGTGGACGGGCTGGGGCTGGATCGGCTCACCGCCTGGTTGTTGCCCCAAACCGGCAGCCGGCTGCAGCCCGATGGCCAGCGGTGGCACTTCCTGTACGATGACCAGCCGCTGCTCACCCTGACGCTGAACGGCCAGCAGCTGACATGGCAGGCCACCCGGCCACTGCAACCAGCGGAGTGGCAAGAGCTGGCACATCGCTTGCAAACAATTTTCTCCCAATTTCCCCTCTATCTTGCCGAGCCACCGCAGATAGCGCCCCCTGCCCCCTGGCAGCCGGCGCCGCAAGGCTGGCAACTTGGCACAGGAGTCTGAACACAGATGCAGATCGCCCATCAATCCATCGGCCCGGCGCAGGCTCCGTACGTGATCGCCGAGCTGTCGGCCAACCACAACGGCAACCTGGAGCGTGCACTGGCCATCATGACAGCCGCCAAGGAGGCCGGGGCCAGCGCGGTCAAGCTGCAGACCTACCGGCCCGACACCATCACCCTCAACAGTGACAGGCCCGAGTTCCAGATCCACGGCGGCTTGTGGGATGGCCGCAACCTCTATGACCTTTACGAGTGGGCGCACACCCCCTGGGAGTGGCATCAGGCCCTGTTTGCCAAGGGGCGCGAGCTGGGACTGACGGTTTTCAGCAGTCCGTTCGACTTCAGCGCGGTGGATCTGCTGGAATCCCTTAACTGCCCGGCCTACAAGATCGCCTCCTTCGAGCTGGTGGACCTGCCCCTCATCCGCTACGCCGCCCAGACCGGCAAGCCGCTCATCATGTCCACCGGCATGGCGAACGAGGCCGAGATCGCCGCCGCGGTCGAGATGGCGCTCAAGCACGGCAACGGCCAGCTCGCGCTGCTGCACTGCGTCAGCGGCTATCCGGCGCCGGCCGCCGAATACAACCTGCGTACCATCCCCATGTTGCGCCAGCGCTTCGGGGTCGAGGTGGGGCTCTCCGATCACACCCTGGGGTCCGCCACGGCCATTGCCGCCACCGCGCTCGGGGCCACCCTCATCGAGAAACACTTCACCCTGGCCCGCGCCGACGGCGGGCCGGATTGCGCCTTCTCCATGGAACCGGCCGAACTCACCGAGCTGGTGGCCTCGGTCAATACCGCCCATGCCGCCCTCGGGGTAGCCGATTACCAGCTCACCGCCAGTGAACAGGGCAACCGCGCGTTTCGCCGCTCCCTCTATCTGGTCAAGGAGATGGCAGCTGGCGAGGTGCTCACCGCAGAACATATCAAGTCGGTGCGCCCCGCCCTCGGCCTGCCTCCCGCCGATTACGATCGGATCATCGGCAAGCGGGTCAACCGCAGCCTGAGCGCCAATCAACCGCTGAGCTGGGAGTGGATAGACAAAGATGAGTGATGATCTGTTCAACCAGCACGGCAGGCTCATCAGTCAGCGCTGGCCCGCCCTCTGGCCCCGCCTGCTGGCACAGGACGTGGAAAGCCTGCCGGCCGAGCTGACCGAGGGGCTCGGCTCCACCCTCAGCCTCCACGGCATCCAGCTCACCAGCCGGCACGACCGGGTGAAAGAGGCCGAGCTGCAGGCCGCCAGCCTGCCCGAGCAAGCTGTGCTGCACCTCTACGGCACCGGGCTTGGCGATCTGCCGCGCGCCCTGCTGGGGCGCAGCAGCCTCAAGCGGCTGGAAGTGAAGATCATGAATGGCGCCCTGTTTGCCCTGGTGCTGCGGCTGCTGGACCAGCAGGACTGGCTGGCGGATCCCAGGGTCGAGCTGATGATGGCCGGCGACGAGGGGGAAGTGCGGCTGCCCTTTTTCGCTCTGCCGCCCGAGCTGCTGCTGGTGGAAGATGCCGCCGCCCGCATCCGCGACCGGCTGGTGAGTGAAATCGACTTGCCGTTCGCCCGGGCCAGGTTCGACGCCGAACACCCCGACGTCACCCGGCGGCTGGCCGAAAATCGCGAACTGGTGGCCGGAGACGGCGATGTGGCCTCCCTGTTTGGTCTGGCTCAGGGCAAGCAGGCGCTGATCGTGGCGAGCGGCCCGACCCTGCAGCACAACCTGGCCACCCTGCAGGCCCAGTTGCAGAGCCGTCGGCAAGACTACCTGCTGATCAGCGTCGATACCGCGCTGGCGTTTTTGCTTGGCAACGGCATCCGGCCCGACATCGTCGTCACCATAGATGACGCCATCCACGGCAACCGGCTGCCCGCCGCCCAGTCGGCCCAGACCACCCTGGTCTATTACCCCACGGTACCCACGGCAGCTTTGCTGGCCTGGCAGGGGCCGCGCAAGACCGCCTACTCCCGCAGCCCCATGTATCAGCAACTGCGACAGACGCTCCCCAAGGGCGTGCTGCACTCGGGCGGCAGCGTCATTCATCCCGCCGTGGATCTCGCCGTGCAGATGGGTTGCCGCCAGGTCATCCTGCTGGGCACCGACTTCGCCTTTCCCGGCGAGCTCACTCACTCGGGCTGGGCCGATGGCGCCCTCGGCCCCAGCGCCGCGCTGGCACTCAGCTGGACCCTCGACGGCCATGGCCGGCGGGTCAAGACCAATCCGAACTTTTCCGCCTACCGCACCGAGCTCGAGCGCTACATAGCGCGCCACCCCGAGGTGCAATTCTGGAACTGCAGCAGGGAGGGAGCGGAGATCGCCGGCTGCCACTATCACCCGGAGTACGTGCAATGAAAAACGGCCAGATCACCCGCCTCACCGCCCTGGCGCACCAGTTTCGGCTGGGGCAGTCGGTCGCCGCGAGTCAGGCACTGCCGGAACTGCTGCAAGAGGTGTTCACCGAGCAGGGCAACCTGCCGCCCGGACTGGTAGCCGCCCTGCTGCAGTGCCAGGAACGCCAGGACTGGCTGGGACTGGCCGACTACCTCGAATATGAAGTGGTGCACTGCCTGTCGACCCCGGCCGGCGACACCACAACAGGAGACCATTGATGATCAAGGCCATTTCCAACGCCTCCGAGCAGGAGCTGTCACGCCGCCAGACCTTCAGTGAGTTGCTGCACACCAGCCCGCTGCCCGCGGCCGAACTGCAGAACGCACCGGGGCCGGCCTATCGGTGATCGAGTAGTCCGGTTGCGGGCTGAGGCGACGCAGCAGCCCGGCCTCCAGCAGCATTCGCGCCAGCGGCTCCACCCGCCAGAATGGCGCCCCTATGGTCTCGGCAATCTCGAACAGGGTCAGCTTGCCGTCGCTGTAGGCCAGCAGATTCATCATCTCCCGCACCTGCCAGCCCGAATAGCGGGTCGACAAATCCGGGTAGAGCCCCCGCTTGCCGAGCTGGGGTTCGCCCAGTACGGTGACCTCGCAGCGCTCATCTCGCTCCAGACACTCGATGGCGCGGCGCAGCGCCAGGCTGGCGAGTACGGCAGGGTCCGGGCGGGCACCAGATCTTCCCACAGCCAGATGATGATGTGGGTCCCGGCCGCGGCATCGGCGCCCTGGTTCATCAGGGTCTGCAACCACTGGCCATGGGGGGCCACCTGCACTTCGCCATATTCAGCCAGGGGGCGCCAGGCGAGGTTGCCCGGCATCAAGAACGAACTGCCACTGAGATGAAGCATGGTCATGACCTTCCCCCTGCACTACCGGGACCATCCCGGCGACCGACAAATGGGATGATCGTGTTTGATCTTC
Source organism: Aeromonas sp. R5-3 (assembly GCF_040908225.1). Taxonomy (NCBI): domain Bacteria; kingdom Pseudomonadati; phylum Pseudomonadota; class Gammaproteobacteria; order Aeromonadales; family Aeromonadaceae; genus Aeromonas; species Aeromonas sp. R5-3. The sequence goes on along the minus strand of NZ_JBFODH010000024.1, from coordinate 81,790 downwards.
ATGAAAAACAAAAGCTTTTTTGGCCGTATTCAGTAGTTGATGCTGACGTAGGGCACCTCGTCCACCTGCCACAGCTGCTTGAGGTAGACAGTCAGCACGAAGAAGAAGTTGGCCAGCAGGTTGGCGAAACGATAGAGGATGGGGTCGAAGCGCACCCCGCTCTCCTCCAGCCGCACCAGCAGCCGCACCACCTTCTTGCTGCCACAGCGGCACAGGTGCAGGGTCGGGATCGGCTGCGGCCCTTGCGGCAGCACGAAACCGGTCACCCGGCCGCGGCTCGCCTCGTTGTAGTGATCGTAACGCCCCTTCAGCCACGCCAGATCCTCCTCGAAGATGCCGAGCCGGCCGCGCACCGAGCCGTTGAGGTTGTAGATAAGCCGCTGCAGCGCCGCGAGATCCGCCTGCATAGGCGCAAGCTCGGCATCCGGAGCCAAGTGTGACAACACGGCGCCCACCTGGCAGCAGAGCTCGTCGGTGGCGATCTCGTAGTCACACTGGAACTGGGTTTCGAAGATGAAGGGGTAGCAAAGCTCGCGCTTGTCTCTGGGCTTTTTCGGGTTCATGGGGCGGCCGGATCGGGAAAAAGGCCAGTTTGCCAGCCCCCGCAGGAGCTGGCAAACGGCCGGTCATGGTCCTTCTCGATCCAAAACGGTTCAAACGCTCTTGCTGCTGGCATCCGTCGCCGGCTGGAACTGGCCGATCATCCGCAGCGCATCCAGCATCCGCTGGTTGAAGCTGGTGAAGCTGCCCACCTGGGCCGGATCGCTCTGACCACGGGCCGCCAGCACCGCTGGCGTCAGCGCCTGCTGCTGGGACGCCGGCAACAGGGCATCCGCCTGCTGCTGCACCTGATCCAGCTTGGGTAGGTAGTCCGCCAGCGGCTTGAGCATCTCCTGCAGGGAGTGCGCCCCCTGATAGGTCTGGCTCAGCTTGAGGCTCTGCTTGAGCTTGAGCGAATAGGAGGCCAGCTGGCTGTCATCCAGCTTCAGCTCGCCCGCCTTCTTCAACAGGTCGTCGAAATTGCCGGAGAAGAAGCTGCCGGCCAGATCGTCGATCCCCTTGACCAGCTTGCCGATGGAGTCCATCTCCTCGCTGCTCAGGTTGCCCTCCAGCGAGAAGCTGAAGCTCTGGCTCGACTTGAGGCTGAACTGGCTGCCGCTGTCATCCTTCTGGGACTTGGTCTGCCAGCTGTCGTTGAAGCGCAGCACCACCTTGTCGCCATCCTTGGTCTGGATCTCCAGCGAGCCCTGCTGGCGGCTGGCCATCTCGGCCTGCCCCATGTCGGTGGTAGAGACCTTGCCAAAGAACTCCTTCTCGAACTGATCGAGCCCCTCCTGGATCAGCTTGTAGCTCTGATCCATGCCGGTCTTGATGTCTTCGTTGTCCGCCCAGTCGCCAAGCTGTTTCCTGGCGTCACCAAAGCCCTTGTCCACCCCCTTGCGGGCCTGCTCCATCATGCCGGTCAGGCTGTCGTCCGACTTGCCGTCGGCCCGGGCAGCCCCCAGCCGGCCGGTGACGAACTGCAGCACGTTGTCGGCCACCGACTGGAAGTCGAATAGGGTATCCGGGGTCACCGCCTCCGGCTGATCCTGTACCTTGGGCGCCTTGTAGCCCTGGCCGTTGATCTCCAGCGCGAACTGCAGCGCCTGCTGCACCAGCACCTGCGCCCATTTCGGCGCCTTGTGCAACGAGACTTCGTCCCCGTTGTTTACCGGCTTCGAGTCCGCCTGCTGGGGCGATTTGGGAGCAACACCCACTCCCTTGGGTTGGGCCGCGCCCACTCCGTCGATCTGCATAATGTGTCCTCCCACCATGCCTGTAGATCAGCTATCGGCCTGACTGCACACTTCTTGACCACAAAATGCTGGACAATCCGCAGCGGCCTTTTAAAATCGGGCCCCTTTGGGTGGCCGCAGGCTTCCCCCGATTTCGTCCCGGCCAGACCGGTGTGCATGTGAGGTAAATCATGACCCAATCCCAGCAGGTTTCCGCCGACCCGGCGCCCCTTCGAACCCCGGCCGACTACCAGGCCCAGCTCGACGAGAAGCGCGAGCGCCTCTGCGGGTTGTTTGCCGACTTCACCCTGCCTGCGCTGGAAGTGCATGCCTCCCCCGCCAAACACTACCGGATGCGCGCCGAGTTTCGCATCTGGCACGACGGTGACGACCTGTACCACTGCATGTATGCGCCGGCCACCAAGGAGATCATCCGGGTCGACCAGTTCCCCACCGCCAGTCGCCTCATCAACCGGCTGATGCCGGTGCTGCTGGAGGGGCTGCGCCCGCACCCCGTGCTGCGCCGCAAGCTGTTCCAGATCGACTACCTCTCTACCCAGTCCGGCCAGATCTGCGTCAGCCTGCTCTACCACCGCAAGCTAGAGAGCGAGTGGCAGCAGGCCGCCGAGGCGCTGCAGGCCGACCTGCGGGCTCAGGGGTTCGAGCTGCAGCTGATTGGCCGCGCCCACAAGCAGAAAATCTGCCTGGGGGAGGAGTTCGTCATCGAACGGCTGACCGTGCAGGGGCGCGAGCTGGTCTACAAGCAGGTGGAAAACAGCTTCACCCAGCCCAACGCCGCCATCAACGAACAGATGCTGAGCTGGGCGCTGGACGTGACCAAGGGGAGCGAGGGCGACCTGCTGGAGCTCTACTGCGGCAACGGCAACTTCTCCATCGCCCTGGCGCAGAACTTTAGCAAGGTGCTGGCCACCGAGATCGCCAAGCCGAGCGTGGATTCCGCCCAGTTCAACATCGCCGCCAACGGCGTCGACAACCTGATCATCCTGCGCATGTCGGCCGAGGAGTTCACCATGGCGATGCGCGGCGAGCGGGAGTTCAACCGCCTCAAGGGGGTCGATCTCTCCGCCTACCAGTGCAACACCATCTTCGTCGACCCGCCCCGGGCCGGCCTCGACGACGCCACCGTCAAGCTGGTGCAGGATTACGACAACATCCTCTACATCTCCTGCAACCCCGAGACCCTGCAGGCCAACATGCAGGTGCTGGGCGAAACCCACGAGATCGCCCGCTTCGCCCTGTTCGATCAGTTCCCCTGGACTCACCATATGGAAGCCGGCGTCTATCTCAAACGCAAGGCGGGTTGATGCTGTCGGGGCAGAGCCCCCGCTCGACCAGCAAGACAAGACAAGACAGGGCCCGCGGGCCCTGTTTGATTATTTATCCCAGTGCATGGGGCGGCCGGAGCCGCTATGCTGGCGGCACGCGCATCCGCGCCACAGTCTGGGTGTCATGCCACCATGCAACGCATTCTTTTTGTTGAAGATGATCCCGAGATAGGCCAACTCATCAGCAGCTGGCTGGCCCGCCACGACATGGAAGTGCTGCTGGAGCCGAGGGGCGATCGGGCGCTCGCCAGGGTCGAGGCCGAGCAGCCGGACCTGGTGCTGCTCGACATCATGCTGCCGGGTCAGGATGGTCTCTCCCTGTGCCGGGATCTGCGCCCGCGCTTTGCCGGCCCCATCGTCATGCTCACCTCGCTCGACAGCGACATGAACCAGATCCTGAGCCTGGAGCTGGGGGCCAACGACTACATCCTCAAGACCACGCCGCCCCCCGTGCTGCTGGCCCGGCTGCGGGTCCAGTTCCGCCAGCAGGGGCAACAGGCCCCGCAGCCCGTGGTCGCCGGCACTCCACCCCAGCGCCTGCAGTTCGGCCGTCTGCAGATCGACGGCCCGGGCCGGGACGTGCGCCTCGACGGCGACAGCATTCCGCTCTCCACCGCCGATTTCGACCTTCTGTGGGAGCTGGCCTGCCACGCCGGCCAGATCCTGGGGCGGGAGGCGCTGTTTCGCAGCCTGCGCGGCCGTGACTACGACGGCCAGGATCGCAGCATGGACGTTGCCATCTCCCGTCTGCGCCGCAAGCTGGGGGACGACACCAGCAACCCGACCCGCATCAAGACGGTGCGCCAGAAAGGCTACCTGCTGGTGCCCCAGGCCTGGGAATAAGCCCCGCCGAATGACCTTGATGCTCTCTGCTCCCTTATCCCCTTGCGGGAGAAGGGTTGGGGATGAGGGGGCAGCAAGGCAATGCCCAGACGTAATCCAGGCAAGAGGAGAGCCCCCATGCGCCGCCTGTTTATCCAGTTCTATCTGCTGCTGATCGGCTGTTTCACCCTGGCCATTCTGCTGGTCGGCATGGTCTATCAGGTCACCGCCGAACGGGCGGGAGATCGCTATCTGGAGCGGATGATGCAGGGCTCTCTCGGCCTGCTCACCGGCGAGCTGGCCCGCTTGCCGGCCGAGCACTGGCCCGCCCGCATGGCGGATCAGAGCCGCCAGCTCACCCTGCCGCTGCAGATCGGCGCCCTCGCCAACCAGCCGCTGGCCAACGAGGATCAGGCCTTTCTGGAGGCCGGCAACATCGTCATCGTCGAGGAGGATGACACCTTCCTGCAGCGCATTCCGGGCACAGATCAGGTGCTGATCGTCGGCCCCGTCCCCTATCTCTCCTACCTGCACGAGCTGCACTGGGTCGACGTGGGACTGCTGCTGGCCATCGGTCTCTCGCTGGGACTGCCGATCCTGCTCTGGCTGCGCCCGCACTGGCGCGGCCTGCAGCAGCTCGAACAGACCGCCCGTCGGGTCGGCGATGGGGATCTCTCCTGCCGCACCCGCTTGCCCCCCGGCAGCAGCCTGGGCCGGGTCGGCCGCACCTTCGACCAGATGACCGAGCAGCTGCAGGCCATGCTGGCCAGCCGCAAGCAGCTGACCGACGCCATCGCCCACGAGCTGCGCACCCCGCTGGTGCGGCTGCGCTACCGGCTCGCCATGCTGGCTCCCGCCCCCTCGGCCGAGGAGCAGCAGGGGCTGGAGCGGGATCTCGGCGCGCTGGACGCCCTCATCGAGGAGATGCTCACCTACGCCAGGCTCGATCGTCCCGAGCTGCCGCTGCAGTGCAGCGAGCTGGAGCTCGGCAGCTGGGCCGGCAGCCGCCTCGCCGACTGGCAGGCGCTGCGACCGGACAAACGGCTCGACTTCGTGCGCCCGGCCATGGCCCTGCCCTGGCGCGGCGACATCCGCCTGCTCGATCGGGCGCTGGAGAACCTCATCGGCAACGCCCTGCGCCACGCCGCCGGCCGGGTGACCCTCAGCATGGCGCGCCAGCAGGATCTCTATCTGCTGGAGGTGGCCGACGACGGTGCCGGCATCGATCCGGCGCTGGCGCCGCAGATCTTCGAGCCCTTCGTGCGGCTGGATCAGAGCCGCGACCGACGCACCGGCGGTGCCGGGCTGGGGCTGGCCATCGTACGCAGCATCGCCCGCCACCACGGCGGCGAGGTGCAGCTGCTGCCAAGCAGCAGCGGTGCCCGTTTCTGCCTGATGCTGCCTGTACATTTGGATACAAACCGTCACCAGTCACTCACTGAACCGCAAGTCGAACAGCCCTAGGATGAAGTCATGGAGAAACGCTCCATGTCATCAACCCGAATGAGGAACTGGAATATGAACAAGCTGATCCCCCTGAGCCTGGCTGCTGTCTTCGCCCTGACCTCCGGCTTCACCATGGCTGCCACCCCGACCAAGGCTGCCGCTCCCCAGGCTACCCAGACCAAGGTCGTGAAAAAACACCACAAGGCTGCCCACGCCAAGGCGCCGGCCGTCAAGGTTGCTCCCAAGACCAAATAATTGACCAGCAAGCTTCCCGTAATGAAAAGGGGCCCCGAGATGGGGCCCCTTCTGTTTTCTGCGCGCTTGCCGTGACTCAACCCAGCATGTAGTCCGCCGGCAGGGCGATGCGGGCAACACCGGATTCCACCGCTGCCAGCGCCACGGCGCGGGCGACGTGCGGCAGCAGACGGGCATCCATCGGCTTGGGAATGACGTAATCCTTGCCGAAGGCGAGCTCGCTCACGCCGGCAGCGGTCAGCACCTCGGCCGGTACCGGCTCCTTGGCCAGGCCACGGATCGCCTCGACCGCCGCAATCTTCATGGCATCGTTGATGCGGCTGGCACGGGCGTCGAGGGCACCGCGGAAGATGAAGGGGAAGCAGAGCACGTTGTTGATCTGGTTCGGGTAGTCGGAGCGACCGGTGCCCATGATGAGGTCACCGCGCACTGCGTGAGCCAGCGCCGGCTTGATCTCGGGGTCCGGGTTGGAGCAGGCGAAGATCACCGGGTTGGCGGCCATCAGCGCTACCGCCTCGGCGGGCAGCACGTCAGGGCCGGAGACGCCGACGAACACGTCAGCCCCGTCCATCACCTCCATCAGGGTACGCAGAGGGGTGTCGTTGGCGAAGCGCTGCTTGTACTGGTTCAGATCGGTGCGACCGCTGTGGATCACGCCCTGACGGTCCAGCATGAAGATGTTGTGCGGCTTGGCGCCACACTTGATCAGCAGGTCCATGCAGGCGGTGGCGGCGGCGCCGGCACCCATGCAGACGATGCGGCTGTCGCCAATCTGCTTGCCCTGCACTTCCAGCGCGTTGAGCAGGCCGGCGGCGGTGACGATGGCGGTGCCGTGCTGGTCATCGTGGAACACCGGGATGTCGCAGCGCTCGATCAGCGCCTGTTCAATCTCGAAGCACTCGGGGGCCTTGATGTCTTCCAGGTTGATGCCGCCGAAGGTGTCGGCGATGGCGGCGACCGTGTCGATGAACTGGGCGCTGGTGTCGTGCTTCACCTCGATGTCGATGGCATCGATGCCGGCAAAGCGCTTGAATAGCAGGGCCTTGCCCTCCATCACCGGCTTGGAGGCCAGCGGGCCCAGATTGCCCAGCCCCAGGATGGCGGTGCCGTTGGAGATGACGGCCACCAGATTGCCCTTGCCGGTGTAACGGTAGGCATCGGCCGGGTTGGCGGCGATCTCGCGCACCGGCTCGGCGACGCCCGGGCTGTAGGCCAGTGCCAGATCGCGGGCGGTCTCGGCGGGCTTGGTGAGGGCGATGGCGATTTTGCCCGGCACGGGCTGGGCGTGGTAGTCGAGTGCCTGTTGGCGGAGATCGTGCTGCTGATCGGACATGGGGGACCCCGATACGGTAGTGAATGAGTGGTGCATTGGCTCGCCCACGGGCGAGGGCTGGGGATCATAAAGAAAACCACCGGGCTTTCACAGAGGAAAGTATCGCCAACCCGCCAATGACAAGCCAGTAATTAGCATGTCATACCACCCACCAATACCTATTTAGTTATAGATATGGTTTCAATCCATGACGGGGATTCCCGCCCTGGCCTCCGCCTTCCGGGCGATCGCCTCCGTCATCCCCTGGAAGATGAAGAGGTGAAACGGCAGCATGGCGAGCCAGTAGGCCAGCCCCCAGGCCCCCTGCGGATGCCAGTGGGCCGTCACCTTGAGCCGGGTCAGCCCCGACTCCTCCGGCAGTATGTTGAACTCCAGCCGGCCGACACCGGGGGCCCGCATGTTGAACAGCAGATCCAGCCTACGCCCCTCGTCCACCCCGAGGATCTGCCAGGAGTCCAGCATGTCCCCCTTCACGAAGCGATCCGGATTGGTACGGCCGCGGGTCAGGGCCGGGCCGCCGATCAGGTGATCCATCCATTCGCGCACCACCCACAGCTGGTTCATGTAGAAGTAGCGCTGCTCGCCCCCCAGCTGCTGCAGCACCTGCCACACCACCTCCGGCGAGGCGAGACTGAGGGCATCGCCACTGGCGGTGCGGTCATAGAAGCCGTACTCAGGATGACGCCAGCGCAGGCCGAGCGGGGTCTCCTCTCCCTGCTGTTCGGCACCGAGCCGCTGCTCCAGAGAGAGGCTCTCCGCCAGCGCCTCGTCGAAGCTGAGCAGGGTTTGCGGCAGCAGGGCCCGCAACGGGCCGTCATCGGCCGGAATGTCGTGCTTGAGGCCGCCCACCAGCGCCTTGGCCACCGGTTGCGGCACCGAGGTGACGAATTGCAGCCACCAGGCGGAGAGGCGCGGGCTCAGGAAGGGGATGGGAATGATGGGGCAGCGCTTGCCGATATGGGCGGCAAACTTCTGCAACTGCTGCTGGTAGCTGAGCAGCTCGGGGCCGGCGGCGTTGAAGATCTGGCCGTCCACCCCGTCGGCCTCCACCAGCCCGCCCAGATAGTGCAGCAGGTTGGACAGTGCAATCGGCGGCGTGCGCGAGCGCACCCACTTTGGGGTCACCATCAGCGGCAGGTTGAACACCAGATCCCGCATCACCTCAAACGCCGCCGAGCCGGGGCCAATGATGATGCCGGCGCGCAGCTCCACCGTCGGCACGCCGGCGCCCCGAAACAGCTCGCCACAGTGACGGCGGGAGTTGAGATGGCGGCTGTTGCAGGGCTCGGGCTGGATGGCGCCGAGATAGATGATGCGGCGCACCCCGGCGGCGCGGGCAGCGGCGGCGAAGTTCTTCACCCCCTGCTGCTCCAGCCGGTGAAAGTCGGCCCCTGCTCCCATGGCATGCACCAGATAGAAGACGGTGTCGATGCCGGCCAGGGCGGGCAGCAGGGTGATGGGCTTGAGGCTGTCGGCGAGGCGAAACTCCACCCCGGGCGGCAACCGGCAGGGGCGCCGCGCCCCGGCAATCACCCGATAACCCAGCTCCTGCAGATGGGGCACCAGGTAAGAACCTATGTAGCCCGCCGCCCCCATCACCAGACAATTCCTCATTCACTCGCTCCTGCTCTGCATCCCTCGTCAACCACACCACCATAGGGCAAAGCGGGCCCTGACAGAACGCCGACCAATAAAAAAGGCGCCCATTGGGCGCCTTTTTCAGAATTCTTCAGAAGTAAAATTACTTCTTGGTGGTCATCGCACCGAAACGCTTGTTGAACTTGTCTACGCGGCCGCCGCTAGAAACTTCTTTCTGCTTGCCGGTGTAGAACGGGTGGCACTCGGAGCACACGTCCAGGTTCAGATCTTTACCAACGGTAGAGAAAGTGTTGATGACGTTACCGCAAGAGCACTTGGCGGTGATGGCTACGTAGTCAGGGTGGATACCAGCTTTCATGGACAACCTCAAAGTAATAGGCCGTGTCGCCATCCGATCTTCTGTCGGACACCACACGATTGTTGAACACAGTTTCAAAGGCTGCGAATAATATAGGAAATGCCTGAGATCAGGCAAGTGGCTTCGCAGAAAAAATAGGCAATCTCTGGTGAATTCTTCCCAAACGCTGGATCTGGTTCGTGTGGCTGTGCCGGTACCGTTACGCCGTCATTTCGACTATCTCTCCCCCCTGCCCTTGCCTGCCCCCGGCTGCCGGGTCGAGATCCCGTTCGGCCCGCAAACCCTGGTCGGACTGGTGGTGGATCACCCGGCCGACAGCCAGGTACCGCGCAACAAGCTCAAACCCATCAAGCGGGTATTGGACGCGACGCCGGTGCTGGGGCCAGATATTCTGGCGCTGATGGCCTGGAGTGCCAGCTATTACCAGCATCCACTGGGGGAGGTACTGCCCCACGCCCTGCCGGTGCTGGTGCGCAAGGGGGAGCCCGCCGCCTATCGGGAGCTGGAGTTCTGGTTCGCCACCGAGGCCGGCATGGCGGTCGATCTCAACGAGCTCAAGCGGGCGGCCAAGCAGCAGCAGGCCCTCGCCTTGCTGCGCAAGGGGCCGCAGACCCCCTCCGCCCTCAAGCAGGAGGAGATCCAGAGTGCAGCACTCAGCGCACTGGAGAAGAAGGGGCTGCTGGAGAAGCGCTCGCTGGAGCCGAGCCATGAGGGTGACTGGGCCGCCCGCTTCGAGCCGGGCGAGGGGCTGCGTCTCAACGGTGAGCAGGCGCTGGCGGTCTCCGCCGTCACCAGCCAGAGCGACAGGTTCGGCGCCTTTTTGCTGGACGGCATCACCGGCTCCGGCAAGACCGAGGTCTACCTGAGCATCCTCGAGCCCCTGCTCAAGGCGGGCAAGCAGGCGCTGGTGATGGTGCCGGAGATAGGCCTCACCCCGCAGACCATCAACCGCTTTCGCCGCCGCTTCAACGTGCCCGTGGTGGCGATGAACTCGGCCATGAACGATCGGGAGCGGCTCGACGCCTGGCTGGCCTGCCGCGACGGCGGTGCCGCGATACTTATCGGCACCCGCTCCGCCGTGTTCACCCCGTTTCACGACCTCGGCATCATCATCATCGACGAGGAGCACGACGGCTCCTTCAAGCAGCAGGATGGCTTTCGCTATCACGCGCGGGATCTGGCGGTAATGCGCGCCCACCGTGCCGGCATTCCCATCCTGCTGGGCTCAGCTACCCCGTCGCTGGAGACGCTGCACAACGCCCGCAGCGGCAAGTATCACCACCTCAGCCTGACCCGGCGCGCCGGCAACGCCCAGACCGCCCGCCAGGTGATCCTGGACATCAAGAACGTGCGGCTGCAGGCGGGGCTCTCCCCCCAGCTGGAACAGCTGATGGCAGAGCATCTGGCGGCCGGCAACCAGGTGATGCTGTTTCTCAACCGCCGTGGCTATGCGCCGGCCCTCATCTGCCATCAATGTGGCTGGAGTGCCGCCTGCGAGCGCTGCGATGCCTGGTACACCTGGCACCAGGCCGGGCGGCGGCTGCACTGCCACCACTGCGACAGCGTGCGCCCGCTGCCCCACCACTGCCCCGAGTGTGGCAGCAACGAACTGATCGGATCCGGGGTCGGCACCGAACAGCTGGAGCAGCTGCTCGGCACCGTTTTCCCGCAATATCCGGTGGTGCGCATCGATCGGGACAACACCCGACGCAAGGGGGAGCTGGAGACCCACCTCGGCGACATCAAGGCCGGCAAGTACAAGATCCTGATCGGCACCCAGATGCTGGCCAAGGGCCACCACTTCCCGGACGTGACATTGGTAGGGCTGCTGGATGTGGATGGTGCCCTGTTCAGTGCCGATTTTCGCGCCGCCGAGAAACTGGCCCAGCTCTACACCCAGGTGGCGGGTCGTGCCGGTCGCGCCAGCAAGCCGGGTCTGGTGGTATTGCAGAGCCATCACCCGGAGCACGCCCTGCTGCAGGATCTGACCCAGAACGGCTACGGCCACTTCGCCGACACGGCGCTGAAAGAGCGCCGCCTGCTGGGACTGCCCCCGTTCAGCTATCAGGGGCTGTTTCGGGCCGAGGCCAACGGCCGTGACGAGGTACAGCTGTTCCTCAGCCGCCTCGCCGAGACGCTACGCAGCGCCCGTTATCCCCATGTGCAGGTGCTCGGACCTATCAGCGGTTTTATGGAGCGCAAGGCGGGCAAGTTTCGCATGCAGTTGCTGGTGCAGGGACCCAGTCGGGCAACCCTGGCCCAGCTGCTGGATTGGTCGGTGAAGGAGTTGGATAGCTGGCCCGAGACCAAGCGGGTACGCTGGAGCCTCGACATAGACCCCACCGAGCTGAACTGAGTCAGGTTCTGGTTGCTGAGGGTGAAGCGGTCGCTGGCGCGCTTCGTCAGCGACCTAGTTTGCCATGCGGTGGCGGGGTTCAGACCCGCAGGTCGACCTGCTGCACCCAGCCACCCTTGCCCTGCTCGGTCACATAGAGACCGGACTGGCGCAGTACCCCCTGATTGCCGCTTTCCCCCAGATGGTTGAAGGGGGTGTCGAGGGGATGCAGCAGGATGGCGCCGATCCCCAGCTCCACCAGGGCGATGGGGGACTGTTCCGGCTGCCAGAACTGCAGCGCCGAGAACTGGCTGTCCCGCTCGTCCAGCACCCCGTTGCCATCCTCATCCAGAGTCGCCAGCTCACCAAAACCGTTGCCGGAACGGGCCCCGAACAGCTCGCCGCCGTCATCTATGGTGCCGTTGCCGTTGCGATCCAGCGCCACGAAGCCGCTCCCTTCACTCAGGCCAGGCAGGCTGTCCGCCTTGCCATCCTGATCGAGGTCGAACTTGACCCGGGCGTCGGTCAGGCCGGCGATTTTTCCATCCAGACTGAGCACCAGCGGATCCTTGAGGGCATTGAGGGTGGTGCGGCGCTGGCTGATGTCGAGCTGGCGCCAGTCCAGCACAAAGCCCAGATCCAGCTGCAGGGTCTGGCCATCCTGGGTCTGCAAGTTCGCCGCCGCCACCACGTTGAGCTGCTCTTTTTGCAGCAGGCTGTCGGTCACCTCCACCAGCTGATCCGGCTCGGCGGCAGGCTGGGTCCCCTCACCCGTCGGGGCACTCACCCCCTCCGCGCCCTGCTCGGCCGGCTTGATGGGCTCCGGCAGCTCTATCTTGTGGCCCAGCATGGCCTCGATCATCAGCTTGATAAGCCGCTGGCGATTGTCGAGTCCGTCGTTAGGGATGCCATCCTGTTCGCTCTTGCCGGTCTCGGCGGGCTTGGCCGACGCCGATTCAGGGGCACTCTGAGCCGCACCGGCGGCGCTGCGGCTGGCCATCTGCAGCGTCAGCAGGCTGCTGCGGGTGAAGGTGAGCTGGCTGCCGCTGGCAGCAGCGGGTGCAGAGTCCGCCGGCGCCGTGGCAGGGGACTGCACCTGGCTGGCTGGCGGCACGGGGCCGAGCCGGCGCACCTTGCGGGCCTGGGCCTGTTGCTGCTGGTATTGCACCTCCCCCTGGAGGTCGTAGTGATCGATGCGCATATCTTCGCCCTCGGCGCCATACATCTGGTCAGTTATCGACCAGCTGCCGGGGCGGGCTTAACACCGATTGGCTATATCAGCCGGCAGGCACCTCGCCGTCGGCGCATAACAGCGCCAATGCCAGCGACCTTGCCTGCACCAGTGCCAGCGGTTGCTGATAGCTGTGTGCCATCACCACGGCCCCCTCCAGCAACAGGCAGATGCCGGTGGCTTGCGCCTCGTGGCAATCGAGCCTGGTGCTGACCCAGTCCAGCAGCGCCTGCTTGTGCGCGACCACCAGCTTGCGAACCGGATGGCGAGGATCGGCAAACTCGGCGCTGGCGTTGATGAAGTTGCAGCCATAGAAGTCGCTGCGGCCAAACCACTCCCCGAAGCCGTCGAACAGGGCATGCAGCCGGTTCTCCCGCCCTTCCAGCCCCTGCAGGCGCGCTTCCAGCAGGGCGAAAAACTCCCGCTCGCGGGACTGCAGCACCTCCTCGATCAGGGCATCCTTGGTGGGAAAATGGCGGTAGAGGGTGCGCTTGGTACTGCCGGCCTCCGCCCAGATGCGGTCGATGCCGGTGGCGTGAAAGCCATGGCGGTTGAACAGACGGTAGGCCGTCTCCATCAGCAGCTGCCGTTTTTCGCTCATCGCGTTTTTCCCCTTGAAGTACACCGATCTGTCTACCTAATGTGCCTAATCACGGCTGACAAACCAAGAAGGAAACCGTGATGACGAGATGGTATGGCCCCTTGTGGGCAGGAGTGGGGGCGGCACTGGCGATAGGTGTGCTGGGCTGGTTGAACATCAGCTGGCATACCGCCCTGATCATGGCGCCCTTCGGGGCCAGCTGCGTGTTGCTGTTTTCCCTGCCGGCGAGCCCGCTGGCACGGCCGTGGAACGTACTCGGCGGCCATCTGCTGACGGCCACCGTCGGTTTGCTGGTACAGGAGCTGCCCCTGCCGCTGGAGCTGCAACTGGCCCTGGGCGTGGGGCTGGCCATCGCGTTGATGCAGGGGCTGGATCTGATCCACCCGCCCGCCGGCGCCAACCCCCTGCTGGTGTTGATGACGGGGCAGCAGTGGCCCTTTCTGTGGCACACGGTACTGCCCGGCGCCCTGCTGCTGATCCTGCTGGGTTACGGCTTCCAGCGGGTCAAATGGCAGCGACGGCTTGGTACCGGCTAAACAGACGAGGGAGGCCTGGGCCTCCCTCGTCGTTCATGCTGTCACCCTGGTCATTGCGCCGGTTGGGAGACCCCTTCCAGTCGCACTTCCACCCGTCGATCCGGTGCCAGACAGGCGATCAGCGCCGGTTTGGAGCCGCCGCTGCAGTTGTTGCCGGTGACCGGTGAGGACTTGCCACGCCCCTCGACCCGCACCTTGTCGGCAAACAGCCCCTTGGCAATCAGATAGTCTGCCACGCTGCGGGCGCGCTGCTCGGAGAGCGCCTGGTTGTAGGCGTCAGAGCCGATGCGATCGGTGTGGCCGATCACGGTCGCCACCCCGTCTTTCGGATTGGCCGCCACTATCTGGCTGAACAGATTGTCGAGCGCCTGGCTGGCAGCCGGCTTCAGGGTCGCCTTGTTGAACTCGAACAGCACGTCCGAGCTCAGGCTGAAGGTTTTGGGCACCACCACCACGGCGGGAGCAGGTGTCGCCGCCGGGGCCGGCGCGGGCGCCACCACCTCGTCACCCTGCTGGCCGAAGCGATAGAGCATGGCGAAGGCCAGCAGGCCGTTGTCCATCTCGATGCCTGACTCCTCGGGAGAGGTCTTGCCAAGCGGCGTTGTGTATTGATATTCGAGACGAGCTGCCCAATCACGATCGATCGCGTATTCAATGCCCAACGCGCCCACAAATGCGGCACCATGATATTTGTGCCCCTTGCTATCGAATGAGAGATCGTTGGCCGGATTGGCGGAGTCTCTATACCACCCGGAATAAGCGCTCTCGGTCCAGGCATAAGCCCCCCCCAGCCTGCCATACACATCCAGCACCGGGGTTGCCGGCAGGCTCATTTTCATCGTGGCCTGCACCATCTGCGCCTTGGCTTCGCCATTCAGCCCGGCAGACTGGCTACCCTGTGATACCGTCTTGTCCAGTTTGTACTTGCCCAGCCAGTCATAGCCCAGCTCGAAACCCAGATTGGGATTGAGCTGGTAACCGACAAATGCCCCCACGCCAAGATCACTGTGCTTCTTGTCTGGTTCAACAAGGTCGACAACGGCTTTGACCTGCTCGTTGTAGTCCACACCGTAAAAATTGGACCAGCCGGCCTTGCCGCCGACGTACCAGGTGTTGTCCTGAGCGGCAGCCTGCACGGCCCCGCTGACGAGCAGGCCACTGACCAGCACGGCAAGTATCGATTTGTTCATGGTAAAAGCCTCTGCAATGAGTCGTGATGGGCGCTCTTGCGCCTCTCTTCCCTGATGGGGCAAACCCGGCCCCGCCCATCAGGTTATCCCATCTGTTGTCAGCCTCAAATGACTTGGGACTCAAGAGTGTGAAGCGCCCGGCATTCCCGGCAGCAAAAACGCCCCATGCAGGGGTATCCACGGGTGCGCCGGCAACACCATGAAAAAGGGAGGCCGATGGCCTCCCTCTTGTTGCTTGCAACGCACCTAGCTGGCCAAAAACAGCCGGTAGGCGGGGTCGTCGCTCACCTCTTTCCAGCCGTAACCAATCTCGTGCAGGTAGTCGTGGAAGGCGGCCACGTCCTCGTCCGGCAGCTCGAAGGCGCACAGCACCCGGCCGTAGTCAGCACCGTGGTTGCGGTAGTGGAACAGGCTGATGTTCCAGCGACAGCCGAGGGTCTCGAGGAAGCGCATCAAAGCGCCAGGCTGCTCCGGAAACTTGAAGCTGTAGAGACGTTCACCGAGGGGCCGGGCCGGGCGGCCGCCAATCATGTAGCGCACGTGATTCTTGGCCAGCTCGCTCTCGGTCATATTGACCACCGGATAGCCGTTGCCGCCGAGCTGATCGATGATCTGGCCGAGCTCTTCGTCACCGCCGGTGAGGCGCACCGAGACGAACAGCGACGCCTGCTCGGCATCGGCGTAGCGATAGTTGAACTCGGTCACCATGCGGGGCCCGAGCTGACGGCAGAAGTCGAGGAAGGCCCCCTTGCGCTCGGGGATGGTCACCGCCAGCATGCCCTCACGCTTCTCGCCGATCTCGCAGCGCTCCGACACGTAGCGCAGGCTGTGGAAGTTGACGTTGGCGCCGGACAAAATGGCCGCCATCCGCCCCCCTTTGACCTGCTCCCGCTCGCTGTAGGCCTTGAGGCCGGCCAGCGACAGGGCCCCCGACGGCTCGGCGATGGCGCGGCAGTCGTCGAAGATGTCTTTCAGTGCGGCGCAGATCTGGTCGTTGGAGACGGTCACCACTTCGTCCAGATACTGGTTGCACAGGCGGAAGGTCTCCTCGCCGATGCGCTTGACCGCCACCCCGTCCGCAAACAGCGAGACCCGCTCCAGATTGACCGGCTCGCCAGCCGCCAGCGCGGCCTTGAGGCAGGCAGAGCCCTCCGCCTCCACCCCGATCACCTTCACATCCGGCAACAGCTGCTTGATGTAGACCGCCACCCCGGCAGCCAACCCGCCGCCGCCCACCGGTACGAAGACGTGGGTGAGGTGGGTATCCTGCTCCAGCAGCTCCTTGCCGATGGTGCCCTGCCCGGCGATCACCTCGACGTCGTCAAACGGCGGGATCAGGGTGTAGCCCTCCAACTCGGCGAGGCGGCGACTCTCGCCATAGGCCTCGTCGAAGCTGTTGCCAAACAGCATGACGTTGCCGCCCTGCCGGCGCACCGCATCGATCTTGATGTCCGGCGTGGTCTTGGGCATCACGATGATCGCCTTGATGCCGAGCTTGGCGGCCGACAGGGCGACCCCCTGGGCGTGGTTGCCGGCGGAGGCGGCGATGACGCCGCGCGCCTTCTGCTCCTCGGTCAGAGTGGCGATCTTGTGGTAGGCGCCGCGCAGCTTGAAGGAGTGGACCGGTTGCAGGTCCTCCCGCTTCAGGCTGACGTGATTGCCGAGCCGCTCGGAGAGTTTCTTCAGGGTTTGCAGGGGGGTGACCCGCGCCGCCTCGTAGACGGGGGAGAGCAGCACCTTGCGTAGATAATCCGCTGCAGAGACCATGATTTATTCCCCCAGCATCGAGCGATCGCGCCACATCAACCCTTTGTCGGCGCAAAGACCGACCAGTCGGGTCGACTGCTCATAGTTCATATTGGAATTCATCTTTATTCCCCCAACAGGGTGCGATCGCGCACCGCACCTTTATCGGCGCTGGTGGCGAACATGGCGTAGGCGCGCAGGGCAAAGGAGACCTGACGCTGGCGATCGAGCGGCTTCCAGCCACGGGCTTCGACGGCGACGCGGCGGGCAGCCAGCACGCTGTCGGCCACCTCCAGCACCATGCTGCGAGCCGGGATGTCGATGTTGATGATGTCGCCATCCTCCACCAGACCGATAGTGCCGCCGGAGGCCGCCTCCGGCGAAACGTGGCCGATGGAGAGGCCCGAGGTGCCGCCGGAGAAGCGGCCATCGGTGATCAGCGCGCATGCCTTGCCGAGTCCCATGGATTTCAGATAGGTGGTGGGGTAGAGCATCTCCTGCATGCCGGGGCCCCCTTTCGGGCCCTCGTAGCGGATCACCACCACTTCACCGGCCTTGACGGTGCCATCCAGAATGCCGACGACCGCCGTGTCCTGGCTCTCGAATACCCGGGCCGGGCCGCGGAAGGTGAGGTTCTCCTCATCCACCCCGGCGGTCTTGACGATGGCACCATTCAGCGCCAGGTTGCCGGCGAGCACGGCCAGGCCCCCCTCCAGGCTGTAAGCGTTGTCCAGCGAACGGATGCAGCCCTCGGTGCGGTCCAGATCCAGCTCCGGCCAGCGGCAATCCTGGCTGAACGCCTTGGTGGTGCGGATGCCGGCCGGGCCGGCGCGGTAGAAGTCCACCACCTCCTGACTGGGCTGGCGGCTGACGTCATACTCGGCCAGCAGCTCCACCAGCGAGGTGCCCAGCACGTTGCGGGCGTCGCCGTGCACCAGACCCGCTTTCTCCAGCTGGCCCAGGATGGCGATGACGCCACCGGCGCGGTGCACGTCTTCCATGTGATATTTCTGGGTAGAGGGCGCCACCTTGCACAGCTGGGGCACCTTGCGCGACATGCGGTCGATGTCGGCCATGGTGAAGTCGACGCCCGCCTCCTGGGCCGCCGCCAGCAGGTGCAGCACGGTATTGGTGGAGCCGCCCATGGCGATGTCGAGCGCCATGGCATTCTCGAACGCCGCCTTGGTGGCGATGTTGCGCGGCAGGGCACTCGCATCATCTTGTTCATACCAGCGCTTGGCCAGGGTCACGATGCGCTGGCCCGCCAGCTTGAACAGCTGCTCGCGATCGCTGTGGGTCGCCAGCAGCGAGCCGTTGCCCGGTTGGGAGAGACCCAGCGCCTCGGTCAGACAGTTCATGGAGTTGGCGGTGAACATGCCGGAGCAGGAGCCGCAGGTGGGGCAGGCACTGCGCTCCACCTGTTCGCTCTGGGCGTCGGAGACCTTGGGGTCGGCGCCCTGGATCATGGCGTCCACCAGATCCAGCTTGATGATCTGGTCGGAGAGCTTGGTCTTGCCCGCTTCCATGGGGCCGCCGGAGACGAAGATCACCGGGATGTTGATGCGCAGGGCGGCCATCAGCATCCCCGGGGTGATCTTGTCGCAGTTGGAGATGCAGACCATGGCGTCGGCGCAGTGGGCGTTGACCATGTACTCCACCGAGTCGGCGATAAGCTCGCGCGATGGCAGGGAGTAGAGCATGCCACCGTGGCCCATGGCGATGCCGTCATCCACGGCGATGGTGTTGAACTCCTTGGCCACCCCGCCGGCGGCTTCGATCTCGCGCGCCACCAGCTGGCCCAGATCCTTGAGGTGGACGTGGCCCGGCACGAACTGGGTGAAGGAGTTGACCACGGCGATGATGGGCTTGCCGAAATCCTGATCGGTCATGCCGGTGGCACGCCAGAGGGCGCGGGCCCCGGCCATGTTACGTCCGTGGGTGGTGGTGGCGGATCTCAACTTCGGCATTGTCTCTACTCCCTGAATGCCCAGCGGGCTCATTATCTTTGGAAATGAAAAAGTGACTCTCGGATCGGGAATCGATCCTGGTGAGGGCACCGCGCAGTGCCCTCACCGGAAGCGACTCGGGGAGGCACATCGCCTCCCCTCATTTGTCAGTCAGCCACCGGGGTCAACCAGCCCCACTTGTCTTCGGTCTGGCCGTTGAACAGGCCGAAGAAGGCGTTCTGCAGCTGCTCGGTCACCGGACCGCGGCAACCGGCACCTACCTGCATGCGATCGACGGAGCGCACCGGGGTCACCTCGGCTGCCGTGCCGGTCATGAAGATCTCGTCTGCGACATACAGGGCCTCACGGGGCAGCGCCTGCTCGCGCACCTCGTAACCCAGATCGCGGGCCAGCGTCATGATGGTGTCGCGGGTGATACCGGGCAGGATGGCGGCGGTAGCGGGCGGGGTGAACAGCACGCCGTTCTTCACCAGGAACAGGTTCTCCCCCGCCCCTTCGCTCAGGTAACCGTTCACGTCCAGCGCCAGCCCCTCGGCGAAGCCGTTGCGCTTGGCCTCGCGGCTGATCAGCTGGGAGGAGAGATAGTTGCCGCCCGCCTTGGCGCCGGTGGGAATGGTGTTGGGAGCGAGCCGGTTCCAGGAGGTGACGCATACATCCACCCCGTTCTTCAGTCCCTCTTCCCCCAGATAGGCGCCCCAGGGAATGGCCGCAACGATCACGTCGGCCTTGGCATCCTTGGGAGGATGCAGGCCAAGGCCCACGTTACCGATGAAAGCCAGCGGGCGCAGGTAGCCGCTTTTCAGGCCGTTCTCGCGCACCACGGTGCGGCAGGCCTCATTGATCTCGGCCTCGTTGTAGGGAACCTCCATCCAGTAGATCTTGGCGGAGTCGAACAGGCGGCGGGTGTGCTCCTGCAAACGGAAGATGCAGGTCCCCTTGGGGGTGTCGTAGGCGCGAACCCCCTCAAACACCGAGGAGCCGTAGTGCAGGGCGTGGCTCATCACGTGCACCTGGGCATCCTGCCAGGGCACCAGTTTGCCGTTGAACCAGATGTATTGCGGGTGAGTGGCGGATTGGGAAGGCTGTGACATTGGCTTGGCTCCTTAAGCTCTGATCCGGGGTTGCTGTTCCAGTGCATCGACCCGGGAGACGTCCACCAGCTTGACCAGCTGGCTCCACAACTGCTGGATGGGACGCACCGACTCGACAGTAACCGTGATCCGCAGTTGTTGGCAATCCTGCTCCATGTTGAGGGCGCAGAGGTTGAAACCGCGGTGACGCACCACCCGCAGCACCCGCTCCATCACTTCGGGTCTGGGCTGGGCATGGATTTGCAAGGTATTGAACTGACTCATGGGCGTTGCTCCATCATCTGGTGGTTGGCGACTCCTGGCGGAACCAGGGGCCAGACGTTTTCTTCCTCTGAAATGGCCACATGCAGCAGATAGGCGCTCTCACTCGCCAGCAGGCGGTCAAGGGCCGGGGCTATCTCCTCCTTGCATGTGATGGTCTCGCCCGGAATGCCGAAGGCGGCGGCCAGGGCGACGAAATCGGGGTTGTCGGAGAGGATGGTCTCGCTGTAGCGGCCGTCGAAGAACAGCTCCTGCCACTGGCGCACCATGCCGAGGCGCTGGTTGTCCAGCAGCACCATCTTCACCTTGAGCTGGGCGCGGCGGATGGTGCCGAGCTCCTGCACGTTCATCATGAAAGAGCCGTCGCCGCTCACCAGCACCACTTCATCTTCCGGGCGCGACATCTTGGCGCCGATGGCGGCCGGCAGACCAAAGCCCATGGTACCGAGGCCGGCGCTGGAGAGGTGGTTGCGCGGGCTGGTGAAGCGCATGTGCTGGGCCACCCACATCTGGTGCTGACCGACGTCGCAGGCCACCACACTGCTCTCCGGCAACCTGGCGGAGAGCTGCTTGAGCAGCGCTGGGGCATAGATGGGCTGGCCGGGATGGTCGTAGCGGAAGGCGTACTCGCGGGCCATGTTCGCGCAGTGCTCACGCCAGGGCTCGATGGCCAACGTCATGGCGAGGTGCGGCAGCACCTGTTTCAGATCCTGGGTGATGCCCACTTCGGCGGCGCGGCGCTTGCCGAACTCGGCGGCATCCACATCGAGATGGATGACTTTTGCCTCGGGGGCGAACTCCTCCAGCTTGCCGGTCACCCGATCATCGAAACGGGCACCCACCACCAGCAGCAGGTCGCACTGCTGCACCGCATAGTTGGCGGCCTTGGTGCCGTGCATGCCGAGCATGCCCAGATAAACGGGGCTGTCGGGGTCGAGCGCGCCTATTCCCTTGAGGGTGGTGACCGCAGGCATGCCGGTGGCGGCAGCAAAGTTGCGCAGCTGCTGCTCGGCGTTGGCCATCCCCACCCCGCCGCCGACGTAGAGCACCGGGCGCTCGGCGGCGGCCAGCAGGGTGCGAGCGGCCGTCAGCTCGGCCGGATTGAGATGCTCGGGCTCCGCTACCGCAAACAGCGGGCTCTGGGCCGGCACTGCGGCCAGTTGCACGTCCTTGGGCAGATCGATCAATACCGGGCCGGGGCGCCCTTCACTGGCGATGGCGAAAGCCTCGGCAATCACCTGAGGCAAATCCGCCACGTCCGTCACCATAAAGGAGTGCTTGGTGCAGGAGAGAGACATACCGAGCACGTCCACTTCCTGGAACGCATCGGTCCCCACGGCGGCGCAGGGCACCTGACCGCTGATGGCCACCAGCGGTACCGAGTCGAGCAGCGCCTCCGCGAGGCCAGTCACCAGGTTGGTGGCCCCCGGGCCCGAGGTGGCGATGCAGACCCCCACCTGACCGGAGGCGCGGGCATACCCCACCGCCGCCATGGCGGCCCCCTGCTCGTGGCGGCAGAGCTGGTGCGCCAGACCGCCGTCATACAGGGCATCGTAGACCGGCATGATGGCCCCGCCCGGGTAACCAAACACCTGGGTCACACCCTGTTTCTTGAGAGCCTGTACCAAAAACTGCGCGCCGTTCATCTGGAAAATCCTGTCCTTTGGTCGAAAAAAAACCCCCGGGCCGTGAGGCTCGGGGGTCGCTTGTTTCGTTCTGTCCGGTGGTGGGTCTATCCCTTGTTCCGTGCAGCTAAACGAGCCCCGAGCGGTGAGATAATAATCACCACTAGGACCACAATAATGCTGACGAAACGGGAGGCCATGTTCATAGTTACAACCGGAAATCCTGTGAAATTGGGGCGGTTTTTACCGCGAATGGCTATTAGAACTAGCACGGTGAATTTTATTGGGCAAGCGTTTTTTGCCTGACAAGACTCTGATTTTCACTGAGTCCAATCGCGTCAGTTGGAACAAAAAACTAATAAAAAACGGTTAACCAGCATATACATCAAACCAAGGACGGGATTTATGTCATTAGCTGTGGTTTATAGCCGTGCCAGCCTGGGAATAGCGGCCCCGCAAGTCACGGTGGAAGTGCACCTCTCCAACGGTCTGCCCGCCTTCAACATGGTGGGCCTGCCGGAAACCTCGGTGAAGGAGTCGCGGGATCGGGTGCGCAGCGCCCTGCTCAACGGCAATTTCGAGTTCCCGAGCAAGCACATCACGGTCAATCTGGCCCCCGCCGATCTGCCCAAGGAGGGGGGCCGTTTCGATCTGGCCATCGCCATCGGCATTCTCGCCGCTTCCAAGCAGATACCCGCAAAATACCTGCTTGATCACGAATTTTTAGGCGAGCTGGCCCTGACCGGCGAGATCCGCCCCGTGCTCGGTGTGCTGCCCGCCGTGCTCGCCTGCCGGGACGCGGGGCGCACCCTGCTGGTACCGCGGGAGAACGGCCCCGAGGCCTCGCTGATCCAGGACGCCGAAGTGCGCACCGCCCATCAGTTGCTGGCCGTCACCGCCTGGCTGGCGGGTCAATACGAGCTGCCGATGCCGGCCCCCCAGAGCGCGGAGAGCCTGCCAGACGTGCCGGATCTGCAGGATGTGATCGGCCAATCCCAGGCCAAGCGGGCGCTGGAGATCGCCGCCGCCGGCAGCCACAACCTGCTGTTCATCGGCCCGCCCGGCACCGGCAAGAGCATGCTGGCCAGCCGCTTGCCCGGCATTCTGCCACCGCTGAGCGAACAGGAGGCACAGCAGACCGCCGCCATCCACTCCATCGGCGGCCTCACCCCTCGGGCCGGTCACTGGCATCACAGGCCCTATCGCACGCCGCACCACAGCGCCTCGGCGGTGGCGCTGGTGGGGGGTGGCAGCCACCCGCGGCCCGGTGAAATATCCCTGGCCCACAACGGGGTGCTGTTTCTGGATGAACTGCCGGAGTTCGAGCGCAAGGTGCTCGACTCCCTGCGCGAGCCGCTGGAAACGGGCCACATCACCATCAGCCGGGCCGCCCGCCAGGTGGATTTTCCCGCCCGCTTCCAGCTGGTCGGCGCCATGAACCCCAGCCCCTGCGGCCACTATGGCGATGGCCAGACCCGCTCCAGCCCGGATCAGATCCTGCGCTACCTCGGCAAGCTCTCCGGCCCCTTTCTCGACCGCTTCGACTTGACGGTGGAGGTGCCGCTGCTGCCCAAGGGGAGCCTGACCGGCAAGGCCGAGCGGGGGGAGTCGAGCCAGCAGATCCGCGAGCGGGTGCTGGGCGCGCGGGAGCGCATGCTGAGCCGCAACGGCAAGCTCAACAATTTGCTTGATAGTCGTGAAATCGAAGAAATTTGCCGATTATCGCCGCAGGATGCCGAGTTTCTGGAGAACGCCATCCAGAAGCTTGGGCTCAGCATCCGGGCCTGGCACCGCATCCTGCGGGTATCGCGCACCATCGCCGATCTGGCGGGGCACGCCGCCATCGAAAGAGAGCACCTGATTGAGGCGCTCGGCTATCGGGCAATGGATCGGCTGCTGTCACGGCTGCGCAGCGGCTGATGGGTCGCAAGCGCACCTGGCGGCCCTGCATGGTCTCGCGGGCCATCGGCTGATATTATGGCCACAGATCTGACCACTTGATGGCCCTTTATCGACAGCAAGACGGACCCGACCCATGCCCAACAAGCTGATTGAGCGACTGCGCGGCAGCCTCTCGACCCTGCTCTATTTTCTCAACACCCTGTTCTGGTTTATCCCGATCCTCTCGCTGGGCCTGCTCAAGCTGGTGCTGCCCCTCAAGGGCTGGCGCACCTTCTGCAATGCCCTGCTGGATGGCAGCGCCGGCTGCTGGATCGGTTTCAACAACCTGATCCAGAAAACCATCATCAGAACCCCTTTCGATGTGGTCGGAGTGGACAAAGGGCACCGGAATGAGTGGTATATGGTGATTGCCAACCATCAATCCTGGGTCGACATACTGGTACTGCAGCGGGTTTTTAACCAAAAAATTCCCTTCCTGAAGTTTTTCCTCAAGAAAGAGCTGATTTGGGTACCTTTTCTCGGTCTGGCATGGTGGGCGCTCGACTTCCCCTTCATGCGGCGATATTCCAGGAAATTTCTGGAAAAGCATCCCCATCTGAAGGGAAAAGACATAGAGACAACCCGTAAAGCCTGTGCCCGGTTCCGCCACATTCCAGTGAGCGTGATGAACTTTGTCGAGGGCACTCGCTTCACCGCCCGCAAACACGACAAACAGGCAGCGCCCTATCGTCACCTGCTGCACCCGAGGGCTGGCGGCATTGCCTTCACCCTGGCAGCCATGGGCGATCAGCTGCACAAGCTGGTGGATGTCACCATCGCCTATCCGGGCGGCATCCCCAGCTACTGGGACTTCATGTGCGGTCGGGTCAAGGAGATCAAGGTTCGGGTCCGCTTTCTGCCGATCGAACGCAATCTGGTGGGGGATTACTTCAATGACCCCGAGTTCCAACAAGAGTTTCAGCAGTGGTTGAACGGGATCTGGCACGAGAAGGACCAGACCCTGAACCAGCTGCTGGCAGACAAGACACCCCAAACTACGCCATGCTAAGCCTGCTCCCGGGTCCGCTGGTGCTGCTCATCAGCACCAGCCTGACCATACTGTTTACCGCCCTGTGCGCCAGCCTGATCCTGCTGGTGTCGCTGGTCAAACTGCTGCCCGTTCCGCCCCTGGCCCGTGCCTGCAGCCGGCTCAACAACCGCTTCATGCGGCTGTGGCTGGCCTGCAACGCCCTGGTGATCCGCCTCACCACCCGCATCGACTGGCAGGTGGAGGACGACACCCGGCTGCGCAAGGATGGCTGGTATCTCATCATCAGCAACCACATGAGCTGGACCGACATAGTCGTGCTCGGCCACCTGTTTCGCGACCGGCTGCCGGTGCCCAAGTTCTTCATGAAGCACGAGCTCATCTACATACCGCTGCTGGGGCTGGCCTGCTGGGGGCTGGACATGCCCTTTATGCGTCGCTACTCACGGGAGTTCTTGCTACGCAACCCGCATCTGCGGGGCAAGGATATCGAGACCACCCGCAACGCCTGCGAGCAGTTTCGCCACATCCCCACCACCGTCATCAACTTCGTGGAGGGGACCCGCTTCACTGAGCAGAAACGGGACGCATCACGCTCCCGATACCAGCATCTGATGCCGCCCAAGGCGGCGGGGCTGGCCTTCACCCTGGCGGCCATGGGGGAGCAGTTCGACAGCCTGATCAACGTCACCATCAGCTATCCGGACAACGTCGAGACCCCCTTCAAGGACTTCCTGATGGGGCGGATGAAGCGCATCCGGGTACGAATCGAGGAGCTGCCGGTGGACGAGCAGCTGGTGGGGGATTACTTCAATGACAAGCAGTTCAAGCGCGGCTTCCAGGAGTGGCTGAACCAGCGCTGGCAGGAGAAGGACGCCGTGCTGGCGCAGTGGCAGGCGGCCGATGCGGCGGCTCAGACCGAGCAGCAGGCAGCCGAGGCGAGCGCCGAGGCCAGCTCGGGCAGCTGATCCTCGCTGAACACGGCGATGCCGTGGCGGCGCAGCAGGGCAGTGGTCATGCCCTCGCCCGCCACGGACTGCCCCTCGAAGCGGCCGTTGTAGATGCGGCCGCTGCCACAGGAGGGGCTCCCCTCCTTGAGCAGAGCGAAGCGAATGCCCTGCTGCTGACAAGTCGCCAGCGCCAGCGCGGCGCCACGGGCAAACTCCGCCGTCACATCCAGCCCGCTTGCGGTCATCACTAGCTCCCCTTGCCGCTCGGCAGGGGGGCGCGGCGTCGGCAGGCCGCCCGCCACCTCGGGACAGAAGGCCAATGCCCGCCCCTCGGCCCCCAGCGTCTGCAGCCAGTCGCTGACGATGCCCTTGCTCTGGCCGTCGTAACGAACCGGCTGACCCAGCAAGCAGGCACTCACCAGTACCTTGTGCACGCTGGTCTCACTCATGCTTTGCTCCCCCGCAGGCTAAAACCTGGGCCCTCGTAGCGCAACGAACATGGACCCAGCAGACAGGCGCTTACCAATACCTTGTGCACACCCGCACCACTCATGCTTCCGCTCCGTGCATCACCTGATCGAACATCACGCAGCAGGGGCTCTCCAGCCGGTAGAGGATGGCGGGACGCTGCTTGCCGGTGCGCTTGCGGCCGGTGTCCACCAGGATATCGGCGCGATGGATGCGCTTGCGAAAGGCGGCCGTGTTCATCGGGGTCTGCAGGATGATTTCGAAGGCCCGCTGCACCTCGGAGAGGGTGAACTCGGCCCCCAGCAGTTGCAGCGGCAGGGTGCTGTAACGGCTCTTGATGCGCAGTCGCTCCAGCCCTCTGGCGATCAGCTGGGTGTGGTCGAAGGCGAGACTGAGCCCCGGCAGGGCTGCAAGCGGGTGCCAACAGCCGTGGAGAACCTCCACCTCGGGATCCACCAGACAGAGGTAGACCAGGGTGGTGGACCAGCCACGGGGATCCCGCTCCAGGTTGCCCAGGGTGCAGACCTGCTCGCTGTAGCAGTGGCCCAGCCCCCATTCGGTCAGCAGGCGATGGCGAGCCGCGTCCAGATCCCGATCCCGGGTCTCGTCGATGCGCAGGGCCGGCAGTTGCCAGCAGTGGGCAAAGGGCGGGCGATCGCGGGTCTCCAGCAGCAGCTCGAGCCGCTCCTCGTTCAACCGCAGCACCACCATATCCAGACTCATTCTCAACATGCCGATCGCCCTGCTCGCCTTCGATTAATGTTTGGTAGATAATATCACACGAATAGTATGTGCAGGAGCCACTCAATGGGAACCGTCGCCAGCCTGGATATTGATGCGCAGAAGGGGTTTACCCCCCTCTGCCCGAACGAACTGCCCGTCGCGGGCGGGGATGATATTGTGGCTGCGCTCAACGCTCAGGCCACCCTCGCCAGCCTGCGGGTCGGCAGCAAGGATTCACACCCGGCCAACGCCGCCTGGGCCGTCAGCGACCCTGCCGGCATGCTGCTGCCGCTGGATATGCCCAACGCCGACCTCACCTGGCCGGTGCACTGCGTGCCGGGCACTCGCGGCTTCGAACTGCTCGACGGCCTGCCGGCCCCGGTCGATTACGACTTCTTCGTCTGGAAGGGGGTCGAGCCGGATCTGCACCCCTACGGCACCTGCTTCCACGATCTGGCCGAGCGCCGCAGCACCGGGCTCATCGAGTTCCTGCAGTCCCGCGGCGTCACGACCGTACTGGCCGGCGGCCTCGCCACCGACTACTGCGTCAAGACCAGCGTACTGCAGCTGCGCCGCGCCGGTTTCCGGGTGATCGTCCATCTCGATGCCTGCCGTGGCATCGCCCCCGAAACGGTCGCTCAGGCCCACACCCAGATGATCGAGGCCGGCGCCGAACTGGCCCAGACCCTTGCCGATGTACAACGCCTGCTGGACGCCTGATATGCCTCCTATTCTCAACAGCCTGCTCGATACAGATGCTTACAAACTGCACATGCAGCAGGCGGTGTTCCATCGCTATCCGGATGCCGAGGTGGTGGCCGAGTTCCACAGCCGCAACGAGGAAGATCTGCTGCCCATGATGGGTCAGATTGAGGAGCAGCTGCGCCTCGCCGGCTCCCTGCGGCTGACCCGGCCCGAGCTCAACTTCCTGGCGGAGCGCCCCTTCTTTACCCCTGACTACCTCGACCACCTGCGCCGCAAGCCGCTGGATGCCTCCCTGCTCAAGGTGTTCGAGCAGGATGGTCGCATCAACGTGCGGGTCGAGGGCCCCTGGCAGGACGTGATCCTGTGGGAGATCCCGGTGCTCGCCATCATCAGCGAGATGCGCAACCGCTTCCGCTACCCCCAGTTTGGCGTCAGCCAGGCGCTGGAGCGGCTCGATCAGAAGCTCGACAAGCTGGAGCGGGAGCTGAGCCGGGAAGAGATGAGCGAATTCAACCTCATCGACTTTGGCACCCGTCGCCGCTTCTCCCTCGCGGTGCAGGATGCGGTGGTGGGTCGCCTCCAGGAGCGGCTGCCGGCGTTTCGCGGCACCAGCAACTACCTGCTGGCCCAGAAGTACGGCCTGCCGGCGGTGGGTACCCAGGCCCACGAGTGGTTCCAGGCCCATCAGCAGCTCGGCTTCCCGCTCGAGCACAGCCAGCGTGCCGCCCTCACCAGCTGGCTGGATGAGTTCACCAACCACCTCGGCATCGCGCTCACCGACTGCATCACCATGGATGCCTTCCTGCGCGACTTCGACTTCGAGCTGGCGAGCCGCTATCAGGGGCTGCGTCACGACTCCGGCGATCCCGTGGTGTGGGGCGAGAAGGCCATCAGCCACTATCAGCGGCTCGGCATCGACCCCACCGAGAAGACGCTGGTCTTCTCCGATGGCCTCAATCTCGACAAGGCCGTCGAGCTGCTGCGCCACTTCCGCGGCCGCATCAACACCAGCTTCGGTATCGGCACCAAGCTCACCTGCGATCTGCCCGGCGTCAGCCCGATGAACATCGTCTTCAAGCTGATCGAGTGCAACGGCGGCCCGGTCGCCAAGATCTCCGACAGTCCGGGCAAGACCCTGTGCCGGGACGCGGACTTCATCCGCAACCTCAAGCAGGCCTTCCACGTCGGGGTCTAACGCCTATTTTTGGGGGCGCATCTTGCGCCAGTGGCCAGTGGCCCCCTACCATTCTCTCCTCGTCAGGTCCGACTGGTGTCGGGCCTTTCTATTGCCCGAACGACAGCCCACCAAGGAGTGCACCATGACCCGCAAATGGATATTCGCCCTCACCACCCTGTTCACCAGCCTGGGCGCCATCGCCGCCGAACCGCTGCGGGTCTCCGCCATCCCGGACGAGGCCCCCACCGAGCTGCAACGCAAGTTTGCCCCGCTGGGTGACTACCTGGCCGAGAAGACCGGCCGCGAGGTGGTGTTCGTACCGGTCAACGACTACGCCGCCGTGGTCGAGGCACTGGCCGCCGGCAAGCTGGACATGGCCTGGCTCGGTGGCTTCACCTATGTGCAGGCCCATCGCCGCGCCAACAAGGTGGTGCCCCTGGTACAACGCCAGGAGGATGCCCAGTTCACCTCCAAGTTCATCGCCAATGCCGACAGCGGCATCAAGACCCTGGCCGACACCAAGGGCAAGGACTTTGCGTTCGGCTCCCCCTCCTCCACCTCCGGTCACCTGATGCCACGCCACTTCTTGGCCGAGCAGGGCATCAACCCGGAGCGTGACTTCGCCCACGTCGCCTTCTCCGGCGCCCACGACGCCACCGTCGCCTGGGTCGCCTCCGGCAAGGTGCCGGCCGGTGCGCTCAACGCCTCCGTGTGGGAAAAACTGGTGGAAGAGGGCAAGGTCGACACCGCCAAGGTCAAGGTGATCTGGACCACCCCGACCTACTTTGACTACAACTGGACCGTGCGCGGCGGCCTGGACCCGGCCCTGCAAGAGAAGATCAAGCAAGCCTTCCTCAGCCTGGATCCGGCGGTGCCCGCCCAGGCCGAGATCCTCAAGCTGCAACGCGCCAGCCGCTTCATCGAGACCAAGCCCGAGAACTACCTGGGCATCGAAGCCGCCGCCACCCAGGCCGGCCTGCTGAAGTGATCGCCGTCGCGCTGGACGGGGAAGGATTGCGGCTCGGCCAGAGCCGCATCCTGCAGCCGTTCAACCTGCAGATAGCCGCGGGCGAGTGCGTGGCCATCATAGGGCCGAGCGGTGCGGGCAAGACCAGTCTGCTGCGGCTGATCGGCACCGAGCTGCGTGGCGAGGGCAGGCTAGCCCTCTGGGAGCAGGATCCCTGGACCCTCTCCACCCGGGACCGCCAGCGGCTGCGCAGCCGGATCGGCATGGTCTGGCAGCAACCGCCGCTGCCCGCCTCCCAGCCGGTGGTGACCGCCGTGCTGGCCGGTCGGCTCGGCCAGTGGTCCCTCGGCCGCTCCTTGCTCTCCCTGCTGCGCCCCTGCGACCCAGCAGGGGCGCGGGCCGAACTGGCCCGCCTCGGCCTTGCCGACAAGTGGCAACAGCGCTGCGGCGAGCTCTCCGGTGGCCAGTTGCAGCGGGTCGGCATCGCCCGGGTGCTCTATCAGCTGCCGGACCTGATCCTGGCGGACGAGCCCGTCTCCGCCCTCGACCCCGTGCTCGCCCAGAGCAGCCTGGATGCCCTGCTGGCCCAGGCCCGCGCCCGGGGCAGCACACTCATCGCCAACCTGCATGCGGTCGAGCTGGCGCTCGGCCGCTTCCCCCGCATCATCGGCCTGCGCGAGGGGCGAGTGCAGTTCGACTGTCCGGCGACGGCCGTCACCCCGGCCATGCTGGCCGAGCTCTATGCCGGTGATGACGAGGCGGCTGCGTGTTTGAACTGACCCACCGCTGGCGCCATCCCCTGCCCTGGCTGTTGCTGCTGGTCGGCTACAGCCTGTGGCAGCAGGCCGACGGCTGGCTCGGCCTGTTCGACGGCCAGAGTTGGCGGCAGATGGGTAACTTCCTCGCCACCAGCTGGCCACCCCGTTTTGATCGGGACTTTCTCGCCCTGACCCTGACCGCGACCCTGGAGAGCCTGGCCGTCGCCACCCTGGGGCTGGCGGGCGCCCTGCTGCTCGGCGTGCCGTTTGCCCTGCTCGGCTCACGCGCCCTGTCGCTGGCCGAACTGGGCCCGATTCCCAGCCCGCTGCGCAGCGCCTTGCGGGCCCTCTCGCGCCTCGTCGCCATCGTGCTGCGCAGCCTGCCCGAGCTCATCTGGGCACTGCTGTTCGTGCGCCTGTCCGGGCTCGGGCCGCTGGCCGCCATCCTGGCCATCGCGGTCAGTTACGGCGGCATGCTGGCCAAGGTTTACAACGAGATCATGGAGAGCGGTGCCCTGCAACCGGCCCGCGCCCTGCTGCTGGGCGGCAGCGGCCGGCTGCAGGCACTCTGGTACGGCGTGCTGCCCGCGGTGCGCCAGGAGCTGCTCTCCTACACCGTTTACCGCTGGGAGTGCGCCCTGCGCGCCTCTGTCATCATGGGCTTCGTCGGCGCGGGCGGGCTCGGCCAGCAGCTCGAGCTCTCCCTGCGCATGTTTGCCGGTGGCGAGGTGGTGACCCTGCTGCTGGCCTTTATCCTGCTGGTAACCCTGGCGGATGGCCTCAGCGCCTGGTTGCGCCACAGCCGCTCCCCCGGCCTGCTGTTGCTGATCTGCCTGGGGCTGGCCGCAGCTCTCGCCCTTTATCAGCTCGACTGGCGCATGCTGAGCTTCTCCCTGAGCGGGCTGGGTTCCTTCATGGGGGAGTTTTTGCAACCGGACTGGTCATGGCCCTTCCTCAAGACGGTGGCCAGCGGCCTGCTCGATACGGTGCAGATGGCGCTGCTGAGTACCCTCTTCAGCGCCCTGCTGGCCCTGCCGCTGGCCTGCCTCGCTCGCCACTGCTGGCCGCTGCGGCTGTTGTTCAACCTGCTGCGCTCGGTACCCGAGCTCATCTTCGCCAGCCTGCTGGTGATCGCGGTCGGGCTGGGGCCGGTGGCGGGCATACTGGCGCTGACCCTGCACACCACCGGAGTGCTGGCGCGGTTGTTCGTGGAGACCCTGGAGAACGCGGATCCTGCCCCCCGCCTAGCCCTGCAGCTGAGCGGTGCCGGCCCCATTGCCAGCTTCTGGTACGGGCTGTTTCCCCTGGTCACGCGCCAGTGGCTGGCCTACAGCCTCTATCGCGGCGAGATGAACCTGAGGGCCGCCACCATACTCGGCGTGGTCGGCGCCGGCGGGCTGGGGCAGCAGCTCTATGTCTCCCTGAGCCTGTTCCGTTACGATCAGACTGCCACCCTGCTGCTGGCCATCCTGCTGCTGGTCTGGCTGGCGGAGGCCATCAGCCGCCGCACCCGCTTGCCGCGCCCGGCCCCCACTCAGCGGGATTGCCAGATTTGACGCAGGCTCCTGATAAACAAAAAGCCCGCCGGTTTGCACCGGCGGGCTTTTTTCATGGGATCAGACGAGGTCAGTCTTTCTTGGCCAGCAGGAATTTCACCAGCTGGTTGAACTGATCCTGGGAAGTAATGGATTCGATTTTCACCATGTACTTGCCGTTGACCAGGAAGGCCGGCACACCGCGGATGTTGTAGCTCTCGGTGTTGCGGTCAAACTGGGAGACCATGCCGGAGACGGCGAAGCTGTCGACGGCACCGTCGAACTCTTCGGCCGGTACGCCGTTGTCCACGAAGATCTGCTTCACGTCGGCGCGGCTCTGCGGGATCTGACGCTGGGTGTGGATCTTGTCGAAGATGGCCGGGGTCAGCTTGCCTTCAACGTTCAGCAGGCTGGCAACGGCGTAGGCACGCTGCATCTCCGGACCCATTTCGCGGCCCAGGAAGGCCACCGGGTTCTTCTTCATCGGCACGCCTTCCGGCAGGTTCTTCTTCAGATCCTCGGCAATCGGCTCGAACTTGGCGCAGTGGGGGCAGTAGTAGGAGAAGAACTCCAGTACTTCCGGCTGGGCGCTACCGGTCTGCTTGACCACATCATAGTTGACGCCTTCCTTGAATTCGGGGGCGGCGTGAACCATGGGCATCATCAGCATGGCAGCAAGGAAAAACAGAATTTTTTTCATGACGTTTCCTGTTAAGGGATCACTGTGAGGCACGCCCGGCGAACCGAAGCAGTGCCAAGCCTATTGCGTCACCACTGCACAGTCAATGATCAAGCAGGGGGTGCGAGTCCCATCCCTCGCGCACCAGGTCGTCAAGCTCTCTCCCCGGTGCCCGCGTCAGCGCGAACGCCTTGATAGGCTGCCGCGGGTCTGCGGCAGGCATGGCGAACGGCCGGCAACCCGCCACATCACCAGCCCGGCATCAGGGTCAGGGGCGGCGCCTTGAGCGCCTCCAGCTGATCGTGCAGGGTGGCGATCTGCTGGCGCCAGTAGTGCTCGGTGTTGAACCAGGGGAAGTGGCGGGGGAAGGCGGGATCCTCCCAGCGCCGCGCCAGCCAGGCCATGTAGTGAACGATGCGCATGGCCCGCAGCGGCTCGATCAGCGCCAGCTCGCGCGGGTCGAACTCCATGAACTCCTCGTAGCCCGCCAGCAGGGTATCGAGCTGGATCTGCTGCTCGCTGCGCTCGCCGTTCAGCATCATCCAGAGATCCTGGATGGCGGGGCCGGTGCGGCAGTCGTCGAGATCGACAAACATGGGACCGTCGCGCCACAGGATGTTGCCCGGATGACAGTCGCCATGCAGGGAGATCTGCGCCACATCCAGGGTCATGGCGTCACTGACATGCTTGATCAGCTCGTCCAGCACCCCGAAGAATTGCTTGGCCAGCCCGCTCGGCAGCCACTCGCCGGACGCCAGCAGCTGACGCGGCTCGTGCAGCATGGTCTCCACGTCGAGCCGGATCCGGTGGTGAAACGGCTTGCTGGCACCGAGCTGATGGATGCGGCCGAGGTAGCGCCCCACCCACTCCAGCTGGTCGAGGTTGTCCACCTCGAACTGGCGCCCCCCCACGCTCTGCCAGATGGCAAACGGGTAGCCCTGATGCTCCAGCAGGGTCTCGCCGGCAAAGGCGAGCGGAGCGGCGACCGGGATCTCCGCTTCGCACAGGCGAGCGGCAAACTCGTGCTCCTCGAGGATCTGGGCCCGGCTCCAGCGGCCGGGACGATAGAATTTCACCACGTAGCGGCGACGATCCTCGTCCTGGAACTGATAAACCCGGTTTTCGTAGCTGTTGAGCTCGATGAGGCCCGAGTCGAGCCGCAGACCGCTGAGGTCCAGCGCATCCATGATGAGGTCGGGAGTGAGATCGGAATAGTTGAAACGCATGTCATCCACCATGAGAAAGGGGCGCCGTTGCGCCCCATTCTATCACTACTGTCCGCCGTTGCCGTGCCTGGCGGTGTGCCTTGCCGTCACAACCGGCTGATGAACTTGCTGGGCTGGCGCAGGGTCCCCTTGCTGTCGTCCGGCGCCGCCCCTTCGCGTTTGAGCACGAAGCGGATGTCCAGAGTCGGCTTCTTCAGGTTGAAGGGGTCGACGGCCACGCTCACCGGCAGGGTATAGATCTCGCCGGCCTTCAGGGTCACCTCGCGCGGACCGAACCACTCGTGCTCCGGCAGCCCCTCCACATCCAGCTGATAGGTCTGGGGATGCAAGGTCTTGTTGAGGATCTTGAGGGTATAGGTGTTCTCGATGAGCCCCTCGCTGTTCTCGCGGAACAGCTGGTTGCGATCCCGCAGGATGTCGAGCCCCATCGGCATGATGGACATGGCGTTGTAGACGAACACCCCCAGCATGATGGCCATCACCAGGCCGTAACCGATCAGCTTGGGCCGCGCCACATGGGTGGAGTCATTGGCCAGCTTGTGCTCTGTGGTATAGCTGATGAGCCCTTTCGGATAGCCCATCCGCTCCATGGTCTGATCGCAAGCGTCGACGCAGGCGCCGCAGTTGATGCACTCGTACTGCAGGCCGTCGCGGATGTCGATGCCGGTCGGGCAGACCTGCACGCACAGATCGCAGTCGATGCAATCCCCCAGTCCCAGCGCCTTGGGATCGGCCTTGCGGGAACGGGCACCCCGGGTCTCGCCGCGCTTGGTGTCATAGCCGACGATGAAGGTGTCCTTGTCGAACATGGCGGACTGGAAGCGGGCATAGGGGCACATGTGAATGCACATGATGGCGCGCATCCAGCCGGCGTTGCCGTAGGTGCAGGCGGCGAAGAGCACCACCCAGAAGATGACCCAGCCGCTGGCCTGCAGGGTGAAGAAGTCAGGCACCAGCTGGAACACATCCTGGAAGTAGGCGACGAAGGTGAGGCCGGTACCCAGCGACAGCAGGAGCCAGGCCAGGTGCTTGGCCCCCTTGCGGGCCAGCTTCTCGCCGTTCCAGGGCGAGGCGTCCAGCTTGCGGCGCTTGTTGGCGGAGCCTTCCAGCTTCTCTTCGAACCAGATGAACATAAAGGTCCACACCGTCTGCGGACAGAGGTAGCCGCACCAGACCCGCCCCAGGAAGGTGGTCACGAAGAAGAGGGCAAAGGCGGCGATCATGAAGACCCAGGCCAGCAGGGTGAGATCCTGCGGCCAGATGGTGGCGCCGAAGATGTGGAACTGCTGATGGCCGATATCGAACAACACGGCCTGTCGACCGTCATAGCGCAACCAGGGAATGGCGACGAAGAGCACCACGAAGAACCAGCCCATGGCCTTGCGCATCCGCTGCCAGTAGCCGGTCTGGGCCCGGACATAGATGCGGTTGCCGGGGTTGAACCTGTCGTCGCTGGCTTTGAAGGTATTGGGGTTGAACGTCCCCGTTACATCGCCGGTGACATCCTTGATATCGATCTTGTCCTGGTCGGCCATTGCAACACTTCGCTCCATTAATTAATTGTTATGGGGCGGATTATATCTTAAACAGCCTGCTAATTGTGTGGGTAAAATGTATCTAATGTTCGAGTGGTGTCGCAATTTCAAGCAACAAAAAAGACGTATCGCCAGTTGACGAAACGCCTTTTTAAGAGATTCCTTTGAAAACCATCAAGCTTCCAGCAAGCGCACTCTTTACTTGATGCCGCGGGCCTTGAGCAGGGCTTCCTTGAAGTCGGGCACGTGGTCCTTGGCCAGACCGGGGATCATCGCCTGCTTGTCGGACTCACGCATCTTGAGGTGGTAGATCAGCATGTCGTCGGTCAGCTCGGACAGAGGCCCTTCAAATCCCGCTTCTTCGGCCAGTTTGGCAACAAACTGTACCAGGCTGAGATCCTGTTCCTTGATCCAGGCAGGCTGCAACAACTCCAGCAGCTCTTCGATACGATGACATTGCATAGACGACCTCTTTAATCTGTCTTGTGAAACTCAGGCAACCTTACCCATCAAGGCTACTTCGATACGATCCCGCCCATTATGCTTGGCCTGATAGAGGGCCGCATCCGCTTTTTGTATCAGCTCGCTGATGGAGAGGGTCTGATCCGGCACCAGGGTCGCCACCCCGAAACTGCAGCTGACCCGACCGGAAACCAGGGACTTCTGATGGGGAATGCTCAACTCCTTGAGGGCCACCCGCACGTTCTCGGCGATCTGCATGGCCCCCTGCATGCTGGTGCAGGGCAGCAGCAGCGCAAACTCCTCGCCACCGTAACGGGCGGCGAGATCGTCCTCCCGCCGCTGCACCTCGGCCAACAGACCCGCCACCTGCTGCAGGCACTCATCCCCCAGCTGATGGCCGTAGAGATCGTTGAACTGCTTGAAGTAGTCCACATCCACCAGCACCAGCGACAGGGGCGCCCTAGCCCGGTGGCAGCGACGCCAGGCGCGCTCGAGGCAGTAGTCGAGGTGGGCCCGGTTGGCGATGCCGGTCAGCCCGTCCAGCCGGGAGGTGAGCTTGAGGTGCTCGGAGACCGCCTTCAGTTCGGCCACCAGGTCGGCGTTGGAGAAACGGTGATAGAGGGAGGCCACCTGATCCCGCCGCAGGCGACGCAGCAGGGTCGGCAGGAAGACGAACAGGTAGCCGGCCAGCATGCTGGAGACGATCCGCTCCTGCTCGTTGCCCGCCCCCAGTTCGAACACCATGGCGAGCCCGAGCGGCAGCACGGCTCCATAGAGGGAGCGGCGACTGCCGAACAGCATGATGGCACTGCCGGTGAGGATCAGGCTGGCGAGCATCATCATGGCGGCACGATAGGTATCGGGCAGCTTGTCCATGTAGAGCAGCACGCCCAGCGCCCAGATGATGGAGGTGATGGTCACCCCGATGAAGAGTTCGCGCTCCAGCACCGGCAGCGGGATCTGTGCCAGCCTGGGCTGGCGCCAGCGCAGATGCCAACCCCGGCAGAGCAGCAACAGCATCACGCTCGCCAGCCAGCCGAGCGCCTCGCTGGCGGGCAGGTAGTCGTGGAACAGCAGGCTCCAGCCAAGTGCCAGCAGACCCAGGCAAGGCAGGCTGAATGAGGCGTGGGTATAGAGCTGGGCCATGATGGCCTGCTTTACCTGACGTGTCACACTCTGGGTCAACTGCGTACTCCCTGTACAAGAGCCGCACAGTCTACCACTACCCCTTCGGAGCCAACAATAAAACGTCCGTTATTAAGCGGTTAGTCAGCCTCGCTCCAGCTCGTCGAGGATCGGGCACTCGGGATTCTCGTCCCCGTGGCAGCAGCCGACCAGCCCCTCGAGGGAGCTGAGCATGGCCTGCAGGCCGGCGATGCGGGCGCGCAGATCGACGATCTTCTCCTGCGCCAGCTTCTTCACCTGGGCGCTGGTTCTGTGCTCGTCCCGATAGAGCGCCAGCAGCTCCTGACACTCCTCCAGATTGAAGCCGGTCTCCCGCGCCCGCTTGACGAAGCGCAGCTCGCGCAGGGCCGAGTCGGTGTAACTGCGGTAACCGTTGTCACTGCGTACCGGCGCCGAGATGAGGCCGATGCTCTCGTAGTAGCGGATGGTCTTGGCGGTCAGTCCCGTCGCCTTGGCTACCTTGCTGATGTTCATGGATGACTCCTTAACGGTTCGATTCAGTGCTGACATGGTGGCTGGCATGGGCGAGCGCCCGCGGTTGCCAGCGTTTCAGTAACAGGGAATTGCTCAAGACTGTGATGCTGCTCAGGGCCATGGCCGCCCCCGCCAGCTCGGGGCTGAGGTAACCCAGCGCCGCCAGCGGAATGCCGATGATGTTGAACACGAAGGCCCAGAACAGGTTCTGCTGGATGGTACGCCAGGTGGCCGCCGAGATGTCGATGGCATCGGCCACCAGCCGCGGATCAGAGCGCATCAGGGTGATGGCGGCGGTCTCCATCGCCACATCGGAGCCGGAGCCCATGGCGATGCCTACATCCGCCGCCGCCAGCGCCGGAGCGTCGTTCACCCCGTCTCCCACCATGGCGACCAGCCCGCGGGTTTGCGCCCGCAGCGCCTCGACTTTTTCCACCTTGCCGGCCGGCAGCACGGAGTCAAACGCCCCGTCCAACCCCAGCTTGGCGGCGATATGGGCCACCGGCGCCGGCGCATCACCGCTCACCAGCCAGCTGGCGATGCCGCGCTGGCGTAGGGTAGCGATGGCCTCGGGGCTCTCCGGTCTCAGGGTATCGGCCAGGGCCGCTATACCGGCCACCACGCCGTCGATGGCCACCCAGACCCGGGTCGCGCCGTCGGCGGCTTGTTCATCCTGTTTTGGTACGTCAATGCCGAGCTGGGCCAGCAGACTGGCATTGCCGATGGCGACCGAATGATCCGCCACCTGGCCGACTATGCCGGCACCGACCCGCACCTCCACCGCCTCCGGCTGGGGCAGCACGGCATCCTGACCGACCGCCTCGCGCATGGCCAGCGCCAGCGGGTGCTCGCTCGCCTGCTGCAGGGCGGCGGCGAGGCGCAGTTGCTCGTCGTTGCCGCTCCAGCTGGCCAGCACCGGCCGGCCCTGAGTGAGCGTGCCAGTTTTGTCGAAGATCAGCGCCTTGATGGCGTGGGCCTTCTGCAGGGTATCCACATCCTTGATCAGAATGCCGTGGCGCGCCGCCACCCCGGTGCCGGTGACGATGGCGGCCGGCGTGGCCAGTCCCAGCGCGCAGGGGCAGGCGATCACCAGCACCGCCACCGCCGCCAGCAGCGCCTGACCGAAGTCGTTGCCGATGGCGTACCACACCAGCAGGGTAAAGAGGGCGATGGCCATCACCACCGGCACGAACACGGCGGAGACCTTGTCCACCAGCTGCTGCAGCGGGGCCTTGCCCATCTGGGCGCTCTCCACCAGGGCGATGATCTTGCTGAGGCTGGAGTCCTCCCCCACAGTCGTGGCCTCGATCTCCAGCACGCCGGAGCGGTTGATGGCGCCGCCCAGCACCTTGTCGCCCTCGCCGCGGGGCACCGGCAGGCTCTCGCCGGTGAGGATCGACTCGTCCAGCTCGCTCTCGCCGCTCAGGATCTTGCCATCCACCGGCACCCGCTCACCCACCAGCACCCGCAGCCGATCGCCGCGCAGCACCTCGTCGATGGCGACGCTCTGCCAGCTCTCACCGCGCCAGACGGTGGCAGTTTCCGGCCGCAGTGCCATCAGTTCGCGAATGGCGGACTGGGTGCTGCGTCGGGCCCTGGCTTCCAGCAACTTGCCGAGGGAGATCAGGGTGATGATGATGGCGCTCGCCTCGAAATAGAGCTGGCCGCTGGCGGCCATCCCCAGGGTCAGCAGCAGATAGAGGCTGTAGAAGTAGGCCGCGCTGGTACCGGTCGCCACCAGCACGTCCATGTTGGCGGAGCGGTTCTTGATGGCGAGCCAGGCACCGCGATAGAAGCGAGCCCCGATCCAGAATTGCACCGGGGTGGCGAGCACCAGTTCGAGCCAGGCGGGCAGATGCCAGGGCAGCAGACCGGCCATGGCCAGCATGCCCGCCAGCAGCGGCAGGGTCAGCAGCGCCGAGACGATGACCCGGGTCTGCGCCTGACGGGCACTGGCGGCCTCCTGCGCTTCCCGCTCCAGCAACTGCTGACGGCGGCCGCTGGCCGAGCCCTGCGCCAGCTGGGCACCAAATCCGAGGGCTTCGATCTGCTCGCGCAGGGCGGCGGGGGTTTGCATCCCGGGCACCAGCACGATACGGGCCTGTTCGAGCGAGAAGTTGACGTCGGCTGAGATGACGCCCGGCAGTGCGGCCAGCATCTTGTTCAGACGGGTCGAACAACCGGCACAGGTCATGCCGCTGATCTGGAAGGAGAGCGTCTCGTGGCCATAGTCATAGCCCTGTGCCTGAATGCTCTCCAGCACAGCCGGCAAACGGTCGGGGCTGGCCAGGTCGATAGCGGCCTGCTCCAGCGCGAAGTTGACAGTCGCCTCGACCCCCTCCAGCTTGTTGAGGGCGGTCGTGATGCGGCTGGCGCAATTGGCACAGCTCATGCCTGTGAGCGGCAGCTGCAGATGGATGGGTAATTGAATATGAGTGGTCATCTTGTTCCTCCCCGGAACCCGTCGGCCAGAACGAGCACCGACCAGCAAACCCTAACCTTTACTCTAAGGGTAAGCTCAAGCCACCTGACTCACTTTTTACAGATGAAAAAACGGCGCCCGTTTGCTGCCAGGGAGCAAACGGGCGCCGCATTCAACTATTACGCGGTGTGACCGGCTCAGATGCCGTACTGGGCGCGGTACGCCTTCATGGCAGCCAGTTGTGTAGCCAGCTCCGGCTGCTCGGCCTGCTTCTCTTCCAGATAAGCGATCAGGTCGCTCATCTGGATGATGGCGATGATGTGGGCGCCGTAGTCACGCTCCACCTCCTGAATGGCGGAGAGCTCGCCCTTGCCCTTCTCCTGACGGTCAAGCGCGATCAGCACACCGGCCAGGGAGGCGCCGTTGGCCTGGATCAGATCCATGGATTCGCGGATGGCGGTGCCGGCGGTGATGACGTCGTCCACCAGCATGATGCGCCCCTTGAGCGGGCTGCCCACCAGATTGCCGCCTTCACCGTGATCCTTGGCTTCCTTACGGTTAAAGCACCAGGGCACGTCCACGTCGTGCTGCTCCACCAGCTGCACTGCGGTGGCGGAGGCGATGGGGATCCCCTTGTAGGCCGGGCCAAACAGCACGTCGAACTCGATGCCGGCATCCATCAAGGCGGCGGCGTAGAAGCGGCCGAGACGGGCCAGATCGCGGCCGCTGTTGAACAGGCCGGCGTTGAAGAAGTAGGGGCTTTTACGACCGGATTTCAGGGTAAATTCACCGAATTTGAGGACCTGTTTCTCCAGGGCGAACTCGATAAATTGACGCTGGTAGGCTTTCATTCTGGCTCCTTGCTTGGCTTGTCGTTTACTTTCGTGGGGTATAAAAAAACGCGGACAATGCCGCGTTTTTAAAATCATGCAAGTGACTGCTTCTGCAGCGCAATGATGTCGGCGATGCCGCCCTTGGCGAGCGCCAGCATCTCCAGCAGCTCTTCGTGGGTGAAGGGCTCGGCCTCCGCGGTGCCCTGCACCTCAATGATGCGACCATCTTCGGTCATCACCACGTTCATATCGGTCTCGGCGGCGGAGTCTTCGATGTACTCCAGATCGCAGATGGCTTCCCCTTCGAACATGCCGACGGAGACGGCGGCGATCATCTGTTTGAGCGGGCTCTGCTTGATCATGCCCTTCTCCACCATCCAGTTCAGCGCGTCCACCAGCGCCACACAGGCACCTGTGATGGCGGCGGTACGGGTGCCACCGTCGGCCTGCAGCACGTCGCAGTCAACTGTGATGGAGTGCTCGCCCAGCGCGGTCAGGTCTACCGCGGCGCGCAGGGAGCGGGCGATCAGGCGGGAGATCTCCAGGGTGCGGCCGCTCTGCTTGCCGGAGGCCGCTTCGCGGTTCATCCGGGAGTGGGTGGAGCGCGGCAGCATGCCGTACTCGGCGGTGACCCAGCCCTGGTTCTTCCCTTTCAGGAAGCGCGGTACGCTGGTGTCGACGCTGGCGGTGCAGAGCACGCGGGTGTTGCCGAACTCCACCAGCACGGACCCTTCAGCATGCTTGGTGAAGTGGCGGGTAATGGTGACCGGACGAAGCTGCGCGGCAGTGCGATCGCTGGGACGTGACATGGGACGGACCTCTGGGCTGGCTGAATTGGCGCAGGAGTATAAGTGATCCCAGCCCAAATATCAGCCGCTAAAACCACGCTGTCGGCTGACGGAGCAGGCCTGGCTGAGTATACTGGCCCCACACTTCATCAAGCCCGGAACAATCAATGATTCACAGCATGACCGCCTACGCCCGCAAGGAACTCAAGGGCGACTGGGGCACAGCCGTTTGGGAAATTCGTTCGGTCAACCAGCGCTATCTGGAGACCTACATTCGCCTGCCGGAACAACTGCGCAGCCTGGAGCCGGTTCTGCGTGAGCGCTTCCGCGCCAAGCTGCAGCGCGGCAAGGTGGAGTGCAACCTGCGCTTCGAGGCCGCCCAGGCTGCCGCCAGCCAGCTGCACATCAATGAAGAGCTGGCCAAGCTCATCATCGACAGCGCCAACTGGGTGATGAAAGAGGCTGGCCAGGGC
This sequence comes from Aeromonas sp. R5-3, assembly GCF_040908225.1. Taxonomy (NCBI): domain Bacteria; kingdom Pseudomonadati; phylum Pseudomonadota; class Gammaproteobacteria; order Aeromonadales; family Aeromonadaceae; genus Aeromonas; species Aeromonas sp. R5-3. Next base: position 39,984 of record NZ_JBFODH010000024.1, on the reverse strand, counting down.
CAGCTCAATCCGGTCGACGTGCTGCGCTGGCCGGGCGTGATGGCTGCCGCCGAGCAGGACATGGACGTGGTCGCCACCGAGCTGCTCGGCGGGTTTGACCTGACCATGGAAGATTTCCTCGCCTCCCGCGCCAGCGAAGGGGCCAACCTCAAGGCGCTGATCGAACAGCGCCTGGCCGGCATTCAGGTGGAAGTGAAGAAGGTGCGCGTGCACCTGCCGCAGATCATCGAGTGGCAGCGCCAGAAGCTCACCGACCGGCTGGCCGAGGCCAAGGTGGAGCTGGATCCGGCCCGCATCGAGCAGGAGATCGTCATGCTAGCCCAGAAGATCGACGTGGCCGAAGAGCTGGATCGGCTGGAGATGCACATCAGCGAGACCAACAAAATCATGAAGAAGGGTGGCGCCTGCGGCCGTCGTCTCGACTTCATGATGCAGGAGTTCAACCGCGAGTCGAACACCCTCGGTTCCAAGTCCATCAACGCCGAGGTGACCCAGTCCGCCGTCGAGCTGAAGGTGCTCATCGAGCAGATGCGCGAGCAGATCCAGAACATCGAATAATACCGGTTCGATAGCGTGAAAAAGCCATTGGAGACAATGGCTTTTTCTTTTTATGCGGAGCAGGCGAGCACAGGGAGCGCGCAGGCGGTGGGCTCGGCCTCCGGGCCGAGATCCCGCACTATGTCGTGGATCACCGCATCCAGCTGATGAAGGCTGTGATGATGAGGCAGGATGATGAGGTGGGAATGCTCGCCCGAGGTCGCCAGGCAATGGCGCTTCCAGGTGCGCTCCGAGGGACGCGGGAAGACCACGGTAATGGAGTGCGGATGCCGCCAGGCCGGCACCCCCTGCTGATTCAGCCGCTCTACCAGCTGCTGGGCCATGGCCAGGCAGCGCCCGGTCCGCTCACGCCACTGGGCCAGCGTCCGTCCCTTGATGGCGGCCCACATCAACAGGGGCGTGAAGCCGTTGCGCGATCCGCTGATGGTCTGATCGCTGGCCGAGATGTAGTCCACCTCCACGGCGATGCGATCTACAAAACGCCGCCTGGCCAGCACGATGCCGCACGGGATCGGCGACCCCATCATCTTGTGGCCCGAGACACTGATGGAATCGATGCCGTCGGCAAATGAAAAGGCCGGCGCATCGTCCACAAACGGCAGTATCATACCGCTCAGAGCCGCATCCGCGTGCAGGTAGTAGTCCTGACGGGGGATGCCGATGGCCGACAGCCGCCGCTGAATGGCGCCAATGTCGTCGACCGCCCCCTTCATGGTGGTACCGATATTGGCAAATATGATGGGATGACGCTCGCCATCATCCACTATCTGCTCTGCCAATTTATCGCAGTCTATTTCCCCGGTGGGCAGTGTGGGAATTTCCTTGGCCTTGATCCGCAGCAACCTGATTATTTTGGCAACCGAATAGTGTGTCTCTTGTGAATAATAGAGGGTGCCTTCAGGAAACAACTCTCTGGCAAGATAACAGCCAAACATATTGCCTTCGGTACCGCCATTGGTCACATAACCCCAGCTCTGCTCTGGCGGGATTGAAAATAGCGATGAGAAATAGTTCATGACCTCCCGCTCAAATTCGAAGGTATTGAGCAAATAATTTCCAGGCGCCCCCCAGTCGCCACAGTTATTGATAGAAAACTGTAAAAACTTGTGCAGCTTGGAATAATCAAAGTCGGCAGCCTCCGGATAACCGACATTGAAATATTGATGGGTAAGGCAGAACTGCCAAAACTGCTCGAGCCTGTGCTGATCTTCTGCTGACAGCGTCATGATGGTGTCCGTGGCGAGCGCCATGACCTGGCGCCGCCCTTGCTGAATGATAAGAGCAATGCGTGAAATTGATTGAATATATACAGCCAGTCAGGCCGCCTGGGAGCCGCTCAGGATCGCCCACCAGGCTGACAGGGTGGGCCTGCGCGCCAGCTCGTCAAAGCCGACATCGACCCCCTGTGCCTTCAGCTCTGCGGTAAAGCGCATGATGCTGAGGGAGTCCAGCCCATACAGCACCAGACTCTCCTCCGGATCCAGTTCCCCCTCCTCCACCAAGCTCTGTACTCGTTCATTCAACCACTCACGGGTCATGAATGTTGGTCTGCTCATGTTATTTCCTCACTGTCTGTCATGGTTATTTCTAGTCGTGATTGTTTAATCAACGCCCCCACCAAATTGCTAAAAACTGGATCGATTACTGTCAAAAAAGAGGTCCCGTCATACCGGCCTGAAATACCTTCCAGAGTCATCTCTGGCCACGACTGATGCCAATTTAATTAAGCGACTTATCGATATAACCATATGGGTTGACGGATTAAATTTATCTTGAAATGAAAATCATTCTCACCTTTAAATATATAAACAACGAAACACGACAAGTTGTCAACGCCATGAATGAGATGAAAGAACTGACCGCGATGCAGGCGGCTTGCTGGATGGGGCGCAGCTCACATGCCCATCTGGGGGGCGTCAGTGCCCACCTCTATGCCGAGTTTGACGGCCCGGCCCTCGATCTGGCGCGCCTGCATGGTGCGCTGGAGCGTCTCTATCAGGCGCACCCCATGCTGCGCCTCACCGTCACCCGGGAGGGAACCCAAACGCTGGGGGATCCTGCCCCGGCCGTGCTGGAGATAGATGATTTCCGCTCCCTGAGCGGCCAGCCACTGGCCGATGCCCTGGCCCGCAAGCGGCAGGAGTGGACCCACCAGCAACTCGATCTGAGCCGGGGTCAGGCGGCCCGCTTCTCCGTCACCCGACTGGCAGACCAGCGCCAGCGGCTGCACATCGACACCGACATGATGGCCGTCGATCCCTCCAGCGTGCGGATCCTGCTCGCCGATCTGGCCCAATGGTACGAAGAGCCGGAGTGGACGCCGCCGCCAGCCCCCTCGTTTTTTGCCTGGCACGAGGCTGTGCAGACGCGCCTGCGCGCGCGCCGGGAACAGGATCGGCAGTGGTGGCGACAACAGCTGCCAACGTTGGCGCAGGCGCCCACCCTGCCGACCGTTCCGCAGCCGACGCCCCCCGCCAGCGAGCGCCTCAGCGCCACCCTGGATGCCGCCACCTGCCAGGCCCTCACCACCCTGGCACGGCAGCGGCGCCTGACCCTCTCCAGCCTGATGTTGGGCCTCTTCGCCCACGCCCTGGGCAAGGCCACCGGCGACAGGCGTTTTCGCCTCAATGTCCCCTTCTTCTGGCGCGAGCCCGTGCTCGGCAACGAGCAGCGGATCGTCGGCGAGTTCGCCAACCTCACCCTGGTGGACGTGGACCTTGACCAGGCCGGCACGCTGGATGCGCTGTGCCGGCAACTGGCGGCCCAATGGCACCAGCGCCTCGGTCACGGCGCCTATTCCGGCGTGGCGGTGATGCGCGATCTCTCCCGCCACCACGGCTCGGCCCAGCTGGCCCCCATCGTCTTCACCGCCGCCCTGGATCTGGAAGGGGGCTCGCTGTTTGACGAACGGGTGCACAGGGTCTTCGGCGCCATGAACTGGGTCATCTCCCAGGGCCCCCAGGTGGCGTTGGATGCCCAGATGGTGCGCCTGCGCGGCGAACTGCTCATCAACTGGGACGTCCGCCTCGATGCCCTGCCGCGCCCCTGGATCACCGCCCTCTTCGACGATCTGGTGGCACAGTTGCGCCAGCTGGCGCGGGATCCCGCCCTGCTCGACACGCCACTGCATCGCCGCCGCGAAGCCCCCCTGACGCCGCTGCAGCAGGCCTACCTGCTCGGGCGCACCACCCAGTTTCCGCTCGGGGGCGTGGCCATGCAGGAGTACCGGGAGTACCGCGGCAAGATGGAGCCGGCGCTGCTGCGCGCCCGCCTGCAAGAGATGGTGCAGCGCCACGATGCGCTGCGTACCCGCATCGATGCCGACCGCCTGGTACAGATCGTCGATGACGAGGCGCGCCTCAATCTGCACGAACAGGACCTGCGTCAGCTGACCGAAGAGGAGGTGGCTCCCAGGCTCGCTCGCCACCGGGAGGCATACAGCCATGCCCTGTTCGACCTGACGCAGTCTCCCTGGGATCTGACCCTGCTGCACCTGCCGGGAGACGAGCTGGTCGCCTTCGTGCGCATCGATGCCCTGATCCTGGATGGACACGCCATCGCCACCCTGATGCGCGAACTGTTCGAAGGAATAGTGGCCCCCGCGCTGCCCTCTCCGCCCGCTCACGAGCCCACGGCGGCGCAGCGGGAGCAGGCAGGGGACTACTGGCGACGCAAGCTGGCCAGGCTGGAGGGGCCACCGCGCCTGCCCTGGACCCAGCCGCTCGAAGGTCTGCGCAGTGCCCGTTACGCCCGCCAGCGGCAACGCATACCTGCCGGGCAGGCGGCCGCGCTCTACAAGCTGGGTGCCCGCCAGCACCTGTTCAAGAACACCACCCTGATGGCCGTCATCCTGGAGGTACTCTCCCGCTGGCGCGACGAGGGAGATCTCTGCGTGGCCGTGCCGGTGGCCCCGCCACCCGGCGGACCGCTGACCAACCGATCCAGCTTTATCGCCCTCACCTGGCAGCCCGCGGAGGGCACCCTGCTGGAGCGGGCCCACATCCTGCAGCAGGACGTCATGGAGGGGCTGGATCGGCTCGCGTTCTCCGGGGTCGATATCGCCCGCCAGCTGGTGGAGACCCATGGCGGCGGGCCCGCCCTGCCCGTGGTCATCACCAACGGACTGGCCTGGCCGGTGGCCGCGTCAGAGAGCCCCATGCAGTGGCAAGGGGGGCTGACCCAGACACCCCAGGTCGCCATGGACATTCGCATCAGCCAGCAGGCCGACGGTACCCTGGTGCTCGACATCGACTACGCCAGCGAGGCTCTGGAGGCCGCGCTGGTGAGCGATCTGCTCGCGGCCATGGCGCGTGCCGTGGCCCGGCTGGCGGAGGGAAAGGCATTTCACCTCCCTGACCTGGTCACCCCCACCCATGCCCGTCACAACAGCCTGCCGGACGCCGCCTGCCACACCGACTTCCTCCAGCGCATCGCCGATCGCCTGTTCCATCCGCAGCACGAGGCTGTGGCCCTGATCCAGGGGGAACGACGGTTCAGCTACCGGGAGCTTGGTCACGGCGTGGGGCGCGTGATGCATGCCCTGAGCGAGGCCGGCATCGAGGCCGGGCAGGTCGTCGCCATCTGCCTGCCGCGCAGCCCAGAACACACCATGGTGACCCTGGCCTGCGCCCTCAGCGGCATCATCTGGGTGCCCGTCGATGCCGCCTCGCCAGCCGATCGCCGCCGCTATCTGCTCGACAACTGCTGCCCCGATCTGGTGGTGGCAGAGCCAGGCGCAGAGACCGGCCACCCCACGCTGACCCCGGCCCCCCTGCTGGCCGGCTCCGACGCCTCCCTCGGCACGCCCTGGGCGGGGCGCAGTGCCCACACCACGCCGGCCTACTACCTCTATACCTCAGGCACCACGGGGCGCCCCAAGTGCGTGGTGCTGAGCAACCAGGCCACCGCCAACGTGATCGGCAGCACCCTGCAGCGCTGGAACATCACAGAGCAGGACAGGTTTCTCTCCGTCACCCCGCTGCACCACGACATGTCGGTCTTCGACGTGTTTGGCTGCCTGACCGCCGGCGCCACCCTGGTGCTGCCGGAGCCAGGCGCCGACAAGGATGCGGTGCACTGGGGCCGGCTCATCGCGCGTCACGGCGTCACCCTCTGGTGTTCGGTGCCAGCCATGCTGGAGATGCTGCTCGCCTGCCACCCGGTCGACACGCTGCAGAGTCTGCGGCTCATCGCCCAGGGGGGGGATTACATCAAGCCGGGCATCATAGAACGCCTGCGCACCGGCTTGCCTGCCACCCATCTCTTCTCCCTCGGTGGGCCGACCGAAACCACCATCTGGAGCATCTGGCACGAGATAAGCGCCGACGATCGGCAGCGCATTCCCTATGGCACACCGCTGCCGGGCAATGCCTACTGGCTGCTGGACGAGCGCGGCGAACACTGCCCACTCGGGGTGGCGGGCCGCATCCATACCAGCGGCGTCAACCTGGCCCTCGGCTACCTCGAACAGGGGCAGCAGATCCAGACCGACTTCGTCACCCTCACCGATGACAGGGGCCAGCCGGTGCGTGCGTTTCGCACCGGCGACCGGGGCCGCTACCGCCGCGACGGCACCCTGCTGTTCGACAGCCGGGTCAACGGTTACATCAAGGTGCGCGGGGTGCGTGTATCTCTGCCCGACGTAGAGAGTGCCCTCATCACCCATCCGGCCCTCGCCCAGGTGCTGGTGGTGGAGTACGGCGACGAGCAACAGGGAGAGCTGGGGATCGGGCTGCTCTACGTCTGCGCCACCGGCCACCGGCTGGACCCGGCCGCCCTGCGCGAGTTTGCCCGCGCGCAGTTGCCGGCCTCCCATGTGCCGACCCGCGCCCTGGCCGTCGAGCAGCTACCCCTCACCGCCAACGGCAAGCCGGACAAGCCCGCCGCACGCCACCTGCTGGCGCAACCCGCCCCCCGTCACGGGGTGCTCGACATCTATCTGGAGGTGCTGGGCGCGGCACCGGGCAGTGCCGACAGCCGGCAGCCCTTTACCGCGCTGGGGTTGCGGCCCCAGCACCTGAAGACCATTTCGGCCCGGCTGCGCGAACGCTTCGCCGTGGAGCTGTCACCGGGCCAGCTGCTGGCCTGCCGCACGGCGGCCGACGTCGAGGGGCTGCTGGCCAGCGTGCGCGCCTGATCCTGCGCCCCGGCATGGCCGGGGCGCATCACCTTTCCTTTGGGAGTGTTTATGGAGACCACACACGTGGATATCGCCGGGGTCGGCATCGGCCCCTTCAACCTGGGGCTGGCGGCCCTGCTGGACCGGCATCCCGAGCTGAGCGGGGTATTTCTGGATCGCAAACCGGCCTTCAGCTGGCACCAGGGGCTCCTGCTGCCGGGCACCACGCTGCAGGTGCCCTTCCTGGCCGATCTGGTCACCCTGGCCGACCCGACCCATCCGCTGAGCTACCTCAACTACCTGCACCGGCACGACCGGCTCTACCCCTTCTACTACTACGACCACTTCCAGATCCCGCGCCGCGAGTATGACCACTACTGCCGCTGGGCCGCCGAGCAGCTACCCAGCTGCCGCTTTGGCGAAGAGGTGGTAGCGGTGCATTACGATGCGGGCAAGGAGCGCTTCTGCCTCGAGAGCCGCGACGCCGACGGCCGGCCCCGCCACTACCAGAGCCGTGATCTGGCCATCGGCATCGGCACCCGCCCGGCCCTGCCAGCCTGGGCGCAGGGGATCGATCATCAGAATCTGCTGCACTCCGCCGACTTCCTGCACGCCAGGGAGCGCCTGGCCGCCTGCCGCCGGGTGACCGTGGTCGGCTCCGGGCAGAGTGCGGCCGAGTGCGTGCTGGCCCTGTTCCAGACGCTCACGCCGGAGCGGGTGGCCGCCGGGGCGGCCATCCAGTGGATCACTCGGGCCCCCGGCTTCCACCCCATGGAGTACTCCAAGCTGGGGCAGGAGTGCTTCACCCCCGGCTACATGGACTATTTCCAGCGCATCCCGCGGGAGAAACGGCGCGCCATCGTGGCCGGGCAGGGGATGCTCTACAAGGGGATCAGCTTCGCGACCATAGGCGCCCTGTTCGACCTGATCTACGAGCGATCCATCGGCGGCCAGACACCCGGGCTGACCCTCTTCTCCAGCTGCAATCTGGAGGCGGCCGAAGTCCTGAGCGACGGCGCCCTGCGCCTGACCTGCCACCACACCCAGCTCGATCAGCGTTGTACCCTCGAGGCCGATGCCGTGGTGGCCGCCACCGGCTATGCCCACGCCTGGCCCGCCTGGTTCGAACAATTGAAGGGTGAGGTGCTGGCCGTGGACAAACAGGGGGACTGCATAGTGCAGGAGGACTTCACCGCCCGCCGCGCCGATCGGGGCACAGGCCGGGTCTTCATCCACAACGCCGACATCTTCCAGCAGGGGGTAGGCTCGCCGGATCTGGGGCTCGGGCCCAACCGCAATGCCCGCATCCTCAACCAGCTGCTGGGCCGCGCCCACTACCACCTGCCCGCCCGCACCACCTTCCAGCACTACGGTCTGCCGACCGACTGAGCCAATCAGTGAGCCCCCTTGCGGGGGCTCACGCCATCACACCTGTGGGGCCAGGGCCGCGAGCGGGCTGGCGGTACCCTCCCGCACCAGCTGTTCGAGCAACCGCTCAAGCAGGGCACAGAGAGTCTGTATCTGGGCCGGGCTGTAGCGACCATCCCGGTAGGTGATGACCAGCCGCAGTCGCCGCTCATCGTCCAGCACATCCTCCATGATCTCGAACTGCAGGCCGAACATGGTTTCGGTCTTGTCCGCATCGATCTGGCGGTAGCGCAGCCCCTCGCCTGCCGGGGTCGGCAGACGGCCGTTGAGGGCGTTGCTGGCGTGGATCTGGATGTAGACGTCGAACAGCAAGCCGTCGGCTGGCGTCATGCCCAATCCCTGCTGGATCTGTTCGAGCGGCACATCCGCGTAGCAGAGTGAGTCGTTGATGGTACGGGTCACCTGGCGCAGCAGATCGCCAAACCGGGTGGTCGCGGCAAACGACACCCGATGCGCCACCATGGTAGTGAAATAGCCCACCGAGTCGAAGAAGGCGGGATCGGTGCGCCCCGAGGTCGAGGTGCCGATCAGGATCTCCTCGGCCTGACCCAGCTGGTGCAAGGAGAGGGCGATGGCCGTGTACATCAGGGTAAAGATAGAGGCATCGTGGCCACGGGCCAGCTCATAGAGCCGGGCCAGCGTGCCCCCGGCCGGCTGCCACTCGTGCCAGCGGGCAGCCCAGGTTTCCCCCTGCAGGGGCATCACCGGCAAGGGAGGACGGCGGGAAGCCGGCACGGCGCCGTGCAGCAGACGGGTCCAGTAGGCCAGGTGCGTCTCGTTGATCCCATCCGCCGCCTGCCGGCGGGCAAAATCGTGAAACGCCGGTGCCGGCGCATCCCAGCGGGGGGCAGGCCCGGCGGCGCGAGCCAGGTAAGCCTGGGCCAGCTCCCCCATCATCAGGTTGATGGACCACTCGTCCACCACCATGTGATGCACCAACAAGGAGAGCTGCTGGCGCCCCGTGGCCGGATCGCGCAGGAAACGGATCCGCAGTGGCAGCTCCCGGGTCAGGTCGAAGCGATGGGCCGCTGCGTCGGCCAGGGTCATCCCCTGCGACTCGGCACTGCCCCAGAACCAGCGATAGCCGGCCAGCTGATCGACCGGGAGAATGCGTTGCCGCACTTCGCCATCCTGCGTCATGAACAGAGTCCGCAAACTGGCGTGGCGCTCGATAATATCGGCAAAGGCGCGAGCAAACAGGGGCTCGTCCACCTCGTCAATAAAGTCGAGGGCAAAGGGAAGATTAAAAATGGTGCCAAAGTCGTGGGCTTCATAAGCCCGCCACAGAGAGGCCTGCGCCAGGGCGAGCGGAGCCGGTGCCCTGTTATTTGCCGGGACGGCTTCCGGCAATGAAGCCTGCTCTGATATCACGGCCTTGCGTGCCAGGGCCGCCGCCGTCGGCGATTCGAAAAAGTCATTGAAGCGGCACTCGATGCCGTGCTCGCTCAGTAATTTCCCTATAATTCTGGTCGCCAGCAGGGAGTGACCACCATTATCAAAAAAGTCATCATCCGGTCCCATATCGGGCGATGACAAGGCACGGCGAAATTCCTCAAGAATAATCCGTGAAATATTCTTGCCGACATCATGAGCAGGGGCACAAGAGGCTGGTGTGGCAATGCATGCCGGGGATGATAGCAGCAGCGGCGTTTGCCCGGCCTGGCCGGTAGCCAACCGATCGTAGTGCTGCTTCAGCGCCGCCATCAGGGTCTGTGGCGAACCCTGTTCCGCAAGCACAGGATGCAGCACCAGCGCCAGTGTCACACTATTTTCTGCGTTGATAATCAATGCCTTGAAAGGTGGTTGGCGGGCACTGTCCCAGGGGAGCTGCTGCACTCTCCGTACCAGCTCATCCACCTCGTCAGCCGCCAGACGATGAAATTCCAGACAGGGATACCAGCCATTTATCTGATATTTAAATAGATCGCCATCGGCACTGAAAAAATAACGGGCATTGAGTTCCGGCTGCTCTTTTATTAATAACTCAACACTCAGTATCAACAGCGAAATATCAATATCGTCAGGGAGCGGCCAACACATCGCCTGTTTAATTATCTGCTCGGGCTGCTGTTGTTGTAACAACCAGCAGCTCTCTTCATGGGCACTGACAGGCAGCTCAAGCAGCCCCTCATTATGGAATTGCAGCAAAAGCCATCTCCTTCTCTGTGGAAATATAACCCTGTGAATTACGTCTGTTTTATTTGAAATAACCACGGACGCATGCCCCTCCCCCCTAATTGGCGGGAAAGGCATTGCGATATATCGATGAACACGATACCGTGCAAATGATTACCATAATGATTTTCATTCTCAAATAAAAATAACACGAGGTTCAGGAGAGAAATCGTGGAAATGGGCACAGGCTCCTTCCAGGCGCAGTTGCATCGTCTGTATCAGGAACATCACGGATGGCTCTGCTCGCTGCTAAGACGCAGGTTGGGCAACAGCTGCGACGCCGCGGATCTGGCGCACGACATCTACCTTCAGCTGCTGCGCAAGGGACATATCCCCACGGCGGCCGAGTGCCGTCGCCATCTGATGCAGATCGCCAAGGGCAAGGTGATCGATCTCTACCGCCGGCGTGCGCTGGAGGCCCGCTACCTCGAGCAGCAAAGCTACCAGCCCGACGCTCAGGCCCCCTCGGAAGAGCTGCGCGCCATGCAGCGCGAGGCGCTGGGAGCCGTCGCATCAGCCCTGCAACGCCAGTCCCCCAAGATCCGCCAGGCCCTGCTGCTCTCCCGCCTCGGCGGCCTCGGTTATCAGGACATCGCCAGCCAGCTGCAGGTGTCCGTTTCATCGGTCGAGAAGTATATCGCCCAGGGCGTGCAAAGCTGCCATCGCAGCCGGCCCGGCGGCGGCATCTGACCCGGATGGGGGAAATAAAAAGATTCATTTGAGGTTTTTTGTCCCCCGTACGGAAAACCACAGAGATCCGGTCGCTCGTTGCGGCCACCATCACTTCACCGTGGAGAAATAGCCATGAAGGCAGACGATGTGCAGTGCCCCGAGGCCAATGCTGGCGGGCCCATCAGCCGCGTGCTGGCCCCCATTCGCGGCCACCTGATCGCCGCCGCCCTGCTGGCGGCCATCGGCGCCATGCTGACCCTGGTCCCGCTGGCCGGGATCGCCCACCTGGCGGGCCTGATGCTGGCCGAGGCCGCCGTGCCAGGCGACGCGATCACCGCAGTGCTCGGGATCAGCCTGGCCTGCCTGTTCGGCGGCATGATCCTGCTCAGCGCCGGCGATCTGGTGGCCCACCTGGCCGACAACCGCATCACCGGCCAGCTGCGCCTGACCCTGACCCGGCGGCTGGCCCGGGTGCCCCTCGGCTGGTTCACCGCCCGCGCCTCGGGGGAGGTCAAACAGGCGATGCAGGACGACATCGGCACCCTGCACAGCCTGACGGCCCACTTCTACACCACCCTGGGCCGCTGCAGCGGCGCCGTGCTCATCTCCCTGATCTACCTCTTCGCCATGGACTGGCGGATGGCCCTCATCGCCCTCTCCCCCTTCCCGCTCTTCTTCCTGTTCTCCGCCCGCGCCCACCGCGCCAGCGCCGCCAACATGCAGCAGTTCGGCGCCGGCATGGCCCGCATCAACAACGCCGTGGTGGAGTTCGTGAGCGGCATCCCCGTGGTCAAGGCCTTCGGCGTGCAGGGCCGGCTGCACACCAGCTACCGCAACGCCATCGATGACTTTGCCCGCGCCTTCACCGATTTCACCCGTCCGCTGGTCGCGGCCATGGCCAACGCCAACGCCATCATGGCCCCCGCCTCGGTCCTCGGGGTGGTGCTGGCCGGCGCCGTGGTGATGGTGCGAGCGGGTGCCATGACACCGGCCGAGGTGTTGCCCTTTGTGCTGGTCGCGCCGGGGCTGTGCGCCCCCCTGATGCTGCTGAGCTACCTCAAGCACGATCTCGGCAGCGCCACCGCGGCCGCCGAACGGATCCACGGCCTGCTCACCACTCCGGTATTGACGGAGCCCGCCGCCGGCACCGGTTTGCAGCCGGCCGACAACACCCTGCGCCTCGAGCAGGTGAGCTACCGCTACGACGACCAGCCCCCGGTGCTCAGCGAGCTGACCGTCACCCTGACCCCGGGCACGGTCACCGCCATCGTCGGCGCCTCCGGGGCCGGCAAATCGACTCTGGCCAGACTGCTGTTGCGCTTCTTCGACCCGAGCGAGGGGCGCATCACCCTGGGTGGGGTGGACCTGCGCGATCTCGAGAGCCGCGAGCTCTATCGCCACATCGGCTTCGTGCTGCAAGAGGTGCGCCTGGTGCACGCCAGCCTGCACGACAACATCGCCCTCGGCCGCCCCGGCGCCAGCCGCCAGGAGGTCGAGGCCGCCGCGCGCCGCGCCAACATCCACGACCGCATCCTGGCCCTGCCGCGGGGCTACGACGCCGTGGTCGGTGAGGACGCCAACCTCTCCGGCGGCGAGCTGCAACGGGTCAGCATCGCCCGCGCCCTGCTGCTCGACCCGCCGGTGCTGGTGCTCGACGAGGCCACCGCCGCCGCCGACGCCGACAACGAGGTGAAGCTGCAACAGGCACTCTCCACCTTCGCCAGCGGCCGCACTCTGGTCGTCATCGCCCATCGGCTCGACACCGTGATGCACGCCGACCGGATCCTGGTGCTCGACAACGGCGTCCTGTGCGAGCAGGGGCGCCACCACGAACTGCTGGCCCGCCGCGGCCGCTATGCCCGTCTATGGGAACAGGGGGGATACGACACTCCCGCCCAGACCCACCCCCCTCATCAGGAGGCCGTCCCCACATGCTGAACACCTTCCTGCGCCTGCTCGGCGACGACGCCGTCCTGCTGCGCCGCTACGGCCTGCTGGCCCTGCTCTACGGCCTGCTCTGCGGCCTGACCCTGGTCTGCCTGATCCCGGTGCTCACACACCTGCTGCGCGCCGAGACCGACGCCGCCACCGGCTGGCTGCTGGTGCAGCTGATCGGCGTGCTGCTCTGCTGGAACCTGCGCCGCCGGGTGGAAAAGGCTGGCATCGCCGTGGGGATCGCGGTGCTGCGCACCGGCCGCCACGCCCTGGGCGAGCACGTGGGCAGCCTGCCCATCGGCTGGTTCACCCCGGCCAACACCGCCCGCCTCAACCACCTGGCCTCGCAAGGCATGATGGAACTGGCCCAGCTGCCGGCCCACGTCTTCACCCCCCTGCTCGGCGGGGTGATCACCCCGCTGGTGGTGCTGGTGGCCCTGTTTGCCCTCGATGTGCAGCTCGGCCTCATCGCCCTGATCGCCCTGCCGCTGCTGGTGGCGGTCTTCCTGCTCACCACCCGCCTCAACCAGCACGCCGACCAGACCTTCCACCAGCATGCCGCCGATACCAGCCAGCGCATGGTGGAGTTTGCCCAGGCCCAGTCGGTGCTGCGCGCCTTCAACGGCGAGCAGGGGGGCACCCGTTTCCTCGAGCAGGCCATCGCCCAGCAGCAAGCCTCCGGCAGGCAGCTGATCCGGCTCACTGCCCTGGCCTCCGGGCTCAACATCTGGGCAGTGCAGGCCTGCTTTGCCACCCTGTTGCTGGTGGCCGCCCAGCACCTGGGTGGGGCCGACAGGGAGAGCCTGATCGCCGCCCTGGTGACCCTGGTGCTCATCAACCGCTTCATCGATCCCCTGCTCGACGTGGCCGGCTACAGCGACGTGCTGCGCGGCGCCCGTGCCCAGCTGGCGGCCCTGCAAACCATGTTCGACTACCCGGCCCAGCCGCAGCCGGCCACTCCTGCTACCCCGCTGGATGGTTCAGTGGAGCTGCGCGGGGTGCACTTTGGCTATGACCCGGCCCACCCGCAGGTGCTCAAGGGGGTGGATCTGGCGGTGGCGCCCGGCAGCATGACGGCGCTGGTCGGCGCCTCGGGCTCGGGCAAGAGCACTGTACTGCGGCTCATCGCCCGCTTCTTCGACGTCGGCGAGGGGGCCGTGCTGGTGGGAGGGGTGGACGTGCGCGCCATGAGCGGTGAGGCCCTGGCCAGTCACATCAGCCAGATCTTCCAGGATGCCTATCTGTTCCAGGGCACCATTGCCGACAACATCCGCATCGGCAAGCCCGAGGCCAGCGATGCCGAGCTGCTGCACGCCGCCCATCAGGCCGGGGTGAGCGAGATAGTCGAGCGCCTGCCGCTCGGGCTCGACACCCAGGTTGGCGAGGGTGGCACGCGCCTCTCGGGGGGCGAGCGCCAGCGGATCGCCATCGCCCGTGCCCTGCTCAAGGACGCCCCCATCCTGCTGGTGGACGAGGCCACCGCCGCGCTGGATGCGGAGAACCAGGCCACCATCACAGAGACGCTGGCCCGGCTGCGGGGCAAACGCACCCTGATCGTCATCGCCCACCAGCTCTCGACCGTGGCCATGGCCGATCAGATAGTGGTGCTCGACGATGGCATGGTGTGCGAGCAGGGCCCCCACGCCGTCCTCAGCCGCCAGCCGGGGCGCTATGCCCACTTCCTGGCGCAGCGCGCCAGCGCCAAGGGGTGGCGCCTGACCGGAGAAGACGCGTGAGGGCGCTCCTGCTGCCGGCGACCCTGCTGGTGCTGGCCGCATGCTCCCTGCTGATCGGGGCGCGCCCCCTCCCGTTGGCGGAACTCTTCGCCGGGGATGGCCTGCTCACCCTCACCGCCAGTCGCCTGCCGCGGCTGGCGGCGGTGCTGTTGACCGGCGCCGGGCTGGCGGTGGCCGGCGTCATCCTGCAGCAGATAGTGCAGAACCGCTTTGTCGAGCCCGCCACCTCCGGCGGGCTCGACGCCGCCAAGCTTGGTACCCTGATCGCCCTGACCCAGCTACCCGCCGCCGGCACCACCGGCCGCATGCTGGTGGCGCTCGCCTTCTGCTTTGCCGCCAGCCTGCTGTTCATCGTCATCGTGCGCCGCATCCGCTTCAAGAATACCGTGCTGATCCCGGTGATCGGCCTCATGTATGGCAGCGTGCTGAGCGCCCTCGCCGAGTTCTACGCCTACCAGCACAACATACTGCAGAGCATCCAGGGCTGGATGCTGGGGGATTTTTCCAAGGTGGTCGAGGGCAACTACGAGATCATCTACCTCATCCTGCCCATCACCCTGCTGACCTATCTCTACGCCCACCGCTTCACCGTGCTCGGCATGGGGGAGGAGGCCGCAGCCAGCCTGGGGCTCGGGTACTCGGCCACCGCCACCCTCGGCCTGCTGCTGGTGGCGGTCACCGTGGCCGCCACCGTCATCACGGTCGGCGCCATCCCCTTCGTCGGGCTGGTGATCCCCAATCTGGTGGTGCTGCGCCACGGCCAGCACCTGAGAAAGACCCTGCCGCTGGTGGCTCTCTATGGTGCCCTGCTGCTGCTGGCGTGCGACCTGCTGAGCCGGCTGCTGATCCACCCCTTCGAGGTGCCCATCGGACTCACCGCCGGCAGCCTCGGCGGCGTGCTGTTCCTGCTGCTGATCCTCTGGCAGCGCCGATGAAAGAGACTCTTATGCGTTACGGGATCTGGGGGCTGCTGGCCCTGCTCGCCGCGACCTTTGTGCTGTTCGGGTCGGATCTCGACACCGGCTACATCATCCCCCAGCGGCTGCTGCGCCTGGCCGCCATCACAGTCGCCGGCGTCTGCATCGCGGTCTCGGCCATCAGCTTCCAGACCCTGGCGGGCAATCGCATCCTGACCCCCGCCATCATGGGGTACGAGGCGGTCTATCTGCTGCTGCAAGCCCTGCTGGTGCTGCTGCTCGGCAGCCAGAGCCTGCTGCTGCTCGGGCGCGAGGAGAACGGCGTGCTGTCGCTGCTGCTGATGCTGGGGTACTCGGCCATCATCCACCGCTGGCTGTTCCGGCCCGGGCAGACCGATCTGTTCCAGCTGCTGCTGACGGGGCTGGTGCTGACCATGGTGTTTGGCACCCTGACCCAGTTTGTCCAGCTCAAGACCAGTCCGGGGGAGTTCGCCATCCTGCAGGGGTTCGGCTATGCCTCGTTCAACCGGGCCCAGCCGCTGGAGCTGCTGATGGGGGGCGGCCTGGTCGCTCTGGTCTGTCTCGTCATCGCCCGCCGCCAGGCCGAGCTCGACGTGCTGGCGCTCGGGCGCGAGCAGGCCAGCTCGCTCGGGGTGGATTACCGACGGGCGGTACGCCTGCACCTGGCGCTCATCGCCGTACTGGTGGCCGTCTCCACCAGCCTGGTCGGCCCCACCGCCTTCATGGGGGTGTTCGTGGCCAACATCAGCTATGCCCTGGCGCGCACCTTCCGCCATCGGGTCACCCTGCCGCTCGGCTGCGCCATCGCCATCGCGCTCTTCATCCTGGCCCAGTTCCTGGTGGAGCAGATCTTCAACTACCGCACCACGGTCAGCATCCTCATCAACCTGGTGTGCGGCACCTACTTCCTCGCCCTGATGGTCAAAACCAGAGGATCACCATGATCTCCCTCGAACAGGTTCATCAGCGCTACGGCGATCGCACCGTCCTGCGCGACATCACAGTCGACTTCCCGGCCGGTCGGGTCACCTCGCTGATCGGCCCCAACGGCGCCGGCAAGAGCACCCTGCTGATGGCCATGGCCCGCCTGCTGCCCATCAGCCAGGGGCGGATACGCCTGGGGGGCACCGACCTGCACCGCTTCACCGCCCGTGACTACGCCAAGCGGGTCGCCACCCTGCGCCAGTCGCCGGACGTGGGGCTGCGACTGACGGTCGACGAACTGGTCGCCTTCGGCCGCTTCCCCTACAGCCAGGGCAACCTGACCCGGGAAGACCGCATCGCGGTCGACGAGGCCATCGACTTTCTCTCCCTCGCCCCCTTGCGCCGGGCCTACCTCGACGAGCTGAGCGGCGGGCAGCGGCAGCTGGCCTACCTCGCCATGACCGTCGCCCAGCAGACCGACTGCCTGCTGCTCGACGAGCCCCTCAACAACCTCGACATGAAGCACGCGGTGCAGCTGATGCAGGCGATCCGCCGCCTCAGCGACGAGCAGGGGCGTACCCTGATCCTGGTGGTGCACGACATCAACTTCGCCGCCAACTATTCCGATCACATCGTCGCCATGAAGGGGGGCGCGCTTGCGGGCAGCGGCCCGGTCGCCGAGATGGTCACCCCGGCCAACCTGGAGACGCTCTACGACCTGCGCTTCGACATACTGCAGAGCCAGCGCGGCCTGCTGTGCAACTACTTCAACCCAACCCCGTCTGGAGAATTGTTATGAGGATCAATACGCTCACCGCCGTGCTGCTGGCCGCCATCGCAGGGCTCACCGGCTGCGACGCCCCCAGGGAGCAGGCCGCCACCGGGGCCGACGGCACCCTGGTCACCGTGACCCACCAGCTCGGCACCACCCGGGTCGTCACCCCGCCCAAGCGGGTGGTGGCCTTTGACATGAGCGAACTCGATACCCTGGATCAGCTGCAGGCTCCGGTGGCCGGCATCGCCAAGGATTACGTGGCGCACTTCCTGCAGCGTTACCGGGACGACCCGGCCGTGATGGACGTGGGCACCACCATCCAGCCCAACCTGGAGCGGCTGCACAAGCTCAAGCCGGATCTCATCCTCATCTCCCCCCTGCAGGCCCAAAGCTACGAGGCGCTGAGCCAGATAGCCCCGACCCTGCACTACGACATCGACATGACCAACCGCGACGGCCACATCCTGGAGGCCGCCAAGGCCCACCTGCTCACCCTCGGCACCCTGCTCGGCCAGGAGGCGCTGGCCAAAGAGAAGGTGCAGCAGATGGACGCCAAGATCGCCGAGGTGCAGGCGCTGACGCGGGATCGTCCGGAAAGAGCGCTGATCGTGCTGCACAACAACGGCGCCTTCACCGCCTTTGGCACCCAATCCCGCTACGGCTTCCTGTTCGACACCCTGGGGGTCAAGCCGGCCGGATTGGAGCGGGACACCGGCATGCACGGCCAACCCATCTCCAACGAGTTCATCCAGCAGGCCGACCCGGACATCCTGTTCGTCATCGACCGCACCGCCGTGATGGAGCGACGCGCGGCCATCGACGCCGGCACCCTGGACAACCCGCTGCTGCGCCAGACCAAGGCGTGGCGCAACGGCAAGGTACGCTTCGTCGACCCCGAAACCTGGTACCTCTGCACCGCCAGCTTCACCTGCCTGAACCGCATCGCCGACGAGGTGATGGCCGCCTATCGCAGCTGATCCCCCGTGCCCGGCCAACGCCGGGCACCAATACGCAAATGAGAGTTATTTTTATTTGAGGGTTTGAGAGTGTCATCCGGAAAGCATAAGGAGACAAAAACGCACTCCTCACCCTGAAAGGAATCCTGCATGCAGACATTGCACTCATCCTCCCTTGCCGTGCCGCGCCACGGACTCTCCCGCCTGACGCTGGCCATCCTGGCCGGCCTGCAACTGGGCAGCGCCTGGGCCGCCCCGGCTCCCCGTGAAGAAGCCTCCCCCCGTCCCGACGAAGTCGTCGTGGTGGAGGGTCGCAAGGCCTATGCCGGCGGCCAGGTCGCCGCCGACAACCGGGTCGGCCTGCTCGGCAACAAACCCTTCCTGGAGACGCCGTTCAACACGGTGAGCTACACCGAGGAGTACATCGAGGATCGCCAGGCCCAGGACATAGGCGCCGTGGCCGGTGCCACCAACCCCTCGGTCTATGTGCCGAGCAAGCGCAGCCTGTTCGAGACCTTCTACATCCGCGGCTTCAACACCAACGCTAACGACATCACCTTCAACGGCCTCATCGGCATGGCGCCGAACATGCGCAGCTCCACCGAGATGGCCGCGCGGGTCGACGTGCTCAAGGGGCCTTCGGTACTGCTCAACGGCATGCCGCCGGATGGCAGCGTGGGCGGCAACATCAACATAGTGCCCAAGCGCGCCGGCAAGACCCCCCTGGCCAAGGTCACCGCCAGCTATGAATCGGACGGCCTCGGCGGCGTGCACCTAGACCTGGGTCGCCGTTTCGGCGACGAGCAGCAGTGGGGGGTACGCTTCAACGGCGTCTATCGGGACGGGGACACCGCGGTCAACGACCAGCAGCACAAGATGGAGCTCACCTCGGTCGGGCTGGACTGGCGCGGCGAACGGGCCCGCGCCTCGGCCGATCTCTACCGTCAGCACGAACGGGTGGACGGGGTGAACTACTTCGGTATCTTCTCGGTCGCCAGCCAGGTGACCCAGCTGCCCGAGCCCAAGCGTGGTGACTACTCCCTGGCGCCGGCCTGGGCCTACACCATCAACGACACCAAGGCTGCCGTGCTGCGTGCCGAGTATGACCTGACCGACAACCTCACCGCCTTCATCGCCTGGGGCCAGCGTGACGGCGGCTACAGCGCCCTCATCACCCGCAACACCCTGCTCAACGATGCCGGCGACATCAATGCCATGGCGGCCCGCTCCGAGCGGGACGGTACCCAGCGCTCCGGCGAGGCGGGCCTGCGCGGCACCTTCGGCACCGGCCCGGTCGATCACGCATGGTCGCTAGCCGCCACCCGCTACACCTCGGAGCAGACCTTCCGGGACAAGATATTCTTCAATCACGCCATGACCAACTACGACCGGCTGGACTTCGGGCCCGCGCCGGATCTCGCCGGGTACGGTGCAGTCACCTCGCGCAGCGAGGCGACCCTGGCGAGCGTGGCACTGGTCGATACCCTCTCCTTCCTCGATGGCGACCTGCAGTGGACCCTGGGGGCCCGCCGCCAGACGGTCGAGAGCAGCAACTTCAACGGCAGCGGCGACCAGACCGCCCGCTACGAGGAGAGCCGGGTCTCGCCCGCCACTACCCTGCTGGTCAAGCTGCGCGACGATTTCGCCGTCTACACCAACTACATCGAGGGGTTGAGCCAGGGGGGGGCGGCGCCGAACACCGCCAGCAATGCCGGCGAGATCATGAAGCCCTATCAGACCAAGCAGTATGAGGTCGGTGCCAAACTGGATCTGGGCCACTTCGCCCATACCCTGAGCCTGTTCCAGATCGCCAAGCCGAGCGCCTACACAGACCCCAGCTCCAACGTCTACGGGGTCTACGGGGAGCAGCGCAACCGCGGCATCGAGTGGGATCTGTTCGGCGATCTCACCCCCGAGCTGCGCCTGCTGGGAGGGGCCTCCTACACCCAGGCAGAGCTGACCAAGGCGCTCAACGAGAGCAACGTCGGCCACCAGGCCACCGGGGTGCCCAAGTGGATGGCCAAGCTCGGCGCCGAGTACGATCTGGCCGCCGTGCCGGGGCTGACCCTGACCGGCAACACCCAGTTCATCGGCGAGCGCTTCGTCACCGATGACAACCGCCTCTCGCTGCCCTCCTACACTACCTTCGACCTGGGGGCTCGCTACACCATGCGGATCGCCGACCACGCCCTGACCGTGCGGGCCGCGGTGCAGAACCTCACCGGTCGCGACTACTGGATCGGCTCCTGGTCCGGCGGCGACGGCAGCGGCCTCTCCGGCGGCCTGGGGGCGCCACGCACCTTCCAGCTCTCCACCTCGCTCACCTTCTAAGCAGCAGAAAAGCCATTGTCAAAATGGCTTTTCTTTTATGTGCCTCCGATGCAGCCCCGGCCGGCTTGCGCCAGATCGGATTTTCACGCCGCACCGACAGCATCTGACTCACTTGTGCGGTATGCTGTCACGCTCACGATCAACCATGACCTCTGTTGAGGCCTGCCTTATGAAATACCTAGTAGTTCAAACCAAGCAGATAGGGGATGTACTGATCTCCACCGCGCTGTGCAACAACCTCAAGCAGAATGATCCAAGCGGCGAAGTTCACTATCTGGTCATGGATTATTGCGCGGGTATGGCGCAGGGCAATCCCAATATCGATCGACTCATCATCATCGAGAAGGCCAGGCGCAACGAGTGGCGCTACATGAAGGATCTGCTGCTGACCATCCGCCGCGAACGCTACGACGTGGTGGTCAACAGCCAGGGCCAGATGATCGGCCTGCTCAGCTGCCTCTTCTCCGGTGCCCGCCTGCGCATCGGCTTTGACTCCTTCCCCTGGCGGCTCGGCCACAACCGTATCGTCCGTTTTCGCAAGGACACCGAGTTTCAGGGCAACAGCACCCTGGTCGACGACCGTTTCTCGCTGCTCAAGCCGCTCAAGCTGGCCCGCGAGGATCGCAACTACTACCTCTGGCTGAGTGAAGAAGAGAAACAACAAGGAAGAGATGCCCTGCTGGCCGCCGGCGTCGACCTGAACCGCCCGCTGATCGCCATGGGCGTCAACTCGCTAGGACACTACAAGCGCTGGCCCATCGACTGCTTCGCCAAGGTCGCCCAGTGGCTGATCGAGCAGCACCATGCCCAGATCCTGATCTACTGCGGGCCGGGGGAGGAGGAGTACAACCGCGGCCTGAAACCGCTGCTGCCCGCCGCCCTGCAAGCCAGCGTCTTCGACCACATCAAGACCCGCTCGGTACGAGAATTGGTGGGGCTGTTCGCCCACTGCCGGCTGTTTGTCGGCAATGATACCGGCCCCCGCCACATGGCGCAGGCCATCGACCTGCCCCTGCTGACCATAGTGGCCCCCGGTGGCGACAAGATCATCGCCAACCCGGTCAACCACCCCCGCTATCAGGCCATTGATGTGTTCGATGCCAAGGGGCCCGGCTTCCAGCTGCCGCAGAAAGCGGAGAAGGACTTCATCGACGAAGCCCTGCTGCGCGCCATCACTCCCGAGCTGGTGATTGCACGGCTGACAGCGCTGCCTGATTGGCAAGCAGCCACGCCCTGAAAGTACGCTCGAATTCGGCCAGATCGAGGGAGTTGATATCTTGCTCCCTGGTATTGGCCGAGAACAGCACTGTGGCTGACGGGGAGTTGGGGTGCCACTCCAGGAAGTTCTCGTTGCCGCCCCCTATGTCCGGGTTGTAGAGGCCAAGAATGGGCTTGTGCAGCCCGGCGGCGATGTGCACCGTCGCCGTGTCCACCGAGATCAACCCCTGACACTGGCGCAGCTGGGCAAACAGCCCGGCCAGCGAGGGCGCATCTGGTGACAGCAGCAGGCGCTCCGGTTGACTCAGGCCGGCCCGGATCCCGGCCACTTCTTCTTCCATGCCCGGCGGATAGAGCAGGCAGATGGCGCCAGAGCCAGCCGCCAGCATCTGCTCTATCATCTGGCTGATAAGCTCGGGCCGCAGACGGCGGGAGCTACCACTGCCATAAGGGTTGAAACAGAGGACCGGCGCGGCCGGCCACCAGCTGGCCAGCGCATCGGGCGGGCTCATGCTCGGGACTATGTACTGCTGATCCGGATTGGTCACGCCGAGCCGTTGCAACAGCAGGGCAAACTTGTCGGAGAAGTGCATGCCGCTGGAGGCCTTGC
This sequence comes from Aeromonas sp. R5-3, assembly GCF_040908225.1. Classification (NCBI taxonomy): domain Bacteria; kingdom Pseudomonadati; phylum Pseudomonadota; class Gammaproteobacteria; order Aeromonadales; family Aeromonadaceae; genus Aeromonas; species Aeromonas sp. R5-3. The sequence goes on along the minus strand of NZ_JBFODH010000024.1, from coordinate 17,610 downwards.
CCAGCTTGAGGTTGACCGCCTGCAGGGCATCGTCCATGCCGGCGACCCAATCCGCCCTCACCTGACTGATGAAGTAGATGTCCTTCATTTTCAGCATCTTGCCAAAATGCACCAGGCACTCTACTTCCCCCAGCGAATGGGCCAGCAGCTTGAGCTGGCCATAGCCCGGCCGCTTGGGCACCTCTATCACCTTGTCCATGCCGAAATGATCGCGAAACAGGGGCGCCATGGCCGCGGTCGTGACGATCCACACCTCCCGCTCCGGGCTGGCGCGCTTGATCTCGCGGGCCACCCAGGACGAGACGATGGCATCGCCCAGTTTGGCATCCCAGCGCAGCAACACTATCTTCCCCTTGCGCTCGTGCAGCGGAGCCGGCCGTTTGCGATCGAACAGCAGTTGCCCCAGCTTGCGGCGAAGAATGTCACGCTGGAGTTGCAGATCGTTGATTAATGACATGAATCCACCAGAAGAGCCGTTGAATTGGGAGAACGATGATACCAGCCTGACGCGGCTAGAGCGCCATCAGGGCATCGACCTGACGGCTGATCTCGGCCGGCGACAGGGCCGCCAGCTGATCCGTGGTCGAGCGCAGGATGATGTTGCGACCCGCCAGCGGGATGAAGGCATCGCGCCAGCGCTCGTTGTTCATCAACACCAGGGTGGGCACCCCGAAGGAAGAGGAGATATGGATGATGGAGGTATCGGTGGAGATGACCCCTCGCGCATCCTTGATAATCTTGGCGGCATCGAGAATGGTGTCGGGAAACAGCGCTCTCATGTCTTGCCGTGAACAGGCCACTGGCTGCCTGGAGAACACCAGGTAGGAGATCCCCTCATAGGCAGGCAACTGCGCCAGAATCCCGTTGATCTGCGCCTCCGTCATCGAGTTGCCGACCTGGCTGCCCGTCAGGTTGACCAGCAGATAACGGCCATACACACGGGTATCCAGCTGCTCGTTGCAGGGGGACGGTATGGTGACCGGCACCCCGGTCTGCTCACCGGTCACGCTGAGCATGCGATAGACGAAGTGATCCCGGCTGGGACGTGACGACACTATGGTGGCCTTCTTGTCGAACAGCGGCAGCAACTTCTGCTGCCCTTCGCTCTTGAAGCGCAGGGGCAACGACTGCAAGCGCCCGTTGGCCAGCAACAGCAACTTGGCCATGGCGATATCGTCAGGCTCGTCAAACAGATTGATCACCAGATCATATCGCCGCTGCCTGAGTTCACGCAGCTTGCACCACATGCTTGCCGGCAACAGGGTGTCGTTGAGGGTGATCACGTGGCATTCGTCGATCCCGACGACCGATGCCGCCAGCAGCTGGTTGCGCCGGCTGCACACCAGCTCGAGCCGCGCGGCGGGGTAGATCTCCCTGAGCCTGGCGATGGCGGGCAGGGTAAGAATGAAGTCGCCGATGGCGTCATAACCGACCACCAGCACCCTCTCCACCTGCGCTCCGGCAGGCCATGGGGCGGCGTCAGGCTCTCTGCCAATCAGCCATCTGGCAATGGAATGGGTAAGCAACTTTTTGAGGTTCATGGGTCATCCAGCATGTGTGGCCGCTGCTTTGGCAAGGCCCGCAGGGTGCCGACCCACCGTCGGCACGCTCCGCCCTATTTCAGATAGTGGCCGTAGGCCCTGTCATCTATGGTGGTGGTGAACAGATCCACATCCAGACAGCTGGGTTCCACCCCGGATGCGGTCAGGCCGTTGAGCTGCAGGCGGCCGGTCAGATAGTCGGAAGGCATCCGCAGCGGATAGGCGCACTGCAACAGCTTCTTGGCCCCGGTCAGGCTCAGCACATACCCTGCGGTAGAGAGCACACCTCGTTTGGAGGTGCGGCTGGGGGTCAGGTATCTGGCGAGTCGATAACCACCCGGCAGGGATGACAGGAACGGCCAGCGTTTGGCTTTACCATGGTGCAGGAAGACGATTTCCGATTTGCAGGAGTGCACTATGGCCTCGATGATGGCCTTGCTGTGCATGTGCAGGTAGATGTCATCCTCCAGCACCACGCAGCGCTCAATGCCCTCGGCGACGATGCGTTCATAAAGCCGGATATGGCTCATGGCACAACCTATCTCGCCAAAGCTCAGCGCATGGCCGCACACCTCCTTGGCCAGTTCAAAATCCACCTTGGCCAGTTCGGCACTGCTCAACGCCTTCCCGTCGGTTGCATCTACAAACTCGAAATCTATGCCCAAATGCGCCATCTGCTGGACAACCATCGCCCGTCGCTCAACGCTGCGAGCCAAACTGATGACAAAAACTGGAATCATGACGTACGGGTATCCTTTTTCAACTCATGGGCAAACCAGATGAAAACCAGGCTGAGCGTGTACAGATAGAGCACACCTTGATGCTCAAACGGCACATCACTCAATGAATTAACGGAAAACGCCAGCGGCACCAGCACCCCGGCGGAAATCTTGCTGATGTTGGTCGCGGCAAGGTAGAGAGGCCAACCCAGAAAAACCAGCAGCGCGACAAAGCCGATGCCGCCCCGGATCACCAGGTTCTGCATGTACTGGTTATGGGAATGGGCCAGCGACGGATGCAAAATCAGTTGGGAAATCTGATGATTGTTGACCTGCGTTTGCTTCAGCGCATCAAACCCATCGGTACCCACCCCGACGACCGGCGAATCCAGAAAGCCCAACCAGGCACTCTGCCAGGCAATCACCCGCAGGCCCCAGGATGACTCATAAGAGCCGTTCTCTGCCGATTGAAGATCCGACACTGCTTCGGCAACCCGCTCCTGTACCAATTGATTGGCCTGATAGATGGCACCTGTCGTGGCCATGCAGAGCACGGCGACGGCAATGTATTTCCAGGGTTTGAAGTAGGCCTTGTAGCAGATGACGTAGGCGAGGATGATCCCGAAGGCGAGCCAGACCCCCCGACTCTGGGAGAGATACAGCGCAAACAGGGATGCGAGCAGGCCAACCAGAGCCCCCCCTCTCAGCCAGGCGGCCAGTTGCCCCTGCTGAAAGACAAACCAGTTGAGAATCGCCAGAGCAAGTGCCGCCTGCGAGAAGAGAATGGCATTGGTGAACCCCTCCACCCTGACGATACCGTGATGGTACTGCCAGAAGCTGAGGATCCCGAGCCCGACGCCACCCAGCACGATGGCCAGGTACCCCAGCATCAGCAGCACGGGTTTGCGCGGCATCATCAGCGCGAAGACAGCGACATAAAACAGCCCTCGCATCACCCCGTACTGATCGCCATGGATCAACCGGTTCACGAAGATCATGACGGCGTACACCAGCAGGCCCCAGAGAATCCGTCGATCCCTGAGCCCAACATCCCGCTGCTTGCCGACAAAGTAGTTCAACAGACCGAAGATCCCGGTCACCGCCAGCAGGTTGGACTGCATGCTCTGGCCGGCTGGCACCAGAAACAGGCCGCAAAAGGCAAAGATGATGGTCAGTCCGAACAGGGCTGTCGTCACCTTATCGAGCAAAACAAGGCTTCTGCTGAGCATCAATCACGATTTCCTGAAGACATAGTTACCCCGGATCTTGCGCCACAGGCCAAACACATCGGTACGCGGGAAGATGGCGATGCGGCGGATCCGGAAGGGGTCCTGGTGCATGGCTCTTGGCCCACTGTTGGTGGCCACGGCAAAACGGTAACCCGCCGCCATCGCCTGCACCTTGGCACTCTCATCCATATCCCCATAAGGGTAGGCGAACGACAGCAAAGGGTAGCCAAGCAGAGTCTCGAGTTGCCGCTTGTTCTCTTGTATTTCATGGGCTTGCTGCTCGGGAGCCAGTGCACTCAACCTGGGATGGGTCAGGGTATGGCCGCCGATCTCCACATGGCCGGAGGCCACCAGCGCCTTGAGCTGCTCGCCATTCATCAGATCCACCCGGGTGTCCGGGTTGCTCGCCTGCTCCACGTCCCAGCGGTTATACCCTTCCCCCGTGACCACGTATACCACGGCTTTGTAACCATATTTTTCCAGCAGCGGCAGCATGCGGGTCAGGTTGTCCTGATAGCCATCGTCAGCCGTGATCATCAGGTATCTCTTGCCGTATTGCAGACGATGGATGAAGCCCTTGTCCGCCAGGTCGCGAAAGGTCAGGGTCTCATAACCCAGCCACTTCATCAGGCGCAGGTGCTTCTCGAACATGGCGATCGGCATCCAGGTACCGTGCACCCCCTTCTCGCTCTCGTGCTCGATGAAGCGGTGGTACATGATGACCGGCATCTCGCGGCGCAGGGTTTCGACCACCGCATCCTGATAGATGGACTCCAGGCCGGAGACGACTCCCGCCAAGCCATACTCGGCCTGAATGCGCTGACGGATAACGTCGGAGACGCTGCCGCTGGCGAGCGCAGGGGCAATGCGGGCTTTGAGGGCGACAAAATCGATCGCCAGATCCTTGGGGCCTATGTCGCCGAAGTTGCTGGCCAGCGCCTCATCCAGATTCTGCCCAGTCACCAGGCCGATGGCCTTGGCCTCGCCGATGGCAAACGCCGGGCGACCGCACAACAGAGCCTCCATCGCTACCCGACCGGCACCGATCACCAGATCGCATTGCGCCATCAGGGCAGGGACATCCTCCACGTAACCGACGAAATCGACCCGGTCACGAAAACGCACGAAGCGCTCGGGCAGCTGGCTGCCGCTCACCACCTTCACCTGGCAGGCATCCAGATCCAGCACTTCATCCAGCAACCGGTAGCAGAGCTCCCCCTTGGGGCCGCTCAGCCGGCCTATGATGGCGATCACCGGCTTGGCGTTGTCCGGAGCCGGCACGGGCTGGAACTTGTCGGTTTCGATGCCGTTGCGCAACACCTGTACGATGGCCGGATCCACCCCCAGATTGTCGATGATCTGGCTGGCGATATCTTCGCACACCGCCACCGCCCGAAAACCGAGGGCATGAAAGGCCTTGCGCGAGGCATGCACCGGCTGGCGCCCGTGTACCGTGGTGATCATGGGGGTGCCGGTCAGCTTGCAGGCCACATAGCTGCTCCAGCCGGAGGCACGCGAGTGGGCATGCACCAACTGGATATGATGCTTCTTGATGAGGTAGACGAGGTAAAACACGTGCCAGAAGCGGCGCAGTATGCTGCGCTTGTTGAATCGCAGCTTGAATACCTGGCCCAGCGTGGGCTTGGTCAGGGTGTCCGATACGTAGAAAACCTGGTGGCCACGCCGGGTCAATTCGTTACCGACCGTGGTGGCATAGACCTCAGCTCCCGTCACTTCGAGCTGGGAGAGTGCCATCAATATATTCATGGGAGGGTATCCGAACGACGGGTGGCCAGCAGCCACCCGTCAGAGGGGGATCAAGCCCGGTTCAACCAGGCCATGTAGTCGGCCACGCCTTCGGCCACGGTCTTGAACTCGGCGTCATAGCCGACACCGCGCAGCTTGGTCATGTCCGCCTGGGTGAAGCTCTGATAGCGACCCTTGAGGTGATCCGGGAAGGGAATGTACTCGACGGCGCCCTTCTGGTGATGCTTGATCACCGCCTCGGCCACGTTCTGGAACGGCTCGGCACGACCGGTGCCGCAGTTGAAGATGCCGGAGTGTTGCGGATTCTGCCAGAACCAGAGGTTCACCTTGCAGACGTCATCCACATAGATGAAGTCGCGCATCTGACCGCCGTTGGGGAAACCGTCGCAGCCTTCGAACAGCTTGGGATTCTCGCCCTTCTTCACCTGGGTGTTGAGGTGGAAGGCAACCGAGGCCATGGAACCCTTGTGCTGCTCGCGCGGGCCATAGACGTTGAAGTACTTGAGACCGACTACCTGAGAGTTGATCTCCGGCATCCAGCGGCGCACATACTGGTCGAACAGCTGCTTGGAGTAGCCGTAGACGTTGAGCGGCTGCTCGAACTTGGGATCTTCGATGAAGTTGTCGTTGCGCCCACCGTAGGTCGCGGCGGAAGAGGCGTAGATGAACGGAATTTCCCGTTCGATGCAGTAGTGGAACAGATCCTTGGAGTACTCGTAGTTGACCTCCATGATGAACTTGCCGTTCCACTCGGTGGTGGCGGAGCAGGCACCTTCGTGGAAGATCACCTCGATGCCGTCCCACTCTTCAAACTCGTCACCGGAGACGATCCGCGCCTGGAACTCATCCTTATCCATGTAATCGGCAATGGTCAGATCGACCAGATTGACGAACTTGGTGCCGTCGGTCAGATCATCGATGACCACGATGTCGGTCCGTCCTTGAGCGTTCAGCTGCTTGACCAGATTGCTGCCGATAAAGCCAGCACCGCCAGTTACTACGATCATGGAGTTTGCCTCGCGTACGTTGATGGTCACATGTGACTGCCTGTTAAAGCTGTGTATAGTGAGCCAATTTAAAATTGCCGAAAAGTTTATCACGGGCCGCAGGGGGATTCGACCTTGACGAGATCGCCCCCGGGACCCGGCAGAGGGAGCAGCGATGAAAACCAGAGACAGGATCATTCACAGCGCCACCGAGCTGTTCAACGACCAGGGTGAGCGCAACATCACCACCAACCACATTGCCGCCCACCTCGGCATCAGCCCAGGCAACCTCTATTACCACTTCCGCAATAAAGAAGACATCATCCACTCCATCTTCGACCAGTACGCCCGTCACCTGAGCGAGAGTTTCACGCCGGCCCGCAGCGACGAGATCAAGCTGGAAAACCTGATGGGCTATCTGGATGCCATCTTCTATCTGATGTGGCAGTTCCGCTTTTTCTACGCCAACCTGCCGGACATTCTCAGTCGCGACGAGCCGCTGCAGCAGAAGTACCTCAAGGCCCAGGAGCAGTTGCGCGCCGCCGTAGTGGCCCTGCTCAGAAGCCTGCGCGAGGGCGGCATCATAGACGTCAGCGACGAGGATCTGCCGGATCTGGGCCAGACCATCAAGATGGTGGTGACCTGCTGGATCCCGTTCCAGATCGCCCAGGCTCCCAGTACCCGCATCACCAAGCCGCTGCTCTATCAGGGCGTCTTGCGGGTGCTGTTTCTGCTGCGCCCCTATGTGCAGCCGCAGGTGGCCGAACAGATCCGCCAGCTGGAGCAGCATTACCGTCAACTGGCCCAACCAGCTGGGTGAGATCTGTTTCACATTTGTTGAACATCAGCACAATAATTTGAATTCGCCGCAACAGATTGCAGTAAAATGTCGTCCTCTGTTGATACGCAGCTGAAATAGCCAATGAGGATCGAGGATGTCTAACGGATTCTATCGTCACCTGACCGAGCAGCTTGAGCAGGTACAGGCTGAAGGATTGTACAAGCAGGAACGCGTCATCACCTCGGCCCAGCAGGCCCGGATTGCGGTGGGCGGCGAGCAGGTGCTGAACTTCTGTGCTAATAACTATCTGGGGCTGGCCAACCACCCCGATCTGATCGAAGCGGCCCACCAGGGGCTGGACAGCCACGGCTTCGGCATGGCCTCGGTCCGTTTCATCTGCGGCACCCAGGATCAGCACAAGGCGCTGGAGCAGAAGCTGTCATCCTTCCTCGGCACCGAAGACACCATCCTCTACTCTTCCTGCTTCGATGCCAACGGCGGTCTGTTCGAGACGCTGTTCGGCGCCGAAGACGCCATCATCTCCGATGCCCTCAACCACGCCTCCATCATAGATGGGGTCCGGTTGTGCAAGGCCAAGCGCTATCGCTACGCCAACAATGACATGGCCGAGCTGGAAGCCCAGCTCAAGCAGGCCGATGCCGATGGCGCCCGCTTCAAGCTGATCGCCACCGACGGCGTCTTCTCCATGGATGGCGTCATCGCCGACCTCAAATCCATCTGCGATCTGGCTGACAAGTACGATGCGCTGGTGATGGTGGATGACTCCCATGCCGTTGGCTTCATCGGTGAGAACGGCCGCGGCACCCACGAATATTGTGGCGTGATGGAGCGGGTCGACATCATCACCGGCACCCTGGGCAAGGCGCTCGGCGGCGCCTCCGGCGGTTACACCTCCGGCAAGAAAGAGGTGATCGACTGGTTGCGTCAGCGCTCCCGCCCCTACCTCTTCTCCAACTCGCTGGCCCCCTCCATCGTCGCGGCCACCATCAAGGTGATCGACATGCTGGCCGACGGCCACGATCTGCGTGCCCGCCTGAAGGAGAACAGCCAGTACTTCCGCGAGCGGATGAGCGCCGCCGGTTTTACCCTGGCCGGCGCCGATCACGCCATCATCCCGGTGATGCTCGGAGACGCCAAGCTGGCAGCCGAGATGGCGAGCCGCATGCTGGCCGCCGGCATCTATGTGGTGGGCTTCTCCTTCCCGGTCGTGCCCAAGGGCCAGGCCCGCATCCGCACCCAGATGTCCGCCGCCCATACCCGCGAACAGCTGGATCAGGCCATCGATGCCTTCATTCGCATCGGCCGCGAACTCGGCATCATCTGATTTGAATCAAGGGGCCCGGCGCCCCTTTTTTCTGCGTTCATCGTGAAGGAACAACCATGAAAGCACTCTCCAAACTGCACAAAGAAGTCGGCATCTGGATGACGGACGTACCGGCCCCAGAACTCGGCCACAACGACCTGCTCATCAAGATCCGCAAGACTGCCATCTGTGGCACCGATATCCACATCTACAACTGGGACGAATGGTCACAGAAGACCATCCCGGTGCCCATGGTGGTCGGCCACGAATACGTCGGTGAAGTGGTCGCCGTGGGCCAGGAAGTGCGCGGCTTCGCGGTCGGTGACCGGGTCTCCGGCGAAGGCCACATCACCTGCGGCCACTGCCGCAACTGCCGTGCCGGCCGCACCCACCTGTGCCGCAACACCATAGGCGTCGGTGTCAACCGCCCCGGCGCTTTTGCCGAGTACCTGGTGATCCCGGCCTTCAACGCCTTCAAGCTGCCGGACAACATCCCGGATGAGCTGGCCGCCATCTTCGATCCATTCGGCAACGCGGTGCACACCGCCCTCTCCTTCGACCTAGTGGGTGAAGACGTGCTGATCACCGGTGCCGGCCCCATCGGCATCATGGCAGCCGCCGTCTGCCGCCATGTGGGTGCCCGTCACGTGGTGATCACCGACGTCAACGAGTACCGGCTCGAGCTGGCCCGCAAGATGGGCGCCACCCGCGCCGTCAACGTGGCCAAGGAGCAGCTCTCCGACGTGATGAGCGAGCTCGGCATGACCGAGGGGTTCGACGTGGGGCTGGAGATGTCCGGCGTCCCCTCCGCCTTCCAGGACATGATCGACAAGATGAACCACGGCGGCAAAATCGCCATGCTCGGCATTCCCCCCGCCACCATGGCCATCGATTGGGGCAAGGTGATCTTCAAGGGACTGTTCATCAAGGGGATTTACGGCCGCGAGATGTTCGAGACCTGGTACAAGATGGCGAGCCTGATCCAATCCGGGCTCGATCTCTCCCCTATCATCACCCACCGCTTCCACATCGACGACTTCCAGCAGGGCTTCGATGCCATGCGCTCCGGCCAGTCCGGCAAGGTGATCCTCAGCTGGGACAAATAAGCCTTTCAGCACATCAACGAGATGAAACCCGGTGAAAACCGGGTTTCTTTTTTGCAGGCCGGCCTCGCCAGTTTGTGATCCGACGAAGAAACTTTGCACGCAGAGTGCTTAACACTTCACACACAAGCGTTTAAATGGCTGTAACTATTCGGTTATAATCCAGTCGTTTTCTAGGGATAATAAAAGCCTGCTGGGAGTACATGAGCGTGTTGAAAAAACTGAGCTATTTGCTGGCGGTCGGGATGACGGCCGCCAGTTTGTCCGGTGCCGTGCTGGCTGCCGATGATATGTCGCCGGAAGCCATTGCCGAGCGCATCAAGCCGGTCGGTCAGGTCTACACCGCCAAGGATCTGGAAGGGATTGCGACCGCAGGCGCAGCCCCTGCGACGGCCGCGTCATCCGGCCCGCGCGACGGTGAAGCCGTGTTCAAGGGCGCCTGCTTCGCCTGTCACGATGCCGGCATCGCCGGCGCGCCCAAGCGCGGCGACAAGGCTGCCTGGGAGCCTCGTATCGCACAAGGCATTGAAACACTTAAGAAACATGCCATTGCTGGCTTCGCAGGCAAGACCGGCGTCATGCCACCCAGAGGGACTTGCGCCACCTGTAGCGATGAAGAGATCGAAAACGCCATTCACTACATGATCGACAAGCTCTAAGTGATTGAAAGGGCCGCATATGCGGCCCTTTCAATCTGATGACTTCCGACTACTCTTTGAAGGGTAGATAAATCGGGAGTCACTCATGTCAGCGCAACCCACAGCACCACATTACTCGACTCCCTTGCTGGCGTTGGTTTCCGCTATTATGGATTTCCCCGCCCCCTCCATCGCCACCGCCAAAGATTACGACACCCTGATCCAGCAGCTGAACCAGCTCTGTCCGTTGCAACATTTCGGCATGCTCGGTCTGTCGGAAGCCGGACTGCACTGGGTGTGTGAATACCAGGTCCCCGACAGCTTCAAACTGCAGCTGGGGCTGGAAGAGTCACGCATCACGGATCAACTGACCCAGTTGGACGAAGCCGAGGGTTGGTGCACCCTGCCGGTCGAACACGGTCAGATCCAGTGGTTGCTGGCCTGCTGCCAGCCCAAGGAGCTGCCGACGCTGCGCCTGTTGCTGGAGTGCCTGGCCAAACGGCTGAACGAGACCCAAGCTGGCTCTCAGCTGTCGGAGCTGGCCTCGCCGCTCATTCGCAAGGATCCGGACTGGCAGAGAAAGATCGAGAGCATCAACCGCATCATCCGGCTGGCCAATACCCTGCCCAGCCAGGCGCTCTTCTCCCAGCTCGAGGCTGTGTTGCGCCAGATGCTCGCCATTCAGGACATGCTGCTGGTACGCATCGACAGCCACCGGCTCGAGAAGATCTACCCGGAACTGCCCCACCACAGCGACGAATTCATCACCGGGCTCTGCCACAGCACCAACAACATTGAGCAGCACAAGGAGCAGCTTTACTGGTACAGCCAGCCGCTGCGTCTCCAGCAGCAGTACTTCGCCCACTTCCTCATCAGCCTGCAACAGCCGCTGGAAACCGACGACCGGCTGTTTCTCGACTTTCTGCGCAGCCAGCTGACCCTGCTGCTGGAGCTGAGACGGATCCGCCAGCAGCTCCACGACATCAACTCGGAAGACTCCATCAACCAGCGGCTGCAGCAGTTGCGCCAGACCAACCTCAGGCTGCAGAAGCAGTTGAAGCAGCACCAGGAGCTGGAACGCCGGCTGCAGTTCGATGCCCTGCACGACCCGCTGACCCAGCTACCCAACCGGGCGCTGTTGATGAACCACCTCAACCACGCCATGACCCACTTTCACCGCTACAAGTCGCCCGGGTTTTCGCTGATCTTCATCGATGTGGACCACTTCAAGCAGGTCAACGACACTCTCGGCCACAGCGCCGGCGACCAGCTGCTCAAGGAGATGAGCCGCCGCCTGCAAACCTGCATCCGGCAAAACGACATGGTGGCCAGGCTGGGGGGGGACGAGTTCGTCATCTATCTGGACAGCAGCAAGACCGAGGAAGATATCAGCCCGGTGCTCAACCGCATCATCAGCCGCCTCTCCTACCCCTTCCGGCTGATGGGCAACGAACTCGGCATCACGGTGAGTCTCGGGGTCGCCAGCGTATCGGAACAGACATCCGACATCAGCCAGCTGTTGCATCAGGCCGATCTGGCCATGTACCAGGCCAAGCGCAACGGCCGCAGCCGCATCGTCAGCTATTCGGAAGAGTGCTCGGCCCAGACTTGGGCCTCACCGGAAGAGATGCTGGCCAGAGCGCTGCGGGCAGGCCGCATCGTGCCCTATTTCCAGCCGGTGATCCGGCTCAAGGACAGCCGCCTGACCGGGCTGGAGGTCATGGCACGCTGGATCACCGAAGAGGGAGTACTCAAGGACGCATTCGACTTCATCCCGCTGGCGGAGCAGTGTGGCCTCATCCAGGAGCTGGATTACCAGATCCTGCGCCACACCTGCCAGCAGTTGAAGGAGTGGCTGCCGCTCTCCGGCCAGAGCAAGTTCAAGGTGGCCATCAACCTGTCCGGCAAGCATCTGGTCAGCCATGAACAGATCATGCAACTGGTCGAGATCATCGAGTCCGAGGGGATCTCCCCCGGCTATCTGATTTTCGAATTCAACGAGCGCGAGTTGTCACGACAGGATTCCGACGCCCTCACCTCCCTACACGAGCTGAGGGCCAAGGGCATCCAGATCAGCCTGGATGACTTCGGTACCGGCTTCTCTTCCCTCAATGCCCTGTTTCATTTCCCGGTGGACTACATCAAGGTGGATGACAGCTTCACCCATCGCATGTTGCAATCTCCCAAGGATCTGGCCCTCATTCGCGCCATGCGCGACATCTGCCAGGATCTGGACTTCACCCTGGTGGTGGAAGGGATAGAGAACCAGCAGCAACTGCAGAAGCTGATCGACCTGGGCTGCCTGATGGGCCAGGGGCGCTACATTTCACCGCCCATGCCGGGCGCCGACATCACGCCCCTGCTGACCCAGAGCAAATAAGCGGAGCGACTCAATCCTTCTTGAACATGGCACGCAGATTGGCCACCGCCATCTGCCCCTTCTGCTGGCGCTCCTCCGCACTCACCTTCTTCTGGTTTTCCCACTCCAGGTCATCCTGCGGGAGTTCCAGCAAGAAGCGACTCGGCTCCGGCCGCACTGACTCGCCAAACTGGCGCCGCTCCTTGCAAAGGGTAAAGGTCAGCTCGGTCTGGGCCCGGGTGATCCCCACATAGGCAAGGCGCCGCTCCTCCTCCACGTTGTCCTCGTCGATGCTGGTCTGGTGCGGCAGCAGACCCTCCTCCATGCCCACCATGTAGACATAGGGAAACTCCAGCCCCTTGGAGGCGTGCAGGGTCATCAGCTGCACCTGATCCGCCTCATCCTCCCCCTCGTTGCGCTCCATCATGTCGCGCAGAGTGAGACGGGTCACGACTTGAGCGAGCGTCATCGACTCTTCCAGTTCGTCCCCCTCCAGCATCTCGCTGATCCAGCGATAGAGGGTGGAGACGTTCTGCATCCGCATCTCGGCCGCCTTGGGGCTGGGGGAGGTCTCGTAGAGCCACTCCTCGTAGTGGATCTCCTTGATCATGTCCCGCACCGCCTCCACCGGATTGCCGCGCAGGGCCTGATCACCGAGCCGCACCAGCCAGTTGGTGAAAGCCTGCAGGGCGGTGAGGCCGCGACCGGAGAGGTGCTGCTCCAGCCCCAGCTCGAAGCTGGCAGCAAACAAACTCTTGCCACGCTGGTTGGCGTATTGGCCCAGTTTTTCGAGCGTGGTGGGGCCGATTTCGCGCCGCGGCAGATTCACCACCCGCAGGAAGGCAGTGTCCTCGTCCGGATTCACCAGCAACTTGAGGTAGGCCATGATGTCCTTGATCTCGGTGCGGGAGAAGAAGGAAGTGCCCCCCGAGATACGGTAGGGAATGCGGTTGGTCATCAGCGCCTTCTCGAAGATGCGCGACTGATGGTTGCCCCGGTAGAGGATGGCGTAATCCTTGAAGCGGGTGCGATTCATGAACTTGTGACCCATCAGCTCGGCGGCGATGCGCTCCGCCTCGTGCTCCTCGTTCTTGGCAAACAGCACCTTGAGCTTCACCCCCTCGTCCAGCTCGGAGAAGAGGGCCTTGTCGTAGACATGGGGGTTGTTGGCGATCAGGATGTTGGCGCACTTGAGGATGCGCCGCTTGGAGCGGTAGTTCTGCTCCAGCTTGATGAGCCGCAGATTGGGGAAATCTTCGTTCAGCAGCACCAGGTTCTGCGGCTTGGCCCCACGCCAGGAGTAGATGGACTGGTCGTCGTCCCCCACCACGGTGAAGCGAGCCCGCTCGCCGACGATCTGCTTCACCAGCTCGTACTGGCTGGTGTTGGTGTCCTGGTATTCATCGACCAGCAGATAGCGGATCTTGTTCTGCCAGCGGGTGCGCACTTCCTCGTTGCTCTTGAGCAACAGGGTCGGCATCACGATGAGATCGTCGAAATCCAGCGCGTTGTAGGCCACCATCTGGCGGTGGTAGCGCTCGTAGAGCTGGGCCATCAGCACCTCTTCAGGCCCGCGGGCGATGCGCATGGCCCGAGCCGGCAGGATGAGGTCGTTCTTCCAGTTTGAGATCCGGCTGATGAGGGCCGAGAGCTTGTCCTTGTCGTTGTCGAGCTCTTCCTCGGTCAGCTCTTTGAGCAGCGCCAGCTGATCGGTGTCGTCGAACAGGGAGAAGTTCGCCTTGAGGTTCAGGCTCTTGTGCTCGCGGCGAATGATCTCGAGTCCCAGGGTATGGAAGGTGGAGACCATCAGCCCCCGCGCCTCCTTGCGACCCAGGGTCTGGCCGACCCGCTCCTTCATCTCCCGCGCCGCCTTGTTGGTAAAGGTGACCGCCGCTATGTTGCGCGCGTTGTAGCCGCACTGCTGCACCAGATAGGCAATCTTGTTGGTGATGACGCGGGTCTTGCCCGATCCGGCACCCGCCAGCACCAGGCAAGGGCCGGAGACATACTTGACCGCTTCGTTCTGATTGGGGTTGAGCTTCATGGGCCGGATCTCTTGGCTTATGATGAGGGGCGGCATTGTAACAGAAATCACCCGGCCAGCCCCATCGAGCAATAGCTCGCCAGATGCCTTGTGTTTAGCGGCGGTTTTCAGGATCATGACCGACTTTTCGAGATGATGACCACTTTTCCAGACAGTGAGGGGAGCATGAACCAGCAACAGCACGACCGGCTGCGCAGCCAGTTTCCGGCCTTGGCGCAGGAGGTCAACGGCCACCCGCTGGTCTATCTGGACAATGCCGCCACCACCCAGAAGCCGAAAGCCGTGCTGGATGCGCTCAATCACTACTATCGGGCCGACAACGCCAACGTGCACCGTGCCGCCCACGCCCTGAGCGGCCGGGCCACCCGGGCCTTCGAAGATGCCCGCGAGACTGTCGTCCGCTTTATCAATGCCCCTCGCAGCCACGAGGTGATCTGGACCCGCGGCACCACGGAGGCGATCAACCTGGTGGCCCATAGCTGGGGAATGAGCGAGCTCAAAGCGGGGGATGAAATCATCCTCAGCACCCTGGAGCACCACGCCAACATCGTCCCCTGGCAGCTGGTCGCCCAACGCACCGGTGCGGTGATCCGGGTCATCCCCCTCGATGAGCGGGGTGATCTCGATCTGGCGGCCTATCGCGCCATGCTGGGA
Organism: Aeromonas sp. R5-3; assembly: GCF_040908225.1. Lineage (NCBI taxonomy): Bacteria > Pseudomonadati > Pseudomonadota > Gammaproteobacteria > Aeromonadales > Aeromonadaceae > Aeromonas > Aeromonas sp. R5-3. Next base: position 2,465 of record NZ_JBFODH010000024.1, on the reverse strand, counting down.
CCACGTACCCGACTGGTGAGTGTGGCTCACGTCTCCAATGCCCTCGGCACCGTCAATCCGGTCAAAGAGATAGTGGCGGCTGCCAAGGCGGCCGGTGCCCTGACCCTGATCGACGGCGCCCAGGCAGTGGCTCATCTCGAGGTAGATGTGCAGGCCATCGGCTGCGACTTCTACGCCTTCTCCGGCCACAAGCTCTACGGCCCGACCGGTATCGGCGTGCTGTGGGGCCGCACCGAACTGCTGGAGCGGATGCCGCCCTGGCAGGCCGGCGGCGAGATGATCGACAGGGTCAGCTTCAGCAGCACTACCTTCAATACCCTGCCCTTCAAGTTCGAGGCAGGCACTCCCCATATCGCCGGCGCCATCGGCCTTGCCGCCGCCATCGACTTTGTGATGGAGCAAGACCGGGGGGGGCTGGCCAGTCATGAAGCGGCGCTGAGCGACTATCTGGTTGCCGGACTGCAACAGGTGCCGGGGCTGCGTCTGGTCGGCGAACCCGGTCAGCGCGCCGGTGCGGTCTCCTTCCTTCTAAGGGATATCCACCCGCAGGATGCCGCCACCCTGCTCGATATGCAGGGGATCGCCCTGCGGGTCGGCCATCACTGCGCCATGCCGCTGATGGAATCGCTCGGTATTGGCGGCACTATGCGAGCCTCGCTGGCCTGCTACAACAACCGGGACGATGTGGACGCCCTGCTGGCCGCCCTGCACAAACTCAGTGACTTCTTCTAAGGCAGACAATCCGATGAACAACCTCGCAACCTATACCCGGATCGGCCTTGAGCCCGACGCCGATACCATCCGCCAGCAGTTTGCGGCGGCGAGCGGCTGGGAGAACCAGTACCGCCTCATCATCCAGCTCGGCAAGCTGCTACCCACCTTGCCCGCAGAGTGGCAACAGGAAGAGCACCGCCTGAAAGGGTGCGAAAGCCAGGCCTGGCTAAAGGGAGAAAAAAGTGAGGACGGCAACTGGCACTTTGCCTGCGACTCCGATGCCCGCATCGTGCGTGGCCTCATCGTCATCGTGCTGGCGGCGCTCAATCATCAGAGTGCCAACGCTATCCAGGCTTTTGATATGGATGCCTATTTCAGTGAATTGGGGCTCGAGAAACACCTGAGCCCGTCGCGGGGCAACGGGCTCAGGGCAATCGTGTTGGCGATCCGGGAACAGGCAGTCTAACCCGCCTTGTTCAGTGGTCCATCAGGCTTCGCCAATCGACCCTGTGTCTTCATTCCCGGCCTCTTTCTCGGCACGGGCTCCCCGTTCGGCAATCTTCTTCAATACCCGGGAGGCGGCGACCAAGCCAAAGGTGGCCGTCACCGGCGTCACGGCGCCAAAGCCAGAGGCGCAATCCATCTTCATATTGCCATCGCTGGCCGCCTTGGCCTGACAGGTGCCGCCATTACCATCCGGGTAGCTCAACTGCTCGGTTGAGAAGACACACTCCACCCCGAACTTGCGCACCGGATTCTTGCTGAAGTTGTGTAGCCGGCGCAGGTCAGAGCGCACCTTGGCGGCCAGCGGATCCTGAATGGTCTTGGCCAGATCGGCCACGGTGATCCGGGTGGGGTCCATCTGCCCACCGGCGCCGCCCGCCACAATCACCGGGATCTTGTTGCGCTTGCAGAAGGCAATCAGCGCCACCTTGGCCTTGACCGAGTCGATGGCATCCACCACATAGTCAAACTCCCGCTTGATATGCTCGGCCAAGTTGTCGGCGGTAACGAAGTCATCCACCTCGATCACCTCGCAATCCGGGTTGATGGCACGGATGCGCTCGGCCATCACCTCCGTCTTGAGGCGACCAACCGTGCCCTGCATGGCATGGATCTGGCGGTTGGTGTTGGTGATGCAGATGTCGTCCATGTCGATCAGGGTGATCTGGTTGATGCCGGCACGGGCCAGCGCCTCTGCCGCCCAGGAGCCGACGCCGCCGATCCCGACCACGCAGACTCTCGCCTGGCTGAAGGAGCCAAGTGCACTCTGACCATAAAGACGGGCAATGCCCCCGAATCGCTGTAGATACTCTGCTTTCATACCACCACCTTGCTTGAGGGCGGCCATTATAGCGACAACCATGGGCGGCGGCGAATTTCAGATAACCATGAAACGGGATGGAGCAACGAAATCGGGCTAACCGAGATGAGATAGAGAGATCGTAGAGACGAAAAAAAGCCCAGTCTTTCGACTGGGCTTCTTAAATAGTGGCGGAGCGGACGGGACTCGAACCCGCGACCCCCGGCGTGACAGGCCGGTATTCTAACCGACTGAACTACCGCTCCGCATTCGGTTAGCTTTCGCTAAATCTTTTGCTGCTTCTTTATGAGGTGTCATCCTCGCAGCCGGTCATGTCTTTCACATCACCGTTTAATTGGGTGCCTGGCAGTGTCCTACTCTCGCATGGCGAATGCCACACTACCATCGGCGCTACAGCGTTTCACTTCTGAGTTCGGCATGGGGTCAG
>NZ_JBFODH010000023.1:327145-458448 GCF_040908225.1 Aeromonas sp. R5-3 | reverse complement strand
GCGACGCAGCTTTTGGCTGCTGCGGGAGTGGCATTCTACTCAACCGCCTTCTCGAGTCAAGCCTTATTTTCAAAGGCTTTTCGAGGCTACCGACTTGGCTTTCGACTTGGCTTTCTGCGTTGCCGCTTGCCGTGTCGATGGAGGCGCATTATAGGGAGTGAATTCGTTCTGGCAACCCCTCCCCTGCAATAAAATTGCAAAAAAGCGCACTTTTTTTAGTTATTCATATCCAAGCACAGCTTTTATACAAACTTATCCACAGATAGCGAGTAAAACAGGGGATCCGAGTCTTCTTTTAACTCTCTTTTCCGACCTTCCACCCGAGCCAGCGCTCGCTTTGGCTTGCTATATAGGCATAACGTCAGCCAACCCTGCTTCTTTTACCCAAAGCGAGATCAGCTCGGCAGCCGGCCAGTCACGGCAACCGGAGACATTCTGGCCAGCCCAGAGCGGCGAGCACCCTGCATCCCCCCGCAGTTCGGCCGCACTGCGCAGTGGGGCCAGGGCGCCACTGGCATGAGGAAAGGCAGGCACGGCTTCGGACAGCGGGCCCAACTCTCGCATCAGGCGATTGACGATGCCGCGGGCCGGGCGACCACTGAACAGGTTGGTCAGCGCCGTGTGATGTCCCGCCGGCGAATGCAGCGCCGCCCGATGCAAGACTGAGGTGGTGGCTTCATGACAGCAGAGAAAGACGGTGCCCATCTGTACGGCGCTGGCCCCCAGCGCCAGTGCGGCGCGAATGCCGACACAATCGACAATGCCGCCGGCGGCGATGACCGGCAGCCTCACCGCCTCGACTATCTGTGGCAACAGGGTAAAGGTGCCCTGCTGCAGGCTGAGATCGTCCTCGAGGAAATGGCCGCGATGGCCGCCGGCCTCCAGCCCTTGGGCGATGATGGCATCGGCGCCATGGTCGGCGAGCCAGCGGGCTTCAGCGACCGTGGTGGCGCTGGCCAATATCTTGGCCCCGCTGGCTTTCACCCTAACCAGCAACTCGGGCTCGGGCAGCCCGAAATGGAAACTGACCACGGCCGGTTTGAACTCGGCCATCATGGCGGCATGTTCGGCATTGAAGGGGGCCCGACTGGGAGCTACCGTGCCGACAGTGTCGCGCACGCCGTATTCGTCATAGTAGGGCGCCAGCCGCTGCAACCAGCGGGCCTGGGCGGCGGGATCCGGCGCCTCCTGCCGGTGACAGAAGAAGTTGATGTTGAATGGCCCCCCGCTCGCCGCCAGCCGGGTCAGCTCTTCGCGCAAGGTGGCGAGGCTCAGCATGGCCGCGGGCAATGAGCCCAGAGCGCCGGCCCGGGTCACAGCCAGGGCCAGCACGCTGTCCTGCACACCGGCCATGGGGGCCTGAATGATGGGGTAGCGCAGCCCCAGTTCGGCAAACAGCGTCATGATGTCGTCTCTTGCCGCTCGGGAGTGACGCCGCCGACCTGGCTGCGCGCCAGCGCGATGGCCCCATCGATGGCCGCACGGGCCTGCGGACTGTTCTGCCAGCAGGTCGAGCCCAGCATGCTGGCCACCAGTTGCACGATATGGCTAGTGTCGGCCGCGGCCAATTGAGCCAGAGTGTGGTAGCCAAGCTGTTCAAGCCGCCCGATGACGGTGGGACCCACCCCTTTCACGCCGAGCAGCAGTGCCCGCTCCTCACCCGAAAATCCTTGCTTGCTCTTCATTGATCAGACTCCTTTCCCATACCCTCATTGCACATCAGGCCCGCGAGGGGCCTGATGAAGACAAGTGGTCAACGTACGCTGCGCAGCAGGAAGTCCGGCTGACCGCAGGAGCGCAACTCGCGCTTTTGCATCTCGTCGGAACAGGTGACGGCATCGGTCCCCTCCTTGTTGATGCAGATATAGGCCTCCCGCAGGAAGCGGCCACCGTCGGCGCAGGCCACAGTGATGTTGTCCGGGGCCAGCCAGTCGTTGGCACTGGCCAGATCCGCCTTGAGCTGGAAGCGGCTCTTGCGCAGCGGCTCGGCGGGAGACTGATAGGCGGCCGGGATCTTCACTTTCTGGCGCAGGTCGCTGGCCAGCTGATGAAAATCGTGCTGGCTCAGGCCGGAGCAGGTGCCGTGCTTCTCCCACTCATGGCGATAGAGAAAGCGGCTGGGATAGAGGCCGGCAAACTGCTGCTCCATCGCCGGATCCAGCCGCTCGCGGGTACAACTGCTCGGGTAGCCGCGCTGGTACTGGGGCCAGAGCCCGTGCAGCACGAATCCCAGCTGGCGGGAACATTGGTCCCGGTCGGCCGGCTTGATGGCGCAGTGCTCCGGTGACCAGGAGAGCGCCATGGCGTAGTAGTCAAACTCGCCGGCCTCCCCTTTGGCCTGAACGGCAGAGGAGAACCAGGGGGCCAGCAGCATGCCGAGCAGCACAACAATCTTCTTCATCTTGGGTATCCAGGGTTATGCAAATAGTGTCGAGCGGGCCGTTTCGCCCTCGGGAACGGCCATGCTCCCATATTTTGCCCAAAGGGAACACCCTGCCGGGGCGCCGGCCAATGTCGGGGTCAGACCAGTAAAGGGTTTCCCCTCCCGGCACCGAGGCGTAAGCTGACTCTCCGGCGGGCCCGCACGTCCGGCCTGTTTCCCGTCCGCTTTCCTCTTCAACAGGATGTAACATGATCCGCAAGAATCCCTCCGGCCATCTGCCGGTCATCGACGAGTCAGCCTATATCGACAAGACAGCCATCATCTGTGGCAAGGTGATCATCAAGGAGAACGTGTTTGTCGGCCCCTATGCGGTGATCCGCGCCGACGAGGTGGATGCCAGCGGCGACATGGAGCCCATCGTCATCGGCGCCAACTCCAACATTCAGGACGGGGTCGTCATCCACTCCAAGTCCGGCGCTGCGGTTACCATCGGCGAGTACACCTCCATCGCCCACCGCAGCATAGTCCACGGGCCGTGCGAAGTGGGCAACCGGGTGTTCATCGGCTTCAACAGCGTGCTGTTCAACTGCCACATAGGTGACGGCGCCGTGGTACGCCACAACTCGGTGGTGGACGGCTGCGATCTGCCGCCGGAGTTCTACGTCCCCTCCACCACCCGCATCAACCAGCAGAGCGATCTGGACCATATCCCGCGGGTCTCGGTGGATGCCGCCGAGTTCTCCGAGGACGTGGCCCACACCAACATCGATCTGGTCAAAGGGTACAAGGCGCTCTCCAACGAGTTCTGAGTCCCGCGGTTGCCAGGATCCACAACGGGCGCCCAGGCGCCCGTTGTCATGACTGTAAAGAGGGTGAAAAGGGAGCGTAAAAGCCATTGAGATGGCGGCCGGCCTGGCGTTTGATGGGCCATCTTCCCTGGATGGAGTCATCCCCATGTCACGTTACTCCCTCGCACTTACCCTGCTACTTGCCAGCCTGTCGGTTCAGGCCTGCGAGCTGCCAGCCTCGCCAGCCGGTCGTCCCGACGCGCGCCCGCCGGCGTTGCCCGCTCCCCTCTATCACGCCAGCAAGCTGGGCCAAGATCCCCAGGCCACCGCCCAGGCGCTGTTCAAGAACATTCCGCCAGCCGAAGCCGACAAACGCTATGAGGTGGTGGTAAGCGTGCGCGAGCTGCCGCCCCAGCCCATCCGGCTTCAACCCGCAGCCGCCCCGCTCAAGGGGCAGTAAGGCTCACCGCAGAACCGGCCATGAAAAGGGCGCCGCAGCGCCCTTGTCGAGATCATTGCCTCGGATTCCTCTAGCGAGCCCGCACGCAGGCGACGCCGTGAGCCTCTTGCGGCAGATCCGTGATGAGCTCGCCGCTGCCCGGATCGAGCAGAGGGGCCTCCCCGTCGTCGTTGGGGGCATCGCTGCTCCAGAGCCGGCTGTAGAGCGGCCAGCCCTGCTCCGTCAGCAGCTTCATCTCCTCACCGACCTGATGATAGGCGGCAAACAGCGCCGTCAGCTCCCTGACCGCCGGCAGGCGCCAATCATCGTGGCCACGCGCCACCAGTTGCTGGCAGTAGTCGCGAGCCCGCGCCTGGCTCATCACCACGTAGTCGTGGGGAAAGGGGTTGTAATCCCCATCTTCATCCCTGGCGCTGCCGTCGTATGCCAGCGCCAGCCGGTCTGCTTCCGCGCGAGTCAGGGGGCAGACGAAGATCAGCTCGCCCGCCGCCAGCTCGGGATGACGGCAACCCTGGCTGAAATCGGGCTGGGCATCCACCACCTGCACCGCCAGTTCCAGCATCCGCTCGCCCGTGCTCACCTGCACTCGGGCAGGCCCCACCGCCAGAGCGCGCAGCACCCCATCGCCGTAGATGCTGACCCGCTCCGGCGTCATGCTGCGCCACTGCAAGGAGCCCTGCGCCGGATTGCGCGTGCCATCGCTCAGCCGCAGTTCGGCCTGCAAAGCCAGCGCCTGGCCCACTTCCAACCGGGGCGCTGCCGGCGTCACCTGCAGATCGATCACGATGGCAGGCACCGGCGCCTCGTCAGCCACCCCGCTCAATCCGAGCTCGGCGACCGTGGCCGGAGTGCGCCTCGGCTCGGCAGACACGCTACGCAGGAACTCGCCGATGGCATCCAACTCGTCGTTGGAGAGACCGAGCGCATGCAGGTGATCGGAGGCTTGCGGGAAGAAGGGATCGTACTGCGCAACCCCGGTCGGGAAGCCCACCCCGCTGCTCCACTTGGTCACCCCGAAGTTGTACATGGCCACCACCCCCTGCACGGAACTGCCGATGCGCTGCGCCAGGATTGGGAAGACCCCGTTGTGCATATAAGGTGCGGTAAATGCCACATCCCGCAGGCTGGGGGTCTTGAAGCGCCCCATGTCTGCCTTTTGGCGGGTGTGCAGGAAACGGCCGCGGTCTTCCAGATTGCGGCCATAGTAGGCCAGCCCCACGCTCTCGAACCGGTACTGGCTCAGCAGCGGCCCAGAGTGGCAGTTCATGCAGCGGCCATCGGTGCGATAGAGATGCATCCCCCACAGCGCCTTGTCGCTTAGGGCCTGCCCGTCGCCTTGGACGAAGCGCTCGAAGTCGCTGTCGCGGCTGATGATGGTGCGCTCGAAGGTGGCGATCGCCTTGGCGATCCGCTCCAGGCTGATCCCCTCGTCACCGAACGCCGCGGCAAAGGCCGCCGGATAGTCGCGGCTGGCTTGCAGACGCGCCAGCAGTTCGTCGTGATCCAGCGCCATCTCTACCGGGTTCTGGATGGGGTGCAAGGACTGTTCCTCCAGCGAGGCGACCCGGCCATCCCAGAACTGGCTGCTGCTGAAGGCACTGTTGAGGATGGAGGGGGCATTGCGGGTCCCCTTCTGCCCCTGGTGGCCCACCGAGACGCTCAGCCCGTCGCTCCACCCCTTTTGCGGATCGTGGCAGCTGGCACAGCTGATGTCTTGCGCCCGGGAGAGCCGCTTGTCGAAGAACAGTTGCTGACCCAGCACCACCTTGGCCCGGCTGTAAGGGTTGTCAGCCGGGAAGGGTACCGCCGGCAGCGGCCCCAGCTCCTGCCACTCGACCCCCTCATCAACCCTGGCCGCCGGCCATTGGGCGGCAGGGCCGGCATACTGGGCGCGCAGGGCGGCCATGTCGGGCATGCTGTCGTCACGGACGACCGAAGGGCGTACCGGATAGGGCGCCAGCGCATACCAGATCACGCTGCCCTCCCCCTCCTCGAGCCAGCTGCCCGTGGCGGGCTGGTAAAGAGCGGGGCGGCCGGCGCCGTCCTGCAGCCAGATCCGGGTCGGCACAGCCAGGGCAAAGGTGTGGGGGTAGCGCCAACTCTGCTTGTCCGCCGCCAGCAGCCGTTCGAATTCGGCCAGGCCAGGCAGTCGCCAGTCACTGCGTCCGCAGCCGGTCGGCACCACCCCCAGCCCGGCACGGCTGGCCTGCGGCAACGCACTGCTGCCGCTGGCGTGCAACCAGTACTGGCTGCCCTTGACCCCGGCGGGGTTGCGCACATCGTGAAGGCAACGCCAGTCAGTGCCGCTCGTCAGCCGGCCCTGCTCATCAAGGCGCAGCAGCTCGGCTGTCTCCGGCTCGTCGGGCTGACTGGGTTGGGCGGGATAGAGCAGCCGCCTCGCCGCCTCGATGGGAGCGCTGTTGCTGCGCCGATACCAGCTGCGTTCCCCCTGATCGGCACGCAGGGCCAGCAGCATCTGCCAGCTGTCCGGATAGTTGAGCTCGGCCCCCGGCTGGCGCTGGGCCAGCAACAGGGCTGCATAGTCCTGGATGAGTGTTTGCTGTTGCAGACGGATCTCTGCCAGTTGCCCCCACTCGCTCTGATCGAGAGTGCCGTCCCCATTGCGGTCGGCCAGCAGGAACAGCGCCGTCTCCTCTTCATCCAGTCGCAAGGAAGGGGCGTCAGCGCGCCGTGCCGACAGTGCCGTGGCACCGAGATCGGCCACTCGGGCCGTCGCGGCGCGCAGAATATAGCTGCCGTCGCTCCCCACCAGCTCCAGCGGCTGATCCAGCAGCAAACCGGCCGGCAGCGTCATGACCAAGGGGCGCTCCTCCCCCACCTCTCCGCTCACCGCGATGCCGGTAGCGGCCTGGCGCAGCAGCAGGGCGGCCCCCAGCCCCAGGCGGGTCGTCACATCGAGCCGCACGGTCAACTCGCTGCGGGTATGGGTCGGTACCGGCTCAACCGGCGGCTCTGTGGGTGGCGTCACCACCGGAGGTTCTACCGGCGGCTCTACCACGGGCGGTGTCACCACCGGCACAGAGGGAACGGGCGCCTGGCTATGGTTGTCATTGCAGGCGGTAAGGATCAGCAGGCTGACCAGTAAGAGGCTGGTTTTCATCGTGCAAAGGGTGAGTGGTCTGAGGAGTCGGCGATTATCCAGTCAAATGACAATCATTATCAATATCACCTTGCAAATATGTGTTTTGACAACAACCATCCTGCCTCGGACGCCATGACAAGAGGGCAGGCATCCGTCGATGCCTGCCCTCTTTATCTCCGTGTACCGGTCAGCCGGTGACCTCGGCTCGCGATCAGGAGCACTTCTTCAGGCTGATATGCCAGTTGGCACCGGATTGCACCTGATGCTGGGCGGCGAAGCTGTCCATGTTCAGCGCCACTGACACCTGCAGCAGGCTGTTGAGGTAGACCAGCGGCTGGCCTTCCGGCACATCGCCAAAGCTGCTGACATAGGGGGCCTTGCCCTCGTACTTCAGCGCATCCCCTTCGCTGATCTTGATGCAGGCGTTGTCACCCTTGTTGATCCCCGCCTTGGTCAACAGGCTGTCGTCGATGTTGGTCCACACGTTGCCGTACTGCACGTCCAGGATCGGAATGGTGCCCTTGAGGGTGCCATCCTGCTCGGCCACTGCCGGCTGATAGGGGATCTTCACCACCTCGGCCGGCAGCCTGGGCCCTACCTGCTCATAGCTGATGGCTCCGGAGGCGAGGCGGGCGCCGGTGTAGGCGTAGACGTCGCGGCCGTGGAAGGTGTAGGACTTCTCGGAGCCCCTGAGCCGGTTGGTCTTCTCGTCGATCTGGCGCACGGTATCGATGCCGAAGTGCTCCGCCACCAGGGTCAGGGTGCCGTTGTCCGGGCTGACGATGTAGTGCCCGCTCTTGGTCTTGAGCACCACCGACTTGCGATCGGTACCGACCCCCGGATCCACCACGCTGACGAACACTGTCCCCTTGGGCCAGTACTGCAGGGTCTGATAGAGACGGTAGGAGGCTTCCCAGATGTTGTAGGCCGGGATCTCGTGGGTCAGGTCATAGAGCGGCAGGGTGCGGTCCACCCCGAAGGCGACCCCCTTCATGGCCGAGACGGCACCATCCTTGAGACCAAAGTCGGTCTGGATCACCAGCGCCTCGTTGGCGGTGGCAAGGCCGCTGGCCAGCAACAGGGCGAGCGCAAGCGCGCGCGGGGCGGTACGAATATCCATATCTGAACTCCTGAAGGTAACGACAAAATAACCATCTAGACATCCAGAATGCCATCGATACCACATATTGCAAGCCGTATTCCCCGGATGGGGGGCGCCGAAAGCCCTCGCCAGCAGGTCGCGGCGGGTGTATGGATAGGGCTGAGTCGCGACCGCTACAAGGAGATCCCATGACCCACAACCAGACCGCCATCCTGCTCAGCCTGGGGGAGCACAGCAGCCAGCTGCAGCTGACCCGGGCCGACGGCACCCGCTTCACCCGCGACTTGGGCTTCGGCCTCGAAGCCATGACGCCGGGCCCGTTTCGCCGAGATCCGCCGAGCGCGCTGGAGTTGGAGCAGGCCATCATGGTGGTGGAGGACGTGCTGATGCCGCTGGCCGCCGAGGTACCACCCCATGAGGTGGTGACCCTGCAGGCGCCGTTGCCGCTGGCCGAGGTGCTCGGCAGTCGTGAACTGAGCCGGGAGAGCCTGGAGCAGCTGTTCGGCCAGTTTGCCGCCATGGTGGAAGGTGACCCGCTGGCCGCTGCCAACCTGCCCAAGACCCGGCGCTTTGCTGCTGCCCTGCTGATCCTGCGCGAATGGATGCACCATCTGTCAGCCGAGCGAGTAGTACTGGCCGACTGAGTCACACGAACCTGCCCAAGACCCGGCGCTTTGCCGCTGCCCTCTTGATCCTGCGCGAATGGATGCACCATTTGTCGGCCGAGCGGGTGGTGATGGCCGACTGAGTCACACCAGCCTGCCCAAGACCCGGCGCTTTGCCGCCGCTCTGCTGATCCTGCGCGAATGGATGCACCATCTGTCAGCCGAGCGAGTAGTACTGGCCGACTGAGTCACGCTAGCCGGCAGCCGGCTCGAAGCGGGTGCGCCAGGCCGCCCAGGCCAACCCCAGGCTGATCAGCACGCTGCCGACGGTGAGCAGATCCACCGCCGCCTGCACGCCGGCTCCATCGCTAACCCAGCCCAGCAGCACAGGCACCCAGTTCGCCACATAGGCGATCACGTAGAAGAGCGACACCAACCGGGCGTGGCTGGCAGCTGGCGCGATGCGGTTGACCAGGGTCGCACTGCCGACGAACACCGCCCCCTGGGCGTAACCGGCCACCAGCAAGCCGAGCACCGCCAGCCACCACGACTGGGCATGCACGGCGCCAGCAAACAGCAGCATGCAGATCGCCAGCGCCAGGGCGCCGCTTTGCAGGGTGTGACGGGCATCGAGCCGACGGGCCCAGAGCTGGCAAAGGCCGGAGAGCACCATGTAGGCCGCGATGAGATAGCCGAACAGGCCAAGATCCCGCAGCCCCAGCAGCTGGCTCGCCACCTTGGGGCCGATGGCCAGCAGGCTGGCCGCCACCGCCCAGGCGGTAAACAGCGCCAGTGCACAGATGAAGAAGGCCGCCCCGGTGGCCTTGAGCCCCTCCCCCAACGATCCCCTGCCCTGCTGCGTTGCCGCAGTCGGCGCCCCTTGCGCGCGGGCGGGCCAGCTCAACGCCACCCCCGCCATGGCGCTGGCCGCCAACCCCATGATGAGCAGGAAGGGCAGTTGGGTCGGATAGCACTCCAGCTGCAACGCCAACCCGCTGAACACCGGACCGAGCGCCAACCCGGCGGTGAAGGAGAGGGTCGCGCTGAGGGCGGCCCGCTTGCCGCCATCGCGTGGGCCGAAGCGCAGCAGGGCCACGTTGGCGGCGCCGGTCAGGGCGCCGGTGCCTATCCCGGCCAGCACCCGCGCCAGCAACAGCGACCAGAAAGAGTCCGCCAGAGAGAACAGCAGGGCGCCCCCCAGTACCGCCAGCAGGGCCGGCAGGATCATGGCGCGCAAATCGCTCACCCTGCCCGCCAGATTGCCCACCCCGAACAGGGAGATCAGCACCCCGCCCGCATAGCCGCCATAGATGAGGGTGAGGCTCACATCGCTCAGGGCCAGCGCCTGCTGATAGTGGGGATAGAGGGGAGTGGGCACGCTGCTGTTGAGCAGCGCCGACATCAGCGCCAGCGGCAGAAACAGCAGGATGGCGCGATGGGAAGTAGCCGCCGCAGCGGGGGCGGCGGCGCAAAGAGATGATGACATGCAAGGCTCCGATGAGGGCGGGCAAGGCCGCTGACGAGAGGCGCCATGATAGCGCCCGCCGTTGCCCCTCGACAGCGACACAAATGCATCAGCCTGCTTCAATAATGCATGTCGGTGGCATCTATCTGCATGTCGACAAGGGCACTCTTGCCTTGTGCTCCCGCCGACGCTGGCTTCTAATGAGCAAGCTCCAACAGGGGCTGACAAACGGGAGGCTCGATGATCAACTGGGACGACGCGCGGTTTTTTCTGGCACTGGCACGGCAGGGCACCCTGCGCGGTGCCGCCGGCGTACTGGGGGTCGATCAGGCCACCGTGGGGCGCCGCATCACGGCGCTGGAGCAGAACCTCGGCTCCAAGCTCTTTATCCGCACCCCCAAGCTCTATGATCTCAGTCCCCTCGGCGAGGCCATGCTGGCGGATGCCAGCGCCATGGAGCAGGCCATCAAGGCCATCGAACGCAAGGCAAGCGCCGGTGACCAAAGCCTGTGCGGCGAGGTGCGCATCGCCACCACCGACACCCTGGCCCAGGCCTTCGTGCTGCCCGCCCTCACCTTGCTGCGCGAGCGCCACCCCGGCATCCGGCTCAGCCTGCAGACCGCGGTCAGCGTCAGCGACATCGCCTACCGGGAGGCCGATCTCGCCATCCGCGGGCTGCGCCCGGACAACGACGAGCTGGTGATCAAACGCCTCACCACCATAGAGATGGGGCTCTACGCCTCTCGCGACTATCTGGCCCGCCACGGCACGCCCAAGAGCGGCCACGCTCTCAGCCAGCATGCCCTGCTGCTGTTTGCCAGGGAGCTGGTCTCCCGCCACTGGCACAGTCTGTGCGGGGAGCCGCTGCACGAACCCAACGTGGTGCTGCAGTGCAATGCCCAGCTGCTGTTGCTGGCGGCCGCTCGTCAGGGGCTCGGCATCGCCCTGCTCTCCACCTTTCTGGCGGACAAGGAGTCGGAACTGGTGCGCGTGCTTCCCACCCTGTGCGATCCGGTCGACATCTGGCTGGTGCTCCACCCCGACTTACAAAAAGCCAGCCGGGTGCGCGCCGTGGTGGACGCACTGGAAGAGGTGTTTCACTGCCGCTGAGCCGGCGGCGCCTTCTGCCCGCGGCCCCGCATCTGTTACCATGCCGGCCATCAAGACTGTTTCCAGCGCGGCGTGGCCGCGCCCATCCCGACGGGTACCCTTATGTCCATTGCCTCCTTCGCCGACCTGGCGCTCTCCCCCCGCCTGCAGCAGACCCTGACCGAGCTTGGCTACGCCGTGCCGACCCCGGTGCAGGCCGGCGCCATCCCGGTCATCCTGGCGGGGCGCGATCTGATGGCGGGTGCCCAGACCGGCACCGGCAAGACCGCCGCCTTCGTGCTGCCGCTGCTGGAGCAGTTGCTGCAACACCCGACGAGCGATGCCCCCCGCCCCATCCGCGCCCTGGTGCTGGTGCCGACCCGCGAGCTGACGGTGCAGGTACATGAGAGCGTCACGCGCTACGCCAAGGGTACCAACCTCACCAGCACGCTGGTCTACGGCGGGGTGAGCATAGCCGCACAGGTGGAGGCATTGAAAAACGGCGTGGATATCCTGATCGCCACCCCGGGCCGGCTGCTCGACCATCTGCGCCAGGGGGCGCTGAGTCTGGCGGCGCTGCGTCATCTGGTGTTTGACGAGGCAGACCGGATGCTCGACATGGGCTTTATGGACGAGATCAAGGCGCTGCTGAAGCAAATCCCGGCGGATCGCCAGACCCTGCTCTTTTCGGCCACCTGCGACGATAACCTATTTGCCTTGAGCAAGGTGTTGTTGCGTGACCCGGCGCTGATTGAAGTGGCCCCACGCAACACCACGGCGGCCGAGGTGGAGCAGCGGGTCTATACCGTGGATGGCAATCGCAAGCTGGCGCTGGTCGAACACATGCTCAACATGAAGGGCTGGGCGCCGGCGCTGATCTTCAGCCGCACCCGCCAGGGGGCAGACAAGCTGGCCCAGCAGCTCGGCAAGGCGGGCATCAACGCGCTGGCCTTCCACGGTGACCTGTCACAAGGGGCGCGGGAGAAGGTGCTGCTGGAGTTTCGCGCCGGCACCCTGCAGGCACTGGTAGCCACCGACGTGGCGGCCCGCGGCCTCGACATCACGGATCTCAACTACGTGATCAATATGGAATTCCCGTTTGTGGCGGAGGATTACGTGCACCGCATCGGCCGCACCGGCCGCGCCGGCAACAAGGGACTCGCCATCACCCTGTTCAGCCCGGAAGATGCGCCGCTGCTGGAGAAGGTGGAGGCGGTGCTCGACATCCGTTTGCCCCAGCAGTGGTTCCCGGGCTTTGAGCCGGATCTCACCCGCTTCGACCCCGAGCCGCGCCGCAGCAGCAAGGCGGCCCAGAAGCAGCGCGCCCGAAAACAGGCGCTCGCTGGCAACAAGAGCAAGGCCCGCCGCTGATCCGATGAGGGAGCCCAGGCTCCCTCCGCACGGCCACATGGCCTACTCATTTACACCGTTTTTGGCCCTGTGAGCGGGTCCATGACGGGCATACAGTGCCTCATCACCCCAGCATGGACACCGGATGTGGCACACACTCTCCACCCCCTCGACGACGAAGCGGCCTTTGCCGCCAGCTTCGCCCTGATGCAGCAGCTGCGTCCCCACCTCGGCAGCCCGGAGCGCTATGTGGCGCAGCTCACCAGGCAGGCACAACAAGGCTATCGCCTGCTGAGTGCACGGGACGCCGAACGCATCGTCGGCCTGGCTGGCTATCGCCTGCAGGAAAACCTCATCTACGGACGCTTTGTCTATATCGACGACCTCGTCGTCACTCCCGACCTGCAGCGCAGCGGCCTGGGGGCGCAGCTCCTGGACGCCGTGCGCGCCGAAGCCCTGCGGCTGGGGTGCGATCACCTGGTACTCGATACCGGCCTGCACAATGCGCTGGCCCAGCGCTTCTACTTTCGCTGCGGGTTGCTCTCCCGCGGGATGCACTTTTGCGAGGATCTGCGCCCATGAACCAGGTACTGCTGATCAATGCCAGCGCCCAGGGAGCTGCCTCTCACGCCAACCGGTTGGCGCTGGATCTGGTGGCCTGTCTGCGGCAAGCGCACCCGGCCCTCGCACTGGTCGAACGCCCTGTTGGCACTGACCTCCTGCCGGCCCTGAGCCAGGCCTATGTGCAGGCGCTGACCACGGCCACCCCCTTTGACGCCCCCGAGCTGGCCCTCTCCGAGACGCTGATCCGGGAGCTGGAGCAGAGCGATGCCCTGCTCATCGCCACCCCGCTGCACAACTTCACCCTGCCAGCCGCCCTCAAGCTGTGGATTGACTATGTGCTGCGCATCCATCGCACCTTCCAGTCGAGTGCCGAGGGCAAGCTGGGGCTGCTGGCCGACCGCCCCGTCTACGTCCTGGTGGGATCGGGCGGCTTTCATCAGGGCCCGCGAGCCGGGCAACCCGATTTCCTGACCCCCTACCTGCGCCACGCGCTCAACACCCTGGGGCTGTTCAACATCCATTTCTTCTATCTGCAGGGACTGGTGTTCGGTGACGAGGCAGTGCGCCAGACCATCGACACCAACCGCGCGCTGCTGGCGCAGCAGCCCCTGTTTAGCCGGCTTGCCGATCCACACCACCTTGGAGTACTGCCATGACTCAGCCAAGACTTCCCTTTTCCACCCTGTCAGCCGAGGCCTATCAAGGGCTGCGCGCCACCAGCGACGCCCTGGCCGCAGGCCCCCTCGGCGCCCCCTTGCTGGAGCTGGTCTATCTGCGCATCTCGCAGATCAACGGCTGCGCCTTCTGCCTAGGCAAGCACGCCAAGGTGCTGCGCGAGTGCGAGGTGTCGCAGCAAAAACTCGATTGTCTGGCGGGATGGCGGGTCAGCGACCTGTTCAGCGAACGCGAGCGCGCCGCCCTGGCCTGGGCCGAGACGCTCACTTATGTCCATCAAACAGGCGCACCGGACGAGCGCTACGCACCGCTCAAGTCTCACTTTTCCGATCGCGAGATCTCGGACCTGACCCTGGCGGCCGCCCTGATGAATGCCTTCAACCGGCTGGCCGTTGGCATGCTGCTGTAACCCGCAGACGGCGCTTAGCCTGTATTCGCGACCCAATAAAAAACGCCCAAGCGGGCGTTTTTTATTGGCTGGCCGGCGGCTACCCATGGCTGGCCAGCACAGGTGGCAGGGCCCGCAGGATGCGCTGCTCGGCCAGGGTGGAGAGCACGAACATCACCAGATAACCGAGGCCCAGCGCCACGATAATGGCCACCACGTTGGTGGTGAAGCGGGCCACCAGGTAGTAGGCCGCCACCAGCGCCACTATGCCCACCGCGCGGATCAGCAAGCTCTGGGTAAAGTGGCCGTGGGCCTTGATGTAGGCAAGCTGGTAGCCATTGAGCATCATGAAGATGAAGAAGAGGGAGAAGTGCAGCAGCACCGGCACGGCCCCCAGATAGTCGGCCGGGAACAGCAGCGACACCAGCGGCTTGCCCGCCAGCAGCATCACCAGGAAGAAGACCAGGCTGACGATGGCGCTGAGGCGGAAGATCCAGCGCCGGATCAGCCGGATCTGACGGTGATCGCCGCTGCGCAGATTGACCGCCAGCTCAGGCAGCACGAAGCGGTAGATGGGGAAGACGAACAGCAACGTCATATAGGTGAAGATGGGGCGCACCACCACCTGAAAATCCCCCAGCTCGTCGAGGCTGAAGTGGCGGATGGTGAGCAGTACCGTGATGTAAATCATCAGGATGCTGGCCCCCGCCTCGAGGGATGCGGTAAAGCTCTTCTTCACATAGCTGCGCATCTCGGGGCCAAGCTCAACTTTGGCCAGCGGCCGGGTGGCGATGGCCCTACGCCGGTGCAGATACATGTAGCCGGCGATGGCGAGCGAGGAGAAGGTCAGCCCGTAGAAGAGCGAAGGGAGCGCTTCCATCCCGAGCCCGAAATAGCAGGCCATAAACAGCAGGCCATTGGCCAGCGGCTCCAGCCAGGTGACCCGGTTGGAGATCCCGTACATCCGGTACATGGCCACCAGATTGGTGAAGTAGACCTTGAGCCCGAGCCCGAAGATGACCCCCACCAATTGCAGATATTCGGCCCGGATATGGAGCCCGTGCTTGATGTAGGGGATCACCAGCCCCCAGGTGAGCAGCACCATGCCGATAAGAAAGTAGCGGAAGATATTGATGATGTCCCGATCGTTTTTGGTCTGGGAGTAGCTCACCACCATGGAGGAGCGAAAGCCGGTCATCAGGATC
Source organism: Aeromonas sp. R5-3 (assembly GCF_040908225.1). Classification (NCBI taxonomy): domain Bacteria; kingdom Pseudomonadati; phylum Pseudomonadota; class Gammaproteobacteria; order Aeromonadales; family Aeromonadaceae; genus Aeromonas; species Aeromonas sp. R5-3. Next base: position 443,271 of record NZ_JBFODH010000023.1, on the reverse strand, counting down.
AAGGAGAGGGAGATCAGATCCACCACGCTGTTGAACAGCGCCAGATCCCCCTTGGCCACCCACTGCGCCAGCCACACCTTGAAGGCGAAGCCGATGATGATGCTGGCAAGGGACGCCCACATGCCGGTGATGAAAGCCTGCTTGAGGCGGCCAAGTGAATCGGGTTGTTCGTCTTGAATTGCGTGCATCACGAAAGGCCCGCTAACTGCGTGAAGAGAGGCCCATCTTATGAAAGGGGGCCGCCCTTGAACAGCCCGAAACAGGGGGCAAGGGCGTCCCCCTGCCAGAAACGCCCGGCCGGGCACCTTCTTTAGTGCGTCCTGCGCGTCATCCGGCTGCCGCCGCGCCAGCTTATGACTGGGGCGCGGCCTTGATCAGCTCTTCATAGTGATCAATCAGCTCGGGGCCGTGCAGCGGCGAGTCGTGACCACCCACCACCGTCTTGATCGGCAGCTTCATCGCTTTCAGTCGCTCAAGGGTCTGCGGATAGGCCTTCACATCGGCAAAGCTCAGGTTGCCCAGCTTCTCCTTGAGGATGCAGTTGCCATAGAGCACCTGCTCGTCGGGGAAGTAGACAAAGATGCCGTCCGGCGTGTGGGCCGGGCCCGCGTAGAAGGCGCGCAGCTTGCCCTCTTGCAGCGTGAAGTCGCCCTCGTGCACCACGTTGGGCAGCACCAGCGGCAAGTCCGGGTACTCCGGCAACCCCTTGCGGGTAAAGGCGACAATCTCGGCCCAGTCGCTCTTCATCAGATCCCGGGTCTGACGGGTCGATACCACCTTGGCACCGATGGACTTCCAGTAGGCGTTACCGCCCGCCCGGTCGGTGTGGTAGTTGGTGTTGATCACCTCCAGCACCGGCTTGCGGCTGACCCGTTTGATCAGCTTGTGCAGCTCGCGGGCGGTATCCGGCGTCCAGGTCGCCCCCACCACAGTCACGCCCTTGGCCCCGAAATAGACCATGGAGTTCTCTTTGACGTAGTAGTTATCCTCTACCACATAGACAGGGCCGCTCACCTGCGTCAGCGATATCCCCGCCGCCCGCACGCTGCCCCCCCAGAAGCTCGCCATCAGCACCAGGGCCCCGGCCAGCCCGCACTTTATCCAACCTTTCATCATCTTGCACCCTCGAACCAACCGCCCCCTCGCCACCCCTGTGACAAGCCGGGCCCATTTATCAGTGGGCAGAAAATACGGGGGATTTGTGAAGGGAAAATGGGCTTGTGTGAAGAGAAGGTGAAGTCAGGTGGAATTCAGAAAAAACAGGGGGGAACCGGCAGCGAGCCACGCGATTGACGGTGCGGGGAATGGAGGGTGAAGAGCTATAAAGGCGCAAAACGAACCGACAACACAGATAGCGCCCCCTCACCCTAACCCTCTCCCGAGGGAGAGGGGATGGCCCGTGCCAATTCCAAAGCCCGGTTGCCAGACCAAATCAGAGGCGCATATTTGCCCCCTTCTCCCACTCTTGATCACAAACAAGGGGAGAAGGGCCGGGGATAAGGGGGAGGTAGGAATAAGCCACATCATGTAGGGTCGATTAGCGCAGCGTAATCGTCCGTTTACCGCCGCGCACTGAGTTCATTACAAGACCGGCAGGAAACTCTGGATTTCAGCGGCTTCTCAGTCACGACCTATCCTCGATCGCCTTAATTTTCTTCTCTATTCGAAGCTACGGCCCTGTTCTAATCTACGGCCCTTATGAAAAAACTATAAAACTCATATGAGTATTGATATGATCACGATTAATCAAACATAAATGTTGCTGACAAACTCCACCTACTGAGTTTTACATGAAAATTATGTTTATATAAATCAGTTCCAAGGAAACTAGGAATTTAATATACATGAAAAACTTACCTCTTTGAATGCTCAATATTTAATATAAGGAAACAGAAACAAAATGATTACAAGAGGTTATTTTATTGGTCAGATCATTGATGAACTAACCGCAGTTTCCCAACAAGTCAAAAACCGAGCAGGTCTTCAGCTTTTTGATCTGAATCGCTACCTTGAGGACTTCTTCAAAGAAGTCCTCAATATTGTCTATGGCTACAACCTAATCAATCTCAATGAAGAGCGCTCAAACAATCCAGGTTTGGACTTGGGGGATGAAAAAGCCAAAGTTGCCTTTCAGGTGACCTCCACAAAGACTTCAGAGAAGGTCAATGAGACTCTTAGAAAAGCGGCAACACAGGTCGATAAATTCCAGAAAGTTTATGTATTGATCTTGCAAGAAAAACAGGGTAGCTACACCTTGGATACTGAATTAGCAAAGCCATTTAGCTTCATCGCTGACGAGCATATCCTAGATATTGGTGACGTTTTTAAGAAGGTCTTGTCCCTTCCAATTGCACAGCTTCAATCTTTGCATCTCCTTGTAAGTAAGGAAGTTGCAAGAGTCAAGATTGAGCTGGAAATCCCTGACGAAAACGGAATATTCCAAACGAATATAGAAGAATTCGTTGAGAAAATTCCTAGTGCTAAGTTCGAAGGAATTAAAACCTATTATAAATATCTTCAAAAAGAACCGATAGGTTTAGGTAAAGAATACGGTATCAGTGAACAAGATGTTACAGAGGATTTCCAATTTTTTATTATAACGCTGAAAAATCTTCCAAGAATTACCAGACAGTTCTATGCCTTCCTTCTTGCTCGTGGAAAATGGGATGACACAAAGAGATTTATCAACACTGATTACTTACAGAGGATTTGTAAATACCCAGATATGGAAGGTGAACTTCGCCTTTTAGTAAACGCTGATTTATGTGTGTTACATGAGCCTGACGAATGTCAAAAAAGTGCTGAATGGTACATTAATACTGTTAGGAAAGCCAAAAGCCATGAATTTACTTGGGAGTTTATGGACTTTGTAGAAAAAAACAGTATTAATTTGGAAAAAGTAATAGTCAGTTTGGATTTCTCGGATTTCACATAGAAAAAATAGATAAAGCCCACCAGCGATGTTGGTGGGCTTTATCTCTCATTAAATAAAAACTAACCAGAAGTATTTAGTTCCTCAACCGCAATCACCCCAACGGCGGCGTGCAGGGCGGCATCATACGCTTGCTGCCGGTGGATTCGAAGGCCGAGGCAAAGCGCAGCAGCTTGTTGTCGTCATAGGCGCGACCGACGCATGTCAGCACCAAACTAAAATAGTGCAACCATGGCTAATAAACGGCGTTTTCACTGACGGGTATGATGCAGGCCAGATGTATCGCTTGTAGTGAGATAAGGAACCAAGGTCATGGCTATTCATGGAGCTACCCCGGGGATGTTGAAGGCTATCGACAGCCTGCTGCTCGCCAACGTCAATCCCGGCAGCAATCAGAAGCTTGCCCTTCATCTGGGTGAAGGCAAGGAGTACACCATTCATATCGGCAAGAGTGGGGATGTCTCCGTACAGCGGGACCTGGCCCATTTAAGCACGCTGGGCCGCATCAAAAATGCGGTGGTCGATTTCTTTAGCCGAGCCACCACCAAGGGGGAGAGTGCACTCACCACCCGGGCAACTCAAATTCAGTCTGAGGTGCAGCGGCAACTGACTGAACTCGGCCAAATCAAGAAGCTTGTGCAGCAAGCCTTTAACCAGCCCATCAGCGAATTCAAGAACGATGCCCAATATCTGAAGCCGGGCAGCGACCCCAAAACGGCAACCCTGGCAGATGTTACCGACTCCAACAAGAATCGACTGGGTCTTGAAGCCATGAGCGATTCCTCCCGGGAGTTTGCCATGGAGCACTTCTCCAGTTTTATCAACGGGAGAGACGCCATCTTCGGCCTGCTGAGTTCCCGTGCCATCGAGCAGACCAATACGCTGTTCACCTCGCTGAGTAACGATCCCAAGGCATTGCAAGAGGCATTGAAGGTGCAGAGTCAGGAGTCGGAGGTGTTCAACACCAAGGTCAATGCCGAGTTCAATCGCAGCTTCGGCCAGCTGTTTGAGCAAAGAGCCAGCGCCGAGCTGGATGCCCTGACCGAGGCAAACACCCGCGCCAACGAGACCTCACCGGCGATCGATGAAAGCACTGGCTCATCGGACGGGAAGAACGCCACCACCAAGATGAAGAACAGCGTGCGCTTTAACGACAATCCGGTGAGCGATGTCCGGATGTTCGAGCTGGAAGAGGGCCGAGCACTCAATATCAAGGTGTAACCCTTGCCGTGAATATGGATGACGGCCCTGCCCGCTTGGCGGCGGGGCCGTCTCTTTGTGATCTTGCCCTGCCCCTTCGAAGACGACCGGGCAACCGGACTGGAGTGTTGTGTTGGATATCTATCAGAAAATCGTGGCCGAGCTGTCGGTCGAACCGCTGGCCTTCGATGAAAACGGCGTCTGCACATTCGAGATCCAGCGAGCAGCAGAGGAGGCGACCGCCCCCTTTGTGGTCAATATCGTGGCTCAACCCAACGAGATGGCGCTGGTGCTCTCGGTGACCACGGCGAGCGATCTCCCAGAACGTCTATCCCGCGAGTTGTTCCTGCGTTTTGGCGAGCATGCTCTTGCCCCCTTGCGCCATGGCTACGGGGTCGGCATCTATCCCGGTACCGAGCGGGTATCATTTTTTTCCCAGATCGCGCTAGGGAACTATCGCCCGCAACAGATCAGGGAGAGCCTCGCCGATCTGCTGGAGAAGGCCCACGAGTGGGAGGCCAGCTTGTCCCAAGAGAAGCAGACCCCGCATATGACCAAGAGCGAGATGGACACGGGCCAGAACATCCGGGTGTGATGACCACAGCCAGAAAATGGACGAAAAAAAGAGGGAGGCATGATGCCTCCCTCTCTCTTTATCCCTGGTACCTCGCGGACAGGACACTAACGCAATCACCCCAACGGCGGCGTGCGTGGCGGCACCATACGCTTGCTGCCGGTGGACTCGAAGGCCGAGGCAAAGCGCAGCAGGTTATTGTCGTCATAGGCGCGACCGGCGAAGGTCAGCCCTACCGGCATACCGATATCGGCCATCACCCCCATGGGGACGGTGACGGTCGGCACGCCGAGGTGGCGAATGGCGAGGTTACCGTTGGCAACCCAGATGCCATTGCTCCAGGCGATATCGGCGGAGGCCGGATTCACGTCCGCATCAGCCGGGGCGACGTCGGCGACGGTCGGGAACAGCACGGCGTCGAGCTTGAGCCCGTCCATCCAGTCCTCCAGATCCAGCTTGCGGGTCTTCTCCAGACCGCGCAGGCCGTCCGGCACTGTGGGGATCTCGTCAAAGCGCTTGATGCCACGCTTGGCCATATTGACGTACTCGTCCATGCCCGCCGCCAGATCGCCCTCGCGGTTCGGCAGGGTGCCCGGATCGTGGGGGAAGATCTTCGGCCCATCGACATCGGCCAGCTTGTTGAGCTTGGGATCGCCGTTGGCGCGCAGGAAGTCGTCGAACGCCCAGCCGGAGAGCTCCCACAGCTCGTCATTAAGAAACTCCGGGCTCACGATGCCGCGATTGAACACGGTCGGCGCACCGGGTCGGTCTCCTTCGCAGTTGGAGACCAGCGGGAAGTCCACTTCGATGACTTCGGCGCCAGCGGCTTCCAGCGCCTTGCGCGCATCTTCCCAGAGGGCAATTACGGTCTCGCGGGTATGGATGCGCTGACCGGTCGGGCCGCCGATGCCGGGGTTTTCGCTGGTGCCGGCCAGTTCATCCTTGTTGATAAACATGCGCGGCACGCCGAGGCGCTTGCCCTTGAGGGCATCGGCCTTGGCAGCCAGATCCAGATAGGAAGCCGGACGCACTTCGGAGGCCTTGGGCAGCTGCACCCAGGGCTGCAGGCGCCACAGATCGCCACGGGTATCGGCATCGTCGGCCACCACTACGTCGAGCACTTCCAAGAGATCGGCCATGGTGCGGGCATAAGGCACCACCACATCCATGGTCGGAGTCAGCGGCCAGTTGCCGCGCACCGAGATGACGCCACGGGACGGGGTGTAGGCGCACAGACCGTTGTTGGAGGCCGGGCCACGGCCGCTCGACCAGGTCTCTTCCGCCAGACCAAAGGCGGAGAAGCTGGCGGCGGTGGCAGTACCGGCACCGTTGGAGGAGCCGGAGGCAAACGGCGCGGTCAGGTAGTCGGCGTTGTAGGGGCTCTCGGCACGGCCATAGACACCGCGCTGCATGCCGCCATTGGCCATCGGCGGCATATTGGTTTTGCCAAGGCAGATGGCACCGGCGGCGCGCAGCCGCTCAACGGTAAAGGCATCGCGCTGGGCCACCAGATCCTTGAAGGCCGGGCTGCCGGAGGCGGCGGTCAGCCCCTTGACTAGATAGCTGTCTTTGGCGGTGTAGGGGATGCCGTCGAGCGGCCCCAGGGTTTCGCCACGGGCGCGGCGCTCATCAGACGCTTGCGCCTCTTTCAGCGCATCGGGATTGGCGACCACCACGGCGTTGAGTTTGGTGGCAGTCTCGGGGCCGTTGTAGGCCTCGATACGGGCCAGATAGGCCTTGACCAGTTCGACCGCTGTGGTGCGGCCTGATTCGAGCGCGGCACGCAGCTCGGCAATGGAAACCTCGGTCACTTCGATCATGGGGATCTCCTGTAAAAGGGTGACTGTTTGTCATGATGATCGCCGCATCAGCGCCTGCGACCATCACGTCATCAATAGATAAAACCCCACGGCGTGGGGTTTTGAATACTCACCGGAACCGGTTTACGACCCGTCGCGAGAGGCCGTCAGCAAGGTGAAGAGCAGCACAGGAACCGGAGTGTATGTAAATACATGAGGATTCCGAGCAGCACATGAGCCTTGATCACGGCCTCGCAGCAGGATCGTCATCCGGTTCTTATTTGCCGGACGGGATCTGCTGGGTAATGCAGTGGATATTGCCACCGCCCAGCAGGATCTCGCGGGCCGGCACGCCGACCACTGTGTGCTCCGGGAAGATCTCTTCCAGAATGCGCTGGGCTTCGCCGTCGGTGGCGGCATCCAGCAGCGGGTAAACGATGCGATCGTTGGTGATAAGGAAGTTCACGTAGGAACCGGCCAGACGGCCTTCTGCCTCGCGCGGCACACCGGTACCGCTCTCGACACCGGCAGACTCTTCCTGGGTGCAGTAGAGCGGGCCCGGCTGGGGCAGCTTCCACACTTTCAGCTTGCGCCCCTTGGCATCGACCGCCGCTTCCAGCACCTTGAGGGCGGCCACGGAGCGTTCGTACTGGGGATCGTTCTGGTCGTCAGTCCAGTGCAGGGCCACTTCACCCGGGCGCACGAAGCAGCACATGTTGTCGATGTGGCCGTCGGTTTCGTCCATGTAGACGCCTTCGTCCAACCAGATAAAGCTCTTCACGCCCAGATAGTCGCGCAGGTGAGCTTCGATCTGCTCTTTGCTCAGGTGCGGGTTGCGGTTTTCGTTGAGCAGGCACTCGGCGGTGGTCAGGCAGGTGCCTTCGCCGTCGACGTGGATGGAGCCCCCTTCCAGGATCAGCGGCGCATCGTAACGGGCCATGCCGTGCTGTGCCAGCATCTGGGCCGCCACTTGCTCGTCTTGATCCCAAGGGTAGTAGAGACCGCCCTTGTGGCCGCCCCAGGCGTTGAAGCCCCAATCCACCCCACGGCACTCGCCGGCCGCGTTGGTGACTACGGTGGGGCCGCTGTCACGGGCCCAGCAGTCATCGCTGTTCATTTCGACCAGGGTGACGTGGGCGGGCATGATGGCGCGAGCCTGCTCCATAAACCGGGCCGGCACCCCCATAAAGACCGGGGTGGCTTGCCCAATGGCATCCGCCACCTTGGCGAAGGTGGCTTGCGCGAAGCGACCGGCCTCACGCCAGTTGTCCGGGCGAAACGGCCAGATCATCCAGACGGCCTGCTGGTGTGCCCACTCGGCGGGCATGGTGAAGCCGTCAGCGGCCGGCGTGGTGTTCATGGTCTTGATGCTCATCGCAAGGCTCCTTGCATGGATTGAGACCCCGCAGGCGTGAAAACGCCGCGCGGGGATCCTGGAAAAATAACAGTGGTCACAGTGTAAGAAGTTGCGCTCACATCCATCAAATGAATAGGATGGATTGTCCCATAAGCCTGGCAAATAATCTTGATGAAACTGCACCAGCTCGACCTCAACCTGCTGCTCGCCTTTGACGCCCTGATGGCGCAAGGCAGCGTCACCCGCGCCGCCGAAACCCTCTTTATCAGTCAGCCCGCCATGAGCCATGCGCTCAATCGTCTGCGCACCTTCTTTGGCGATCCGCTGCTGGTGCGCACCCCGCAGGGGATGCTGCCGACCCCGCGCGCCCAGCGGCTGCACCTGGGAGTGCAGCAGGCGCTGCGGCTGCTGGAGCAGCAGCTCAGCGACGAGGAGGTGTTCGAGCCGAGCCAGTCGAAGCGCCGCTTCGTGCTCTGCACCACGGATTACGTGGAGTGCGTGCTGATCCCGCCGCTTATCCAGCGCCTCAAACGGCTGGCGCCCGGGGTCACCATCGAGATCCGCATCCTGCGCGACACCCTGCCCGAAGCCGAGCTGGCAAGCGGCGAGATAGATCTCGTGCTGGGCTTTGACGAATACATGCAGGTGCCGGGGTATCTGGGCAAGGAGACCTGGCTCACCGAGCCGCTGGCCGGGCTGGTGCGCGCCGATCTGCCGATGGCAGCCCCGGCGCTCGCAGAGAGTGGGGATGACCCGGCGCTGCCGGCCGAGCGCATCAGCTTGTCGCAGCTGATCGAGATGCCCCATGTGTTCCACTCGCCCCTCGGTACCTCGGAGGCGAGCCTGGATCGCTATCTGAAAACGCTGGGGTTCAGTCGCACCATCTCAGTCAACAGCCAGAGCTATATGTCCGCCGCCGCCATCGTCAGCCAGAGCGATCATCTGCTGGTTCTGCCCAGCATGGTGGCCGAGCTGCTCGCCAGCCACTGGCCGCTGAAAAGCCTGCCGCTGCCCGAAGATGTGCCGGATTATCACCTCAACTGCGTCTGGCATCCCGTTCACGCGCAGCAACCGGCGTTGATCTGGTTGAAGGCGCTGATGAAGGAGTTGGTGAATCCGGAGTAACACGGCTGGGTGTGCCCTCCCCCTCATCCCCAACCCTTCTCCCGCAAGGGGAGAAGGGGGCTGGTTCTGTGCCACTCGCGACATGGCTGACAGCCTGCCAGCCTGCCTACCCACCTACCTGCCGGGGCGAAACATATCCATCCCACAACGATCGACTCATCAGTTCATCAGTTCATTCGTTCATCCGTTCATTGTCACAAAACCCCACTCAAGCCCGAGATGATCGACAAGATGATCACTGTCACTCGATCTGTCCCCTCTCCCTCTGGGAGAGGGTCAGGGTGAGGGGACGCCACCCACTCAGTCACCAGACCGGGGAATGGCTATATCTAATAGGGTCAAATAGCTCTGGATAGGCACCATGCAGACCCATCCGTTTGCCAAACGCATGAGGAGAGAAGCCACCCTTGCCGAACAGAAGCTGTGGCAGCAATTGCGCGACCGCCGTCTGGCAGGGGTGAAATTCCGTCGCCAGATGCCCATCGGGCCCTACATTGTCGATTTCATCTCTCTTGAACAGAGGTTGATCATCGAGGTAGACGGGTCACAGCACAACGAACCGGCGGGGCGGCAATATGATGGCGCAAGAACGGCCTACCTCAATCAGCAGGGCTTTCGGGTGATCAGGGTGTGGAATAACGATGTGTTGAGTCGGATGGAGGCCGTACTGGAACTTCTTTTGCTCTCATTGCGCTGAGCAGAGCCCTCCCCCTCATCCCCAACCCTTCTCCCGCGAGGGGAGAAGGGAGCAAACACCCCGGCGGCGTGTGACATCCCCAGAAACAGCCATGGCTCCCACAAGGGGAGAAGGGAGCAAACAACCCGGCTGCGTGTGGCATCCCCAGAAACCACCATGGCTACCGCGAGGGGAGAAGGGAGCAAACAACCCGGCTGCGTGTGACATCCCCAGAAACAGCCATGGCTCCCACGAGGGGAGAAGGGAGCAAACAACCCAGCTGTGCGTGACATACCCAGAAACAACCATGGCTCCCGCGAGGGGAGAAGGGAGCAAACAACCCAGCTGTGCGTGACATCCCCAGAAACAACCATGGCTCCCGCGAGAGCCATGGTTGTTTCTGGGTGGCGCATTACGCCCGCAGGGCCGTCATCAACTGGGTGACCACGCCCCCCAGCAGGACGGGGTCGGGGCGGCACTGGGCGAAGGTGACCAGGCCCTGGATGTTGATGAGCAGGAAGGCGGTCAGGGTCGGGATGTCGCGCCCGGCCGCCAGCTCGCCGCGCTCGAGGGCCAGGCTCAGCACCGCGGCCAGATCCGCATCCAGCTCGCCATAGATGGCCTTGAGCTTCAGGTGCAGCTCTTCATCCTGCTCCGCCAGCTCCATCAGGGTGCGGGTCACCAGACAGGTGCCGCAGAGGGCATCGTTCACCACCTGCTCGAGGTAGGCCTGCACCCCCGCCAGCGGGCTCGCGGCGGCGAAGAAGCTGCGCCGCAGGGCGCTCTTTTCCTGCACATAGTGGTCGACCGCCGCCAGCAGCAGGCCGCGCTTGTTGCCAAACGCCGCGTAGAGGCTGCCCGGATGCAACCCGGTCGCCGCCACCAGCTCCTGCATGGTGGTCTTGGTGTAACCCTTGGCCCGAAATGCCTCCATGGCATTTCGCAAGACGTCGTCCCGGTTGAACTCGGCGCTGCGCATGGTTTCTCCGTTGAAAAAGCGGATTCACCGGCCTGGGACCGGTGAGGGGAAATAAGAGGGCGGCAAGTTTACCCCAGCGGGACGGCAACACCAACCCATGTTGAATGCTCGTTCAAAAAAGACTTGCACACAAAACAAAAAACGTCTTGAATGCACGTTCAAGAATCACTCCCTCAGGACAGACGATCATGAATACCCTGTTTCAGCCCTATCGCCTCAACGACACCCTCACCCTGGCCAACCGTTTCATGATGGCTCCCCTCACCCGCTGCATGGCTGGCCCGGGTCTGGTGCCCACCGAACAGATGGCCGCCTATTACGCGCGCCGCGCCGACATCGGCCTCATCATCTCCGAAGCCACCATCATCCGGCCGGACGGCCAGGGCTACCCCAATACCCCGGGGCTCTACAGCGCCGAGCAGATCGCCGGCTGGAAGAAAGTGACCGGCGCCGTGCATGCCAAGGGCGGCAAGATCTTCGCCCAGCTATGGCACGTGGGTCGTCTCTCCCACCCCTTCTTCCACCACGCCGAAGTGCTGGCCCCCTCTGCCGTCGCCCATGAGGGCACGGTGCCGCGCATGCGCGAGCTGGTCTATCAGGTGCCGCGCCCCCTGACCGAGCGCGAAATCGCCCAGCTGGTCGAGGATTACGCCCAGGCCGCCGCCAACGCCATCGAAGCGGGCTTTGACGGGGTGGAGATCCACGGTGCCAACGGCTACCTCATCGATCAGTTCCTGCACCACGCCAGCAACCTGCGCACCGACAACTACGGTGGCAGCCCGGAGAACATGAGCCGTTTCGCGCTGGAGGTGGTGGATGCCATCAATGCCCGCATCGGCGGGGATCGGGTGGGCCTGCGCCTCTCCCCCGGCGCCTATGTGCACCTGGAAGGGGATGCCCGGGATCGCGCCGTGTTCGACCACCTGCTGGCCGAGCTGAACCAGCGCAACCTGGCCTATGTACACCTCGGCATCTTCGATGACAGCCTCACCTTCGACTACCTGGACGGCCGCGCCTCCGACTACCTGCGCGCCCGCTACGACGGTCATCTGGTAGGGGTAGGCAACTACAGCGCCGAGACCGCAGCCGAGGCCATCGAGGCCGACCGCTTCGACCTGGTCGCCATCGGTCGCCCGCTCATCGCCAACCCGGACTACCTCGCCAAGGTGAAACAGGGCGACGCCCTGGTGCCCTATGCCGACACCATGCTGGCCGAGCTGGTCTAACGCTCGCCGGCACCTTGCCTGACCAAGGATGGGATCCGCGCCCTCGCGCGGGTTTCCAATGTTTGGGCCCCTCTCGGGCCCTTTTTTGTGCCCGCTTGTCATACCCGCCGGTTTTGTGATCCCTCACGAACCCAATAAAAAGTTGCTAGTAACAACTAGTTGGCTATATTGGTTGTTGATGACAACCAAATAGGAAGCCCTGATATGGATCCCCGCCCCCTGCGCGCCCTGTCGCGCGATCTGGTTCGCGAACTCGGCATGCTCTCCCAACAGTGCGGCGAACTGGCGCTCAGCCCGCTCGAAGCCCATCTGCTGATCGAGCTGGAGAGCGGCCCCGCCACCAATCAGCAACTGGCGGAGCGGCTGCGCATCGACAAGTCCAACGCCAGCCGCCCGCTGGCCCGCCTGGCCGAGCGCGAGCTCATCAGCTGGCATCCCCATCCGTCCGATGGTCGCAGCAAGGAGGCGCGCCTCACCATCGCCGGCCAGGCCCAGCTGCTGGATCTGCATCAGGAGATGGACAGCGCCATGGAGGAGACCCTGGCCCAGCTCACCCTCGCCGAGCGCGAGCAGCTGTGGGAAGGCCTGCGCCTCTATCGCAGCGCCCTCTCCCGCGCCCGTCGCCAGCAGGGCTATCGCATTCGCCCCATCACCCAGGCCGATAACCCTGCCATCGCTGCCGTGGTGCGCGCCGTCTCCGCCGAATACGGCCTCACCGCCGACAAGGGCTACGGCGTAGCGGATCCCAATCTCGACTTTCTCCATGAAACCTACCTGGGTGAGCGCAGCCGCTACTGGGTGATCGAGGGACCCGATGGCTCCATTCTGGGCGGGGGCGGCATAGCGCCGCTGGCGGGGGAAGAGGGGCAAGTCTGCGAGCTGCAGAAGATGTACTTCATGCCCTCCCTGCGCGGGCTGGGGCTGGGACGGCGACTGGTACTGCAGGCGCTGGACGAGGCACGCGCGCTCGGGTATCAGCGCTGCTACCTGGAGACTACCGCCGTGCTGCGCGAGGCCACCGCGCTCTACGAATCCCTGGGCTTCGAGCACCTGCCGGGGCCGCTCGGCAGCACGGGCCACGATGCCTGCGAGATCTGCATGGTGCTGGCGCTCGCCGCCAACGAGACCCTGCGTGAGGCATAAAGACCGGATGAACAAGGGCGGCCCTGGTGCCGCCCTTTTGTTTGCCTGTCGCTCAGAGCCGGGCGGCGAGTGGCGCGAAGGGGCATGAAGAGCGAGGCCTGACGTCATCCTGTATCAATGAACGGCGTTTGTGATCAGGCCAGGGCAGACTGGGGAGCTGGGTGCCTGTCAGGTGGGAAAGTAGAACCAAGCCGTTTTGATAAGGCCGGCCTCCACTTCGAACACCGCCATGCTCTCGATGGGCTCGGGGGAGAGGCCATAAATCAACTCGTGATCGAACACCTTGTTGCCGATGACGGTGCGCGCCAGCAGCTCGGCCCGCAGGGCCGGGTTGTTGAAACGATGTTCGGCATAGAAGGCGCTGAGCGCCTCCTTGCCCACTGTGCCCGGGCTCTCCGTCGGCATCCGGTACCCCTTGAACGCATCGGAGAAGCAGGCCAGGAAGGCCTCGAGATCATGGGCGTTGTAAGCGTTAAATTGTGCCTCGACGGGCAGTTCGACCGACATGCATCACTCCCTGAATCATGTGTGAGCCCCCTTTATAGGGGGCATTGCTCCCCTTGTCGACCGGTGACGGCGGCGCTCCCCCCATCCGCGCCCTGTTCGCCATCCAAAAAGAGACCCCGCCGAAGCGGGGTCTCTTTTTATCCTGTCTGCCTGTCGGCAAGCCCTTGTCAGTGCTCGCGGGTCTGGCGGAACTGGACGTCAGGGTGACGCTCCTGGGCCAGGCGCAGGTTGACCATGGTCGGCGCGATGTAGGTGAGGTTGTCACCGCCATCCAGCGCCAGGTTGACCTCGTTCTTGCGCTTGAACTCCTCGAACTTCTTGACGTCGGTCCCTTCCACCCAGCGGGCAGTGGCGACGTTGACCGCCTCGTAGATGGCCTCGACGTTGTACTCGCTCTTCAGGCGCGAGACCACTACGTCGAACTGCAGCACACCGACCGCACCGACGATGAGATCGTTGCTGATGAGCGGACGGAACACCTGCACCGCCCCCTCTTCGGAGAGCTGCACCAGCCCCTTGAGCAGCTGCTTCTGCTTGAGCGGGTCGCGCAGGCGGATGCGGCGGAACAGTTCCGGCGCGAAGTTCGGGATGCCGGTGAACTTCAGATCCTCACCCTGGGTGAAGGTGTCGCCGATCTGGATGGTGCCGTGGTTGTGCAGACCTATGATGTCGCCGGCGAAGGCGTCTTCCGCCTGCTCCCGGTCACCGGCCATGAAGGTCACGGCGTCGGAGATGTTCACGTCCTTGCCGATGCGCACGTGGCGCATCTTCATGCCCTTGGAATAGGTGCCGGAGACGATGCGCATAAAGGCGATACGGTCGCGGTGTTTCGGGTCCATGTTCGCCTGGATCTTGAACACGAAGCCGGAGAACTTCTCCTCGGTCGCCACCACTTCGCGGCTCTCGGCCTTGCGCGGCATGGGGGCCGGCGCCCAGTCGGTCAGGCCGTCCAGCATGTGGTCGACACCGAAGTTGCCGAGTGCGGTACCGAAGAAGACCGGGGTCATCTCGCCGGCGATGAAGGCGTCGTGATCGAACTCGGGGGAGGCGCCCTGCACCAGCTCCAGTTCACCGCGCAGCTGGGCCGCGAGATCCTCGCCGATGGCGGCGTCCAGCTCGGGGTTGTTCAACCCCTTGACCACCCGCTTCTCCTGGATGGTGTGGCCCTGACCGCTCTGATACAGATAGGTCTCGTCCTTGTAGAGGTGATAGACACCCTTGAAGGACTTGCCGCAGCCGATGGGCCAGGTGATGGGGGCGCACATGATGTTGAGCTCGCGCTCCACCTCGTCCATCACCTCCATGGGATCGCGCACTTCGCGGTCCAGCTTGTTCATGAAGGTGAGGATGGGGGTGTCGCGCAGCCGGGTCACTTCCATCAGCTTGCGGGTCCGGTCTTCAACACCCTTGGCGGCGTCGATGACCATCAGGCAGCAGTCGACCGCCGTCAGGGTACGGTAGGTATCTTCGGAGAAGTCCTCGTGACCCGGAGTGTCGAGCAGGTTGACCAGGCAGTCGGCGTAGGGGAACTGCATCACCGAGGTGGTGATGGAGATACCACGCTGCTTCTCCATCTCCATCCAGTCGGATTTGGCGTGCTGGCCCGAGCCACGGCCCTTGACGGTACCGGCGCGCTGAATGGCCTGTCCGAACAGCAGAACCTTTTCGGTGATGGTGGTTTTACCCGCATCCGGGTGCGAGATGATCGCAAAAGTGCGTCTCTTGGAGACTTCACTCAGAAATTCAGCTGACATAATTCAACGTTCTTCTATTGGGCGGCGACCTTGGCCACCGTGGGAATAATTCCGGGATGCCGCATTGACTCACGGTCCGGCATGGATACGCAACGGGCCACTCGGGCGGGCATCAGACCAACCGGTGGAGAGAGGAAGAGGGTTGCGTTACATGGGTCTTCTCGCCTGAGCCAAAGCAAAATTGCGCGACATTATACCCGCGCGAGTGAAAAATACCCAGCCCGGCTTTGCAGGGTGGTGCACCCTATTCGGCCCGCATCACCTGGTTGCGGCCGGCCTGCTTGGCCCGGTACATGGCCTCGTCAGCCCGCTGCACCAGCCCCCCCAGGCTCTCGTCGAGAGGCCCCTGCTGGGCACAGCCGATACTGACGTTGACAAAACGCCCCTCCGGCATCCCCTCGATACGCAGCTGGGAGACGCGATGACGGATCCGCTCCGCCACTTCCATCGCCTCGTCCAGACAGGTGTCGGGCAGCAGCACCAGAAACTCTTCGCCGCCGTTGCGCCCCACTCTGTCCAGCGAACGCAGCTGGGCGGCGATGCACTTGGCCACGGCGGCCAGCACCAGATCCCCCACGTGGTGGCCCAGCTGATCATTGACCAGCTTGAAGTGATCGATGTCCAGCAGCAGCACCGAGAAGGGCTTGCCCTGCTCGCGCGCCTGTCTGAACCAGTGCTGGCCCTTGTTCTGGATCTGGCGGCGGTTGTGCAGCCCGGTCAGATCGTCGGTCATGGCGAGCCGGCGCATCTGGCGGGAGCGATTGAACTGGTGCAGCGCCAGCATGCCCATCACCAGCAACAGCAGGGCCACCACCACGTACTGCCAGTGGCGCCGCTCCTGCAGCTGCTTGAGCTTGGCCTCCTGCAGCAGCTGCTTGGTCTTGAGGGCCTGGTTCTCCAGCTCCTTGCGGGCCAGGTCGAACTCGAAGCGCATCTGCAACGAGCGCTGCTCCCTGAGCACCCGTTCCAGCGAGTGCTTGGTCTCGACAAACAGCTTGAGGTTGCTGAGGGCGGCGCTGATCTGCCCCTGCTGCTCCAGGATCCGCGCCCGCACCTCGTAGACCCGCGCCAGGAAGCGCTGGTTCTTCTCCTTGACGAAGATGGGTTCGGCGTGGGCCAGGTAGTAGAGCGCCTTGGTCGGGTTGCCCTGCGCCGCCTCCGCCATCCCCATCACCAGTTGCCAGTGACCCAGGGTGACGCTGTCGGAGCTCTCGCGCCCCTGCAAAATGGCGTCAGCCTGGCGCAGCTTGCTCACCGCCTCGGTCACCTTGCCCTGATTGAGCAGTATGGTGGCGATCTCGATCCGGACCCAGGCCAGCAGCCCCTCTTTCTGCTGCGAGCGATAGAACTGCTCGGCCATCTTCATCAGCGGCAGCGCCCGGTCATACTCCCCCATCTCGGAGTAGAGCAGCCCCTGCTGGGAGCGGATCCTCACCAGCGGCTCCTGGGCGCGCAGGGCACTGTAGTCATGGGCCAGCTCTTCGAAATACCCCTCGGCCCGCTCATAGAGCCCCATCCGCCTATAGGCGTTGGCGATCTGGGCCAGCACCTCCCGTGCCTTGCCATCCAGCCCCAGCGACTCGAAGCGCTTGTGCGCCTCGATGAGCTCCATCAGCCCCTCCGCCAGCTCACCCTGATAGGCGTACATGTCGCCGCGCAAGCTGAGGATGTCCGCCTCCTGCACCCGATCACCGAGCCGGCGGGCCAGCACCAGCGCCTGCTGGTAGTCCTCCTTGGACTGCTCCATGTTGCCGAGCATCTGCTGATGAAAGGCGCGGCAGGCCAGCAGACCTGTCTCGGTGATCCTGTCCTTGCGGGCCCGGGCACCGGCCAGTTCCTGGTCGGCAAAGTCCACCACGGCACGGTACTCGTCGTCCCACTCGGAAGGCATGGCCCAGCACTGCAGCCGCACGATGCGCCCCTGCACATCGGGGGGATAGGCCTCCTTGCTCGCCACCAGGGCGGCGATGCGCAGCCGGAACATGCGATCGGGCTGGAACCCCTCCTCCAGCAGCTGCAGCTCGCGGGAGAGCTGGGGCTCGGTCAGCGGCGCCCGGGCCGCCCAGGCGAGGGGCGTACACAATCCCGTCAACAGGATCAGGGTCATGATGCGTTTCATGCCGGTTCGGTTTCCCCTCAGGTGGTGCTAGTACACGAATATGCTCACTCCCCCCATCATATCTCGCCTTGCAGCAACACACAGCAACCATGGAAAAAGAGAGGAGATAGGCCAGATCCGGCAGGCTCTCACGCAGACCGAACGCGCCCCTTTACAGATGGAAAATCAGCATCGACTATAGGCGCCATCCAACACAGGGAAGCGCAGGTTGATGACATATCAGGAGCTGCAGGCGGCCTACGACAAGCTGCTGCAGGAGAACGAACGGCTCAGGCGGGTCGCCGACGATGCGCGGGAGAAGCTGGATGGAGTATATGACAGCGAAACCAACCATCAGCGGTTAATTATCCTCCTACATAACATGACAAAATGGCACGTCGAATGTAGACCAGAGTACACTTGCCCCTTAAGTTTTTGGGCACATAGGAAAGCGGCCAATTAGGTATGGAGACACTCCAGCGACTTTGATTCAACCTTTCCAAAGGCTATCCCCTGTATAACCCCCTTTTTTATCGTAAATTATCTCGGTGTCGAGTTAGAGTTTTCATTCGCAGAATGAGCTCAATCACTTCTTGACTAAAATAAATTCAAATAACATATCGAAAATCCATTTTTTCAATGACTGATACAAATTTCCGCTTCGCTACCACTGTTTCCTGCCGCAAAGCGGGAAATTATCATACAAAGATGAAGCAACTAGGACTCTATCTTCCAAGAATACAAGTCTATGGAAAAATAAAACCAGAATAATATGGCTGTATTTATGATAAAAAAGGACTGGCTTGCTGAAAACTGGTTTCGAGGTAACACTATCATTGATTGGAAAAGAGACAACCTGGTTTAAACAGTTATCTGTCTAAAAATCAATCGGCATAATTATAGCGATGTAGTGAGAGGAATCATGACGCACGTGATCTCGGCAAATGAAGCTGAATGCCCACAGTTCATCAATCAGAAAGTACTATATACAACGGTAACTTAGGATTATAAACGGGTGACTTTATGGCTATTTCAGAAAAAACACAAATGTAACGCTATCACGAAATTTCTTTAGAGAATTTAAGATTG
Source organism: Aeromonas sp. R5-3 (assembly GCF_040908225.1). Lineage (NCBI taxonomy): Bacteria > Pseudomonadati > Pseudomonadota > Gammaproteobacteria > Aeromonadales > Aeromonadaceae > Aeromonas > Aeromonas sp. R5-3. The sequence continues at coordinate 424,812 of NZ_JBFODH010000023.1, read as the reverse complement.
CCAATACATCTTAATTGTTGTAATTTAAATTGGTTGTTTCCCTCAGGAATCAACATCAGAATCAACCACTAATTAAAGTTACTTTGCGAAAAAATAAAATGAAAAATCAAATTAAATCAATTAAAGAGTTGGTGGAAATGCATGAGGCTGGAGCTATTCGTGATAGTGAATTTATCACGCGCCTGTTTACTCTTACCGGTGAAATGCGAACAAGGTATTCAAAAGATAATGCAACATTGGCGAATCCGTCACGCATGGGGGTCGCAAGAAAGTCACAACGTTCTATTTCATTAATATAAACTCTTGAATTAAGAAAAACTTAACCCTTTGGCGCATGCTATAAAACTAAAAGACAGAGGAGGAGCTATGCCTTCTTCTGTCTATCACATGTCAGTTAGTGTAAAGACCCTAGGCTAATTTATTTAGCTTTCCTTTGGCAGGTGAAATAATTATCTAGAGGTTGGGATATTACTTCATTGGACATATAAAAACAATGTCACCCCCATCATGCACCTCATTATAAAATATATTTTTAACACCCCAAATTTTTCATATCACATATGAAAAATACACTGTGGTAATTTGCGATAACTATCTAAGAAGATAAAGGAATAACATCTAGTTGCGCTGCCAGCGGCGCAGCAGGCGACCGCGCAGGCCGCAGTCGAGTAGCCAGCTGTTGTCGAACACCCGCAGCAGCGCCGGTTTGGCGTGGCGGGACATGGCCACCGCGTGGAAGCGGGTCTGCTGCTTGCGCTGGCGGTTCATCCGATCCAGTAGGCTGTGAGGCAGGCTCTGGGCGATAAAGTCGGAGACCACCAGTACGTCCGCTCTGGCAAAGGCGGGGTCATCCAGCTTGATCAGGGCCTTCTCGAGGCAGGGCACCAGATCGGTGCCGCCGTGAAAACTCATGGAGAGGAAGCGCTCCGCCTTGTCGAGCCCGGTGTCGGCGGTGATCTCCAGGGTCGCCACCTCGGTGGAGAAGAGCATCAGGTAGCAGCCCCGCTTCTCGTCCATCGCCACCTTGAGCAGCGCCAGAAACAGCGCCTTGGCGCACTCCTCCGGGTAGCCCCCCATGGAGCCCGAGGTGTCGATGCAGACGATGAAGGGCCCCCGCTGCTGCAGCTGCCGCCCGCCAAGCTCAGGGGTGCGCAGCATGATGCGCTGGCGCGGCAGGGTGCCGCGCGACTGGTAGCTGAGCAGGCGCCGCTCCAGATAGCGGCGGTAGAACTCCAGCTCCAGCTCCGGCAGCGCCAGCATCACCGCCTCGCTCGGCAAGAGCCGCATCAGGTCGCTGGCCGGGTGGATGCCCACCAGATCGTCCGGCACGTCGTCGGTCTGCACCTCTTCCAGCTCGTGCACCTGCACCGGTGGCACCGGCGAGTCGTTGGCCCGGTTGTCCTGCTCGCTGCGCCCCAGCAGGTTGGCGATCTCAGCCAGCAGCGGCTCGCGCTGCAACATGCGGGCGTACTGCTTGACCAGCACCAGGCTGCGCTTGTGCCAGCTGCCCTGCGCCAGATCCCAGAGCCCGCCGGCGGAGATCTGGTTGGGGTCCAGCGCATCAGCCAGGGTACGGCTCGCCAGCAGCTGATCTTCGATCTCCTGGCGCTGCTTCTCCCGCTCCGCCTCGGCGATCTGCTGCTGCAGCTGCAGCAGGCTGCCCACCAGGCTGGTGCGCCACTTCTCGATCAGCAGCTGGCGCTGGCTGTCGGTGGGGTGAGCCATCAGCTGGCGCACCAGGCTGCGCGCCTCGCCGGCGAAGGGGCTGTACTGCTCAAGCCCGTCCAGCAGGGCCGGCAGGCGCCCCATCAGCTCGGCCAGCGGCAACCCCTTGTGGGCCTGATAGAGGCGATACTCCTGCTCCAGCGCCACCGGCACCGGCTTGTGGCGCATCTCCTCCCCCAGCTGATCGCTCCAGCGGCGGATGCGCTTTTGCAGCAATTTGCCCTGCAGCGGGGAGCGTTTGATGAACTCGGAGATCTTGGGGGTGGAGGCCAGCAAGAGCGCCATTTCGCCCGCCAGCTCCCCCTCACCCATGAGCAGCCCCAGATCCATCATGCCAATCTCAAGCATGGCGACCTCCGCTGGCCTGGCTCACGACCGCCCCCTTCGCGCTCGCCATGACTCAGGCGTCCAGCTGCGGCAGCCGGTCGTGCCACTGGCTGATGTCGGTGCGCAGCTGATCCAGATCCCGGTTCAGCACAAAGAAGCTGTCCTCCACCTGCTGCAACCAGTGACGACCGATGAAGAGGTGCTGCTGATGGCGCTCGAACAGGTTGCGCTGGCGCTTGAGCTCCTGCGCCAGCACACCGGCCTCTGCCAGCAGCTCGGTCAGGGCCGCCTGCCAGGGGGTGATCACCACCTCGGGAATGGGGGTGCGCTCCACCAGCACCAGCGGGATCTGCTGGCGCTGCAGATCCAGCACGTGCAGCCGCAGCTCGTCGTCCAGCACCAGCTCGTAGTGACCCTCCTTGGGGTTGCCAAGCGGCCAGCCCACCAGCGACTCGCCGGTGGGGTGCCAGTGGGAGAGCAGGGTGCGGTCGAACACCAGCGTCTCCACCAGCCGCTCCGGATCGTCGCCATCCAGCGCCGCCGGGGTGAGCAGATGGAAGTGCACCAGCTTGCCGAACGGGCGGGCGTTGGCCAGCGGGATCTGGATGCCGCGGGCGCGGCGCCCGAACCACTGCTGGCGCTTTCTGGCCTTGCAGCACAGGCGCTGGGCCACGCTCTGTTTGAGCTGCTTGAACTTGTCCCGCAGCCCCATCAGCTGACGGGTCATGGTCAGCTGCTGATAGCCGTAGAGGCGGGAGAACTCGGTCATCATCTCCAGCAGGGCGGTGCGCGAGGCCTCGTCATGCCAGAGGCAATCCTTGAACAGCAGCAGATCGAGCGGGGCCACCTCGTCGCGGCCGTTGAAAAACGCGCTCGCCTTGATGAGCCGCACGGCCTTCTTCCAGCGCCGATCCGACACGTAGCAGCTGTGGGCCAGCTGGCTGTCGAGCTGCTGGCGCAGCTGATAGATGAGCTCGAAGCAGTCGTCCGGCAGCCGGACCCGGTCGATCTGCTCCTGCCACTCCAGATACTCGTCGCCGTGGATCTGCACCGAGGGCGGCAGATTCTGATGGGACTGACCATCGCTGGCCAGCATGGCCTGGAAGTTGGCCTTCTCCTGCACCCGGTCCATCCAGATCCGCACCAGCATGCGGTCGTAAAGCGCCTCCAGCCCGCTGTCGGGGGCCGGCAGCTCGTTGGAGGCGGTCACCAGCAGCCGCATTGGGATGGGGTGCTGGCTGTCGCCGTTGCGAAACTGCCGCTCGTTGATGGCGGTGAGCAACGTGTTGAGGATGGCGGGGCCCGCCTTCCAGATCTCGTCGAGGAACACCACCTCGGCCTCCGGCAGGTAGCCGGCGGTGAGCCGCAGGTACTTGCCGTCCTCCTTCAGCGCCTGGATGGAGAGGGGGCCGAACACCTCCTCCGGCGTGCTGAAACGGGTCATCAGGTACTCGAAGTGACGCGCCTCATGAAAGGCCAGCTTGAGGCGCCGCGCAATCAGGCTCTTGGCGATGCCGGGCGGGCCCAGCAGAAACACGCTCTCACCGGACAGGGCCGCCAGCAGACCAAGCCGCAGGGCATCCTGGCGCTCGTAAAGCCCCTCGCCGAGGGCCGACAGCAGGCGTGGCAGCCGTTCGTGAATGGGGGCGAGACGAAGATTCTGTGATGCTAAAGGTGGCATAGGCGCACTTCCGATACTGGGGTTGTCTGGAACCGGCACACCCGCGACGCGATCGAAGGTTCCCTGTCCTGCTTGTTGTATTGTCGGGAGGTCGCCTCTGGCTCGCACCGGTCGGTTGCCGGGCGTCGGAGCGCCTCTCCTGGCTAAAACATACCGCAAAAGATGCAGCAAAACGCGTTCGAGTGTACCCTGCGCAGAGCTTTTTTCATCAATGCAGATCAAGACTGAGTCATCGCCCATGCAAGATCCAGTGCAGCTGACCACAGCGCGGGAACCCGTCCCCGAGCAACCAGACCAGGCATCCGGTCGCCTGCGGCAACACCTACTGGCCCGGATGGGCATCCCTAGCTGGCAACTGCGCCGGCCGGCCCTGCTGGCGGGCCATCAGGCTGCGCCTGCACCTGCCAATGAGACTCAGGCAAGTCAGCAGGAGGCGGTCCCCGCCCCGGCCGTGCCGAGCGAGCCGCCGAGCGGCAAGCTCTGGATCCTGGCGAGCCGGCTGCCGGCCCCCAGTCTGCTGGCGGATCTCTGCCAGTTGCTCGGCATCGGCAGCGACGAGGTCAGCCTGCTGAGCAGCCTGCCCGCCGGCCACACCCCGCCCCTGCTCTGGCTGGAGGCGGCCGATCCCGCCTGGCCAGAGGCTCTGATCTGCCCGCTCACCCCCAGCCCGGCCCAGAAACGGGTCCTGTGGCAGCAGCTCAAGGGGCGCCTCGGCTGAGTGCCGAGCCCCACCCTCTCTTCGTTCAGCCGCCCCGACCAGGAGCCACCATGGTGCAATTTCGTCCCCTGCTCGAGACCGATTTCGAGCTCGTCTACCCCATAGAACAGGCTGCCCACAAGGAGCCCTGGAGCCAGGCCAACCTGCTCTCCTGCTTCGGGCCGCGCTATCTCAACGGCCTGCTGCTGGTCGACGGCCAGCCGGCCGGCTTCTACATCTCGGATCTGGTGGCAGGCGACAGCTCGCTGATGAACATCTGCGTGCACCCTGACTTTCAGGGCAAGGGGCTGGGGCGGGCGCTGCTCAGGGAGTACCTGAGCCGCAGCAAGGCCAACCAGGCCGAGGCCTGGTTCCTCGAGGTGCGGGCCGGCAACAGCACCGCCATCAGCCTCTACGAGAGCGAGGGGTTTGCCGAGTACTGCCGACGCGCCGACTACTATGGCACCGGCCAGGATCGGGAAGATGCCGTGCTGATGTCCCGCCTGTTCGACTTCGGCTAAGCCGCCGCGCTACATCTGCGGCACTACATCTGCAGCACTAGAGCAGCGGCGCGTTGTCGAGGGCCGGATCCTGCAGGCTCTGGGTAGTGTGCAGCACTGCCTCGAAGCCGGCGGCGGAGAGCGGCATGAAGAAGCCGCGCTGCCAGGTCACCCCGGGCATCCAGATCTGCTGGATATCCACCACTATCTTGATGGGCTTGAGCGGCTCGCCCGGCTGCTGCACATAGATGCCGGGCGGCGTCGCCACCTGCGGGAAGCGGCGCAGTATCTGCTCGCTGCCATCCCCGGCATTCGGGTTGAGGCGTACCTTCACCAGCCGGGCCAGCACAGGCGCCATCTCCTCTGTCTGCCACAGGGTGGTATCCAGCAGCTTGCAGCGCCGGCATTTGGCGCGTTCAATCACGTAGAGCAGCGGATAGCCCTTCTGCAGGGCCAGCTGCTGCGCCTGGGCGTAGCCTTCGGCGCCGCTCAGCCAGGGATTGTCCTCCTCGCCACCCGTGCCTCCCAGCGTAAACCAGAGCCCGCCGGCCCCCGCCAGCAACAGCAATACCCCGGTCACCACCCCCTTGATACCGACACTCATTATGCTCCCTCCCTGAATGGCTCCACACGTCAGCCACCATCATGCCTCAAGCGCCCCCTAATTGACGACTTTGTGATCCAAGACAAATGGCGAACACTTGTAAGCTGTAATCTTAGAGTTTAAACTCCAGCGCGATTTTTCAGTGCCCCTTAGGGCGTACAACTGTTACTTGAGGATGTCTGACTGATGCCGAAACACCACCTGGTTCGACTGATGCGGGAACGTATCGCCCGGCTTGGCAACAAGGCCGCCCTGCGCGTACAACAGGATGGCCAGTGGCGTGCCATCGGCTGGCGTACCCTGGGGCAGGCCATGGACTACTGCGCCCAGGCGCTGATCCGCGCCGGCCACCAGCCTACCGAGATGGTCGGCATCTATGCCCGCAACATGCCGGAGTGGACCCAGGCCGATCTCGGCATCTTGGCCGCCCGCGGCGTCAGCGTCCCCATCTACCCCACCAGCACTCTGGATCAGCTGCGCTACATCGTCAAAGATGCCGGCATCAAGGTGCTGTTCGTCGGCGAACAGCCCCAGTTCGACCAGGCGCTGCAACTCATTGAAAGCGGCGAGATCCAGCAGCTCATCGCCCTCGACGGCAGCGTCAACCTGCGCGGCTGCCAACAGGCGAGCCACTTCCAGACGTTTCTGGTCTCCGGCAATCACCAGCCCAGCGAACAGGCACTGCGCGAGCGCGAGGGCCAGTACCGGATGGACGACCTGCTGACCCTGATCTACACCTCGGGCACCACGGGTGAGCCCAAGGGGGTCATGCTCGATTTCGCCAACATCGCCGCCTGCTTCGAGATGCACAACAGCCGCCTCGATCTGAACGAGCAGGACGTGTCGCTCTGCATGCTGCCGCTCAGCCATGTGTTCGAGCGCGCCTGGACCTACTACGTGCTCTATTGCGGCGCCGAGAACGTCTACATCCGCGATCCGCAGAAGGTAATGGATGTCATCGGCGAAGTGCAGCCGACCGTGATGTGCGCCGTACCGCGCCTCTACGAGAAGGCCTACGCCATGATCCAGGCTCGCGTCGCCCAGGCGCCGCGCCTGCGCCAGGCCCTGTTCGGCTGGGCCACCCGGGTCGGCAAGCAGATGGTCGCCACCCGCCAGGCGGGTAAAGCCGCCTCTCCCCTGCTCTACGGCCAGCTCTGGCTCGCCGAGCGGCTGGTGTTTCGCAAGCTGCGCGCCCGTTTCGGCGGCCGCACCCGCTTCCTGCCGGTGGCCGGCGCCCGCCTCGCCGACGAGGTGAACTTCTTCTTCCAGGCCATGGGGCTCAACCTCAAGTACGGTTACGGCATGACCGAGACCACCGCCACCGTCTGCTGCTACGAAGACAGCCAGTTCAAGCTGGGCTCCATCGGCACGGCGCTCAGCGGCATCGAAGTGAAGCTGGGTGAGAACAACGAGCTGCTGGTGCGCTCCCCCACCGTGATGCGCGGCTACTACAACAAGCCCGAGGCCACCGCCGAGGTGATGACCGAGGATGGCTTCCTGCGCACCGGCGATGCCGGCGAGCTCGACGGCGAAGGCAACATCTACTTCACCGAGCGCCTCAAGGAGCTGATGAAGACCTCCAACGGCAAGTACGTGGCACCGCAACTGGTGGAGGGGACCCTCGGCAAGGATCGCTTCATCGAACAGATCGCCATCGTCGCCGATGCCCGCCACTTCGTCTCCGCGCTGATCGTGCCCTGCTTCGAGTCGCTGGAGGAGTACGCCCGCTCCATCAACCTGCAGTACCAGTGCAAGACCGAACTGCTGCGCCACTCCAAGGTGGTGGAGTTCTTCGAGGCGCGCATTCAGGATCTGCAAAAGGAGCTGGCCAAGTTCGAGCAGGTGAAGAAGTTCACTCTGCTGCCGAGCGCCTTCTCCATGGAGCTGGGTGAGCTGACTCCCACCATGAAACTGCGCCGCAAGATCATCGAGTCCAAGTACCAGAGCGAGATCGAGGCCATGTATAACCATGTCTGAGTACAACAACGTCTGAGACCGCTCGGATTTCCGGAAATAAAAAAGCCGCTTCAAGAGCGGCTTTTTTTGTTGCCTGTCATCAGGCCGGGGTCTTGCTGGTCCCGAAGTAGTCGGCCAGGAAGTCGTCGAACGACAAGCTGTCGCTGCGCTCCCGCTCCCGCTGCTTGGCCAGGGACTCCCGTGCCTCGCCGGCAAAATAGGCTTCGTCCCAGTACTGCAGCTCGCCAGCCAGCATCTCTTCCCGGTAGCGGCTCGCCAGCTCGTCGGCGAAGGCGCCGTTGTCCTTGCCGCTCTCCAGCAGCTGCTTGAGCAGGCGGGCGGAGTAGGTGAGCTCGGGGTTGAGCAGCTTCTCGCGGTGCATCGCCAGGGTCTCGCGATAGCGGTTGCGGCCGCAGCAGCGATCCAGCAGCGCGGCGACCTCGGCCAGCTCGTCAAACAGCTTGAGGCCGAACTCCTTGAGGCCGATGAGGTTGCCCTGTTCGTCCTCCAGCTCGAGGCCGGGACGGCGCCCCTCCAGCACCACCTTGGTCTGGTTGCGGCGATTGCGGGCGATCTCCTCGTCATCCAGCACAGGGGACGGGCGCAGCAGGCACCAGACCAGGAACAGGTCGAAGAAGCGGATCTGATCCACCTCGATGCCGTACGGGGTGAAGGGGTTGACGTCCACGGTGCGCAGCTCGATGTATTCGATGCCACGCTGCTCCAGCGCGTCGGACGGCTTCTCGCCGCTGCGCGGGGTGCGCTTGGGGCGGATCGGGGCGTACAGCTCGTTCTCCAGCTGCAGCACGTTGTCGTTGAGCTGACGGTACTCGCCATTCACCTTGACGCCGATCCTGGCGAAGTCGGGATCATGGGTGTTGATGGCGCGGCGCAGGCTGCTCACATAGGCCGGCAGGTTGTCGTGGCTGATCTTGAGCCCAGCCTGGGCGCTGTTGGTGTAACCCAGATCCGACAGCCGCAGGGCGGTGGCGTAGGGCAGGTAGAGGGTGCCCTTGCCGGTCTTCTGGAACGGCAGGTTGCTCTTGCGCCCCTTGAGGAAGGATTCGCAGATGGCCGGCGAGGCACCGAACAGGTAGGGCACCAGCCAGCCAAAGCGGTAGACGTTGCGAATAAGCCCCATGTACTTGTCGGAGATGAAGCGCTGGCTGCAGCACCCCTCGCACACCAGCTCCTGCCACTCGCACCAGAAGCTGTCCGGCATGGAGAAGTTGAAGTGCACCCCGGCGATCACCTGCATCAGGCTGCCGTAGCGGTTCTTCAGCCCCTGCCGGTAGAGGGTCTTCATCCGGCCGATGTTGGAGCTGCCGTACTGGGCCAGCCGGATGTTCTCCTCGTCGCCGACGAAGCAGGGCATGGAGAGCGGCCAGATCCGCTCATCACCCAGGTGATGAATGGTGTGACGGTGGATGTCGCCAAGCTGTTCCAGCAGGCTGTCGATGGAATCGGTGGCCGGCGTGATGAACTCCAGCAGGCTCTCCGAGTAGTCGGTGGTGATGTTGGCATGGGTCAGTGCCGAGCCCAGACTTCTGGGGTGATCGGTCTGGGCCAGGGTCCCCTGTGGGGTGATGCGCAGACATTCACGTTCGATCCCGCGCCGGATCCCCTTGAGGGCGGTCAGCCGTTCCGGCGAACCCAGGGCGGTCAACAACTCGGTGAGTGACAAGCTTGTCGTAGTCATATTCACGGCTCATGTGTGGCCGCCCCACAGGGGGGCGGCACTATTTTTATGTAGCGCCCTCAGGGCAGCTGCAGCGGATAGATGGGAAGATGAAGCTCCTGCAGGGGTTTTTCAAGCTTTTGCTTGTCCCCCACCACCACAATCACCATCTCGGCCGGGTCAAGCCAGCGTGCCGCACTGGCCTTGAGCGTCTCGGCCGACACCGTCTTGATCAGGCTGTTCTGGGCCTGCACATAGTCCGGCTTCAGGTCATACATGATCATCTGCAGCAGGAAGCCCGCTTTCTGGCCAAGCGTCTCGTAAGAGAGCGCATCCTGCTGGGAGACGGCGCTGCGCATATAGGCGAGCTCGACCGGGGTCGGGCCGCTCTTGCGGTAGTTGTCCATCTCCTTGAGGAACTGGCGGATGGCATCCACGGTCGCATCGGCCCGCACGTTGGCACCGGTGGCGAAGGTACCCACCTCCCGGTTGGCGGAGAAGCCCGAGCTGGCCCCATAGGTATAGCCCTTGTCTTCCCGCAGGTTGAGGTTGATGCGGCTGTTGAAGTTGCCGCCCAGGTTGAAGTTCATCAGCCCGGCGGTGAAGTAGTCACCCGTGGTATCGAACGGCATGGCGCGGCGGCCGATGCGGATCACCGACTGGGGCGCCCCCGGCTTGTCCACCAGATAGATACCCGGCTTGGCCTGCTCGCCTTCGGGCTTGAGGCTGCCAAGGGAGGGCGCAGCCCCCTTCCACTGGGTCAGGAAGCCGAGTTGATCCTCCACCTGGGACTGGGTCACGTCACCCACCACTACCACCTTGGCGTTGGTCGGGTTGTAGTAGTTCTGGTAGAAGCGCTTCACGTCCGCCAGGGTCAGCTTCTCCACATCGGCCAGCACGCCGTCACCCGGCTGACCGAGACGGTTCTGCTTGCCGTAGATCAGCTCGCGGAAGGCCTGACCGGCCAGCCACTCGGGCTGCTGCTCGCTCTGTTTCATCCCCTGCAGCATCTGCGCCTTGACCCGCTCGAAGTCGGCCTCGCGCATGCCGGGCCGCTCATACACCTCGCGCACCAGCGCCAGGGTCTGTGGCAGCTTGTCGGCCAGGCTGCTGATGGTGACCAGGTTGTTGTACTGGGCGCTGGAGACGCTGACGCTGGAGCCGAGCTTTTGCAGCTCGTCGCTGAGCTGGGCCTCGGTCAGACGCACCGAGCCCTGCCCCATCATGCTGGCGGTGAGGCTGGCCAGCCCCAGCTCGCCCTTGCCTTCGGCCCGCATGCCGCCCGGCAGGGCGACCATGATGGAAACCGCAGGGATCTCGTCGCTCTGGGTGCCGATGATCTCGATCCCCTTGTCGAGCTTGCCGTGCCAGATGGCGGGCACCTTGACGCTCACCGCATCGGCCGCCTTGGGCTGCACGCTGCGATCGAAGTCGTCTTTCACCGGCCGCTCGGCCAGCACCTTGTCATGCTTGGCGTAATCCGGCAGCTCGCGCTTGGCCGGGGTAAAGTTGGGCTTGGCGGCCTGCCAGTCGCTCTTGCCCTTGGGCACCACGCTCAGCACCACCGCCGGCTTGTTCAGGATGAACTTGTCGTAGGCGGCCTTGACCTGCTCCGGCGTCACCTTGCCGATGGCGTCCAGGCTCTTGAACACATAGTTGGGATCCTGGGCGAACACCTGGCCCATGGCGAGCTGGCTCACCTTGCCGGAGACGCTGTCCAGACCCCAGATGGCCGAGGCACGATAGCTGTTGATCGCCTTCTCCAGATCCTCCGGCTTGAGGCCGCGACCGGCGAACTCGCCGATCACCTTGTCCACCTCGCTCTTGAGGGTCTTCAGGCTGCCATCCACCGCCGGGTTGGGATAGGCGTAGACGGTGAGGGTGCAGGCCAGCTCCTCGCAGTAGTGGGAAGCCCCCACATCGATCGCCTTGCCGCTCTTGACCAGCGACTGGTAGAGCATGGAGCTGGCGGAGCCGCCCAGCACATCGGCAAACATGTCGAGCGCCGGCTCCTGCGGATCGCCAAGCGACACGGTCGGGTAGCTGATGTAGAGCAGCGGCAGGTGCACCTTGTCCTCGAGCGTCACGTAACGGGTCTCGGGCAGGGTCACCGGCTCGGGGGTCGGCTCGGCCACCTCGGGTCCACGCGGGATCGGGCCGAAGTACTTCTCAATCCAGGCCAGCGCCTGCTTGGTGTCGAAGTCGCCGCCCAGGGTGAGGGTGGCGTTGTTGGGGCCGTACCAGCGCAGGAAGAACTGCTTGAGATCGTTGACGTCGACCCGGTCGAGATCCTCCACATAGCCGATGGGCTGCCAGGAGTAGGGATGGGTGCGCGGGTAGAGCGCCTCGCCCACCTTCTCGCTCACCAGGCCGTAAGGCTGGTTGTCGATGCGCTGGGCCCGCTCGTTCTTGACGGTGGCGCGCTGGATCTCGAACTTCTTCTGGCTCACCGCGTCGAGCAAGAAGCCCATGCGGTCGGCCTCCAGCCACAGTACCTTCTCCAGCTGGTTGGCCGGCACGGTCTCGTAGTAGTTGGTGCGGTCCTTGTTGGTGGTGCCGTTCATGTCGCCACCGGCCTCGTTGATGATCCGCATGTGCTCCTGATCCCCCACGTGCTTGGAGCCCTGGAACATCATGTGCTCGAAGAAGTGGGCGAATCCGGACTTGCCCACCTGCTCGCGGGCCGAGCCCACGTGATAGGTGACGTCCAGGTGCACCAGGGGATCGGATCGGTCGGGCGCCAGAATGACGGTCAGGCCGTTGTCCAGCTTGTACATCTGATAGGGAATGCCGAGCTTGCCCTCTTCCTTGACCTGTTCCGACACCAGGGTGGGTGCCGCCAGCACGGGCAGAGAGAGGCCCAGAAGCATGCTTAATGGAATGAGTTTGTTCACGGTTACCTCGTGAGTGAAGCTAGAAGATCTGCCTGGCCAGCAGAAAGACCAGGGCATAACGCAACAATTTGCCGAGCCCGATGAGAATGAGAGAGCGCCAGAAGGAGAGGCGCAGCCAGCCGGCCAGCAGACAGAGACCATCGCCGACCACAGGTGTCCAGGCCAGCAGCAGACACCAGTGGCCATGTTGTTTGAGCCAGCCGAGGGCCTTTTGTTCCCCACGGCCTTGAAAATCTTCCGGTTTTTTCTTGAAGGTGGCGAGCCAGCCGAGCCACCAGGTGGTCATGGAGCCGAGGGTGTTGCCCAGCGTCGCCCACAGCAGCAGGCTGGCCATGCTCCACTCCCCCTTGGTCGCCATGGCCCCCAGCAGCACTTCCGAACTGCCGGGCAGCAGGGTGGCGGAGGTGAAAGCGCTCAGAAACAGCCAGCCAAGCCCCAGCTCGGTGATGCCATTCATCCGGCCAGCTCATCCGCGGCGGGCATCCGCAGCAGCAGCTTGCCGCGCACGTGGCCCTGCTCGATGGCCTGATGGGCCAGGGCCCCTTCCGCCAACGGGAATTCGCCGGAGACGGTGATCTGTACCTCCCCCTGACGCAGCAGGATCAGCATCTGGCTCAACTGCTGGCGGTCAGGATGTACCAGCATGCCGAGCACTTCGATGGCGCTGCCGGCCGCGGCATCCTTGATCTGCTGCGCGGTGATGGTGGGTACCGTCACCAGCCGGCCACCCGGCTTGACGCAGGCCAGCGCCGCCTTGCCGCTCTCGCCACCCACCAGATCCAGCACCAGATCGACCAAACCGTCGGCCACCACCTGGGCGGCCCAGTCTGCATGGTGGTAATCCACCATCTTGCTGGCCCCCAGCGCGTGCAGGAAGCTGTGGTTGTCACCGCTCGCCGTCGCCACCACCTCGGCGCCATAGGCGCTGGCAAACTGCACCGCCAGATGGCCGACGCCGCCGGCGCCGGCCAGGATCAACACCCGTTGTCCCGCCTTGAGGGCGCCGTGTTCGAACAGCCCCTGCCAGGCGGTGAGACCGGCCAGCGGCAGCGCCGCCCCCTGCCTCAGAGCAAGCTCCTCCAGCTTGACCAGCTCCTCCTCGCGGGCCACTACGGACTCGCCGTAGCCGCCGGCGGTGAGGGGAAAGCCGACCATGCCGCACACCCTGTCCCCCTCGGCCAGCGAACTGACACCAGGGCCGACCTTCTCCACCACGCCGGCCACGTCATAGCCCGGCGTCCAGGGCAGCTTCTCCTTGTTTTGCGCCGCCGCCCAGCCGAGGCCGGCCCGGGTCTTGGCATCGATGGGGTTGACCCCCGCAAAGCAGATGCGCACCCGCACTTCGCCCTCGGCAGGCACCTTGTCCTGGGAAGGGTTGAGCCTGAGTACCGAGGGGGCGCCGAATGCGGTAATCTGTAGCTGCGTCATTGCACAATCCATCCTGTTGATTGATCAAGGGTCAACAGAATAACAGCGAGGACACCATGGCTCGAATGTTTCTTATTCCTCTATTGCTGGCCCTGGGGTGGTGGGCGTTTCTGCTCTACTTCCGCATCCCGCTCAAGCAGGGGGCCAAGGGGTTTTACTGGATCATCGGCATCGGTGGCGGACTGGCCGCCTTCCTCAGCCTGATGATGGTGCTGACCCACTAGCACAGCGCCCGCGCGCAATAAAAAGGCCACCCCGAGGTGGCCTGATGATCAACTTCCTTGCGAACTGAGATGGTAGTGGCGGTTGCTGCCCTGCCCCAGCACGCCCTGGGCCAGCAGATGCTGGAACACCCGGTCCACCTCCTCCAGCGACAGCGACAGCGCCTGTGCGACGCTGCGCTTGCTGCACTTGAGCTCGCCACTCTCCAGCGCGCTGCGCACCTGCTCCACCACCTCTGGCTCGGGCTCCGGCCGGCCGGGCAACTGCTGTGCCATGGCAGCGGCCTCCGCCTGCTGCAGCACGATCTGTTCCCTCTCGCGATCCCGCTGCCACAGCCAGCTGCGGCGAAAGCGGTTCTCCTCGCCGATCAGACTGACGAAGAAGGCGCCGAACACGTCGAGCAGCACCGAGAGGAAGCAGACCAGCAGAAACTGCACCTGGCTGATGCTCATGCCCACCCCGTCCGCCAGGCTGCTCATCAGCCCCAGCATGGAGGATTGTTCGTTGACGGGCTTGGCGTCGCGCTCCTGGCGCAGCTCGTCCTGGCGCAGCCTGAGCTTGGTGTTGGCCTGTTGCAGGCCGCTGACGCCGCTGGAGATGCGCGCCATCTCGATATACTTGCGGGCCGCCTCCTCGTTGAGCTGGATCTGCCGCTCGATGCTGGCGATCTGCTCGTCGAAGCGGGCGATCTCCCGCTCATGGCGCGCCTGCTGGTTGAGGATGGTGTTGGTGGCGCTGTTGATGCCGCCTATGCTGCCGCCGATGGAGATGGCGGCCAGCACGCTGTAGAACAGCAGCGACCAGAAGGCCCCGCTCAGATCGCGACGCGCCTTGCACTCCCCGTATTCATACCAGACGTAGAACTTGCCCAGTTCGAAGATGATGGCCAGGCCACCGAACAGCCACTTCATCAGGGGATTCTCGTCGATGGAGAGAAACAGCAGCAGGGAGAAGACAATGGAGGCCAGAATGGCCAAGCCGGTAAAACTGTACACCGTGGTCAGTGCGAACCACCCCTTGGGGTAGCGCAGCACGGCAGAAGCCTGTGTGGTCATGAGAAAGCGGGCGCGATATGCAGGAAAAGTTGGCTGCCGATTATAGTCAGCAGACTCCTCGAGAGAAGGACAATCACCATAATTGCACCAGATCCTTGGTCAGTTGCCCAGAGTGCGACCAAAACGGACAAATCGACCGCAAAAAGTCGATACACTCACTGCCGACTCTCGTAGCATGGGAGATTGAGCCTGATTCTGCCCGGATTCAGCAAGACTGGCATACACTGACCCGCAACAACCAACCACCGAGGCCACAATGAACCGAACGACTAGCTTGTTACTGCCCCTGCTTCTGGTTGCCGGCGCCGCGCTGGCAGCACCGCAGTATGAGGAGGAAGGTGGTACGGCATTTTCCGTCGATGCACTAACCTTCAACCTGGACTGGGATGACAAGCAATTTGGCTGGTCATCGACCAACTGCTTCGAGCCGGGAGTGAACGATGGCACCCAGACGCCATGCCGGGAAAGCAGGGTCAGCTTCGACGATGAAGAGCACCGCAATGATCCCCCCGGCAGCAACCAGATGCCCGCCACCCAGGGCACCGGCCAGTAACCAAGGAGAACTTTCGTCATGACTCATTCAACCATGTTCAACAAAGGCGCCCTGCTGCTCTCCCTGCTGTTGGCCAACGGGGTTGCCTTTGCCGCCCCACCCCACTCCAAGGATGGCGATGGCATCCGGCTCTCCACCGACAACATCAAGCTGAACGTCGACTGGGATGACAAGGAGTACGACTGGTGGCAGCACAACTGCCTGGATCTCGGCATCGGTGACAGCCGCATCAAGCTCAACTGCGACAAGATCGACGGCAAGTACCGGGATCACTACAACCGCAGCATCCATAGCGGCAACAACCCGGGGCAGGGACATGACAAGTTCAAAGATAAGGACAAGGGCCACGGCAACAAGAAGCACTGATCTGACTGCCGGCGTGCATGAACAGGGGGCCCATGGCCCCTTGTTCGCTTTTCCTACCAGTAATTCTCCGCACTGATGTTGCCGGGCGCCCGCCGCAGGTTCTTGGCCAACCCCAATGACAACAGGGTCTGCTGGGTCTCCTTCACCATGGCCGGGTTGCCGCAGATCAGCACCTGGCTCAGCTCGGGAGCAAATTCCAGCCCCACTCGCGCCTGCAGGCGACCATCGGCGATGGCCGCCGGGATCCGCCCCTCCATCGCTCCGGGCCAGCTTTCACGGCTGACGAAGGGGACGTAGCGAAAACGCTCGCCATGACGCTCGGCAAAGCTCGCTATCAGATCCCGATAGCTCAGCTCCTCCCCCTTGCGCACCCCGTGCACCAGCACCAGATTCTCGAAACGGGCAAAGGCTTCCCCGTCGGCCAGCATGGAGAGGAAGGGGCCGATGGCGGTCCCGGTGGAGAGCAGCCAGAGATCGCGCCCGGCCGGCACCTCGTCCAGGGTGAGAAAACCGGTCGCCAGGGATTGCACCAGCAGGCTGTCGCCCGTCCGCAGGGAACCCAGGGTCGGAGTCAGCTCCCCATCGGGGATCTCGACGAAATAGAACTCGTGGTAGGGAGTCGAAGGCGGATTGACGAAGGAGTAGGCCCGCTGGACGCGGCGTTCGCCCTGCTCGAGGGCCAGTTTGGTGAATTGCCCCGCCTTGTAGGGGGCCAGCTCGGCCGCCACGCGCAGGGAGAACAGGGTGGGTGTCCACTCGATGCGTTCAAGGACGCGACCTTCGACCCAGGCCATAGGGATCTCCTCCAGAGGAACAGGTCTTTACTCTACCCCCGGGCCTGAAAATAAAAAACCCGCGCAAGTGCGCGGGTTTTTTCTGCAAAAGCGAATCGCTATTACAGGGCAACAACCTGGATCTGTACGGTTGCTTTAACGTCAGCGTGCAGCTGAACAGCAACTTCGTAGTCACCGGTGTTACGCAGAACGTTGCCCATGCGGACTTCGCTCTTGGCAACGGCTACGCCGGCAGCAGTGATGGCTTCAGCCACGTCACGGGTACCGATGGAACCGAACAGCTTGCCTTCGTCGCCAGACTTGGAAGCGATAACCACGGTAGCCAGTTCGGCCAGCTTGGCAGCACGCTCTTCAGCAGCAGCTTTGTTGGCAGCCAGTTTGGCTTCCAGCTCAGCGCGACGAGCACCGAAAGCTTCGATGTTGGCCTTGGTGGCCATAACAGCTTTGCCTTGCGGGATCAGGAAGTTACGGGCGTAACCAGCTTTCACGGAAACTTGGTCACCCAGACCGCCCAGTTTGGCGATTTTGTCGAGCAGGATAACTTGCATTACCTTTCCTCTATAAATTTCGTTGAGTTAGGCTTAAGTGCCGGACCGATTCTTACTTGTTGTGCAGATCGGTGTACGGCAGCAGAGCCAGGTAACGAGCACGCTTGATGGCGCGTGCCAGCTGACGCTGATACTTGGCGCGGGTACCGGTGATACGGCTCGGTACGATCTTGCCAGATTCAGTGATGTAGTTTTTCAGAGTAACGATATCTTTGTAGTCGATCTCGGTAACGTTCTCGGCGGTGAAGCGGCAGAACTTACGACGACGGAAATAACGTGCCATGGCCTTTATCCTCTAGTCAGTGATCCAGAATTACTCTTCGGAAGCAGCTTCAGTAGCTTCTTCGCGGCGCTCGTCGTCACGACGGGTGAAGCGCTCTTCCTTGGCCTTGGCCATCGGAGAAACTTCAGTCACGGCGTGCTTGGTGCGCATGATCATGTTGCGGATAACGGCATCGTTGAAGCGGAAGTTGGTTTCCAGCTCATCGATAACGGCTTGCTCTGCTTCTACGTTCATCAGAACGTAGTGGGCTTTGTGCAGTTTGTCGATCGGGTAAGCCAGCTGACGACGGCCCCAATCTTCCAGGCGATGAATGGTACCACCGGAGGTGGTGATGGCGCCGGTGTAACGCTCGATCATGCCAGGTACTTGCTCGCTCTGGTCCGGATGAACCATGAAGACGATTTCGTAATGACGCATTTTAGCTCCTTACGGATTAATTCAGCCTCCGCCCAGGTGCAGCCAGACCTCGGAGGCAAGGAACATAATGGTGTTTAGACGCTGCTTTTCTAGGGCGGCGTATTGTACGAAATCCCATCCCTCACTGCAACCAGCCACCGCCGATGTTTTTATCTATGGGAACAATACAAAACTTCAATTGATAATAATTATCATTTAGATCTATTCTATCTCCATGCACTTATGGAGGCTGATACCATGCAACCCGCGCTGACCACGGCCATCCCGGCCCGCAAATTCAAACTGACCCTGCTCGGGCCGGCCTTTATCGCCGCCATCGGCTACATAGATCCGGGCAACTTCGCCACCAACATTCAGGCCGGCTCCACCTTTGGCTACCAGCTGCTGTGGGTCGTGGTGTGGGCCAACCTGATGGCCATGCTGGTGCAGACTCTCTCGGCCAAGCTCGGCATCGTCACCGGCAAGAACCTGGCGGAACATATTCGAGACCGACTGCCCAAGCCGGCGGTCTGGGCCTACTGGGTGCAGGCGGAGATCATCGCCATGGCCACCGATCTGGCCGAATTCATCGGGGCCGCGGTCGGCTTCAAGCTGCTGCTCGGCGTCACCCTGCTGGAAGGGGCCGGCATCACCGCCGTGGTCACCTGGGGGATCCTGATGCTGCAGTCCCGCGGCCAGAAACCGCTGGAGTTCGTGGTGGGCGGCCTGCTGCTGTTCGTGGCGGCGGCCTACATCGTCGAGCTGGTGTTCTCCCGCCCCCATCTGCCCAGCCTGCTGGAAGGGGCCCTCTTCCCCGGCCTGCCCAACAGCGACGCCGTCTATCTGGCGGCCGGGGTGCTCGGCGCCACCGTGATGCCTCACGTCATCTATCTACACTCGGCGCTGACCCAGCACACCCAGGATCAGGGCTCGGTTCCCCAGCGGCTGCACACCACCCGGGTTGACGTGGCCATCGCCATGACCATCGCCGGCTTCGTCAACCTGGCCATGATGGCCATGGCCGCGGCCGCCTTCCACAGCTCCGGCAACCAGCAGGTGGCCGAACTGGAGTCTGCCTACCAGACCCTGACTCCGCTGCTGGGCCAGGCGGCCGCCACCCTGTTCGGCCTCTCGCTGATCGCCTCCGGCATCAGCTCTACCGTGGTGGGCACGCTGGCCGGGCAAGTGGTGATGCAGGGCTTCGTGCGCTTCACCATCCCGCTCTGGCTGCGCCGCGCCATCACCATGGCCCCCGCCTTCGTGGTGATCGCCATGGGTCTCAACACCACCGAAATTCTGGTGCTGAGCCAGGTGGTGCTGAGCTTCGGTATCGCGCTGGCCCTGATCCCGCTGCTGATGCTGACCGGCGATCGCGCCCTGATGGGGCAATATCGCAACCACCCGGTGACTCAGGCGCTCGGCCGCCTCATCGTCGCCCTGGTGATCGGGCTCAACGCCTACCTGCTGGTCGCCATGATCTAGCACTCATCATCCTGCCTCCGGACCGGCTCATTAACCGAGGTTAATGAGCCGGTCTGCGCTTTGACGTATGCTGGCGGCTCTCTTCCTCTTCGATCTGCGGGAGCCATCCATGTCACATACCCGAGCCAGCTTCGTGCTGGGCCACCACCAGGAGCAGGCCAACGTCATCTGCTGCCAGAGCGGCGATACCAGCCTGCTGGTCACCGACCTCACCCCCTTTCATCCCCAGAGCCACCTCTGGCCCGATCAGCCGGGTGACGTGGGCACAGTGCGCTGGGAGGGTGGCGAAGCGGCCGTCGGCCCCTGCCGCATGGGGGCCATCAGTCCGGATGGGGAGCTGTTCGTCGACCAGGCGATCCCGGTCAAGCGGGGCGCGGAAGGGTGGCGTTTCGTGGTGGTGCACCCGCTGGCTGGCCACTGTGCGCTGCCGGTGGGCAGTCAGGTGACGCTGCAAGTGGATGCCGAGGCCCGTCACGCCCTGAGCCTGGGCCACAGCGGCTGTCATCTGGCAGCCCTCGCGCTCAACCGGGTGCTGATGCCTTACTGGCGCAAGGAGGTGAGCGAGCGGGATGCGCTGGATCAGCCCGATTTCGACCGCCTCGCCATCCAGACCTCGCGGGTCGAGCCCAATGGCTCGCGCGAGCAGTACCGGATCGGCAAGAGCCTGCGCAAGAAGGGGGTCAACAGTGAGGCCCTGCTGGCGGATCTGGCTCAGATTGAAGCGCACATCAATCGCCAGCTGGCCGACTGGCTGGCAACCGGAGGCGAGATCCGCCGCAGCCGGGCCGGCGAATCGATCATCGACTCCCGTTACTGGCACTGCCCGCTGGAAGGGCAGGAGGTCACCATCCCCTGCGGCGGCACCCATGTGGCCACGCTGGCCGAGCTGGGACGGATCGAGACAGTCCTCACCGCCGAGGCAGAGGGGTTTGTCATGATGACCCGGGTCTACCCCTGAGGGCGTCCGAACTCGGCGACCAGCGCGTCGATCAGGGCGCGTACCCGGCGCGGCTGATGCCGCCCGGAGGGGTAGACGATCTGCAGCCGTGACGCCGGGGCGGCGAACTCGGGCAGGATCTCCACCAGGCGACCACGGGTCAGATCCTCCCCCACATCCCAGCGGGACTTGAGGCAGATCCCCTCCCCCTGCAGGCACCACTGGCGCACCAGATAACCGTTGTTACTGATGCGCCGCCCCTGCACCATCACCCGCTTCACCACGCCCTCGACCTGAAAAGACCACCAGCGCTCCGGATGTTCTCCGAAACGCATCAGCAGGCAGTCATGATCGGCAAGCTCTTCCGGATGGCGGGGCACTCCCTTGCGCGCCAGGTAGGCGGGTGAGGCGCAGACGATCCGGCGGTTCTCCCCCAGCGAAAGGGTGCGCAGTGTGCTGTCGGCCAGCTCTCCGTAGCGCAAGGCCAGATCGATCCCCTGCCCCACCAGATCCAGATAGCCGTCGGTCAGGTTGAGATCCAGCGTGATCCCCGGGTGTTGCGCCATGAAGCGATCGAGCAGCGGCACCAGCCGGCTGATCCCCAGATCATGAGGGGCGCTGATGCGCAGCAACCCGTTCATTTCGTCCCCGCCATCGCGCAGACGGCGCTTGAGCCCCTCGGCCTGGGCCAGCAGATGGCGCCCCTCCTCCAGCAACAGGCGCCCCTCTTCGGTGAGGCTGATGGAGCGAGTGGTTCTGCTGAGCAGGGTCGTACCGTAGTAGCGTTCCAGGGAGGCCAGCCGCTCCGAGACGGTTGCCGGGGAGAAGCCCAGCTCACGCCCAGCGGCGGCCAGCCCCCCTTTTTCCACTATGACCAGGAACAGATTGAGGTTCTCGAGCATGATTGTATTGATAATCCGAATTATGTTTTAGATTTTGCGGCAATTATCAAAATACACCGTCACATCTATCTTCTCCAGCAGACACAGGCGCGGATCCCCCGCAGTCTCAGAGAGGAACATTGCCATGGCATTTCATCAACATACCCTGTCCCTTGTCATCGGTGGCCACACAGGTATCGGCCGCGCCGTCGCCGATGCCCTGCGCCAGCGCCCCGGTCAGGTCATCGTCGCCAGTCGCAAAAGCGGCCTGGATATCACGGACCAGACCTCAATCGATAACCTCTTGACCGATCTGGGCCAGCTGGATCACCTGGTCATCACCGCCGGTTCCCAGGCGCCTGGTGGGTCGCTGCTCGAGCTGGATCTCACGGCGGCCAAGGCGGCCTTCGACACCAAGTTCTGGGGCACTCTGGCGGTCATTCGCAGCCTTGCCCCGTATATGGCCCCCGGCGGCACCATTACCCTCACCACAGGGTTCCTGGCCCGCAAAACGGTGCCCGGTACCCTGGTCAAGACCACCATGAATGCCGCGCTCGAAGCCGCCGCCAGGCTGCTAGCCCGTGAGCTGGCCCCCATCAGGGTCAACGTGGTCAGTCCGGGGCTGACCGATACCGAGGCCTACGCCGCCATGGCACCCGAGGCGCGAGAGGCCATGCTGGGCCGGGCGGCCGCCAGCCTGCCGGCCGGTCGGTACGGCCGCGCCGAAGATCTTGCCGCCGGCTATCTGCTGGCCATCGACAACCCCTTCATGACCGGCGCCATCATAGATATCGATGGCGGCGCCCTGATCAACTGAGGAGATGAGCATGAAAGAGCCCAACACGCTCCCGGCCCGGATCTGGATCCTGACCCTGAGTGCCTTTGCCATCGGCACCGCGGAGTTCCTGATCGCCGGCATCCTGCCTCAGGTGGCTGAATCGCTGGGGGTCACCACGGGTCAGGCGGGCAACCTCATCACCGCCTATGCCCTGGCCATCGTCTTTGGCGGCCCGCTGCTCACCCTCTGGCTGGCCCGCTTCGAGAAACGTCGCGTCCTGCTGGCACTGATGGTGCTGTTTGTGGTCGCCAACCTGATCGCGGCCTTCAGCACCGACTACGTCACCCTGATCGTGAGCCGCATCCTGGCCGGCCTGACCCAGGGCCCCTTCTATGGCATAGGTGCCGTGGTCGCCACCCGCATGGTGAGCGACAAGATGGCGGGCCGCGCCGTCGGCCAGATGTTTGCGGGCCTGACCCTGGCCAACGTGCTGGGCGTGCCGGCGGGTGCCTGGATAGGCAACGCCTTCGACTGGCATACCACCTTCCTGGTGGTCGCCGGGCTGGGTCTGCTCTCCATGCTAGCCATCGCCCTCGTCATCGAGCGCCAACCCAGGGAGAACGCCACCTCCATCAGCCAGCAGCTCGCCGCCTTCCGCAGTTGGAACCTACTGGCCAGCCTGCTCTTTACCGTACTGGGCTGGGCCGGCTTCATGACCCTCTATGGCTACATAGCGCCGCTGGCAGAAGAGGTGGCTGGCTTCGAACGTTCCGCCATCACAGGCGTGCTGGTGGTCGTCGGGCTGGGCCTGGTGCTGGGCAACAACATCGGCGGGCACAGCGCCGACCGCAATCTGCGGCGTTCCCTGCTGGTGTGGCCACTGCTGACCATTCTGGCCCTGCTGCTGGTCGGCGTGGTGGAGCACTACACATGGCCTTTCCTGATCGCCACCTTCCTGTTTGGTGTGGCCACCTTCGCCAATCTGCCCGCCATGCAGATGCGGGTGATGAAATATGGCCGGCAGGCCCCGGAGCTGGCGGCCACCGCCAACATCTCGGCATTCAACATCGCCAACGCCTTGGGCGGAGTGATCGGTGGTGCCGTCGTCGACAGTCAGCTGGGACCGGCTGCCCTCCCCTTCTTCGCGGCGCTGGTACCGGCCCTGGGGCTGCTGTTCATTCTGACCCAGGAGCGAAGAGGCCGGCCAAAGGCCCTGGCCTGCTAGGCGACGACCCCTTCACCCGCATTCCGAGCCGACAGGAGGCCATATGACCATACATGCCATCGACCACGTCACGCTTCGCACGGATCAGCTGGAGCAGACCATAGCGTTTTATCGCGATGCCATCGGCCTGCAGGAAGGGGGGCGGCCCCCCTTTCCTTTTCCGGGTTGCTGGCTCTACGCAGGAGGGCGCCCCCTGCTGCACATCGTTGCCAACACCCAGGGCGAGGGACTGACCGACTATCTGGGGAAACGGGAGACGGAGCAAGGCAGCGGCTGCATCGATCACATCTCGCTGAGCGCCTCGGATCCTGTAGAGACGCAGGCTCGCCTGCTGCGACTGGAGGTACCCTTCGTCAGCCGGGTCATCCCGGAGCGCAACGAGCTGCAGCTCTTTCTGAGGGATAACAACGGGGTGCCGGTCGAGTTGCTCTTTACCCAGACGGACATCGACCAGCACGACAACCCGCCGACCGGGGGAGATAGGGATGAGTAACAGACGACACTTCATCAAAAGCGCGATTGCCATGGGCACCCTGGCAGTGGCGGGGCGGGCCTTGGCAAGCCCTCGCACCCCCTCGGGCCAGGGCGCTGGCCCCCAGCTCAGGCTCGGCATCACGGATCTCTCATTCCACCGCATGACCGGGGCCCTGGTGACTGCCGTTCTGGAGCAGCGGGGCTACCGGGTCACCCGCAGCCACGCCCCCCATGAGGCCAATTTTGAACGGCTCGCCAGCGGCGAGATCGATCTGCTGGCCTCCGCCTGGCTGCCTGCCAGCCACGGCATCTACAAAGCCGAGGTCGAGAAGCGGGTGGCCGTGCGTGAGCTGGGGCTGCACTACCAGCCCTATGCCCTGTGGGGCGTCCCTGAGTATGTTCCCGTCGATCAGGTGGCCGAGGTCGCCGACCTGCTGCGCCCCGAGGTGAAACGGCGCATGACCCCGCAGATCCAGGGGATCGGGCCGGGGGCTGGCATCAGCCGCTTCTCGCGGGAGATCATGAAGGTGTACGGGCTCGAGCAGGCGGGTTACCGCTTCCTGAACGGGACACAGGAGCAGTGTCTGGCCGCCTTTGAGCAAGCCGTGGCCGAGCAACGCTGGGCCATCGTGCCCCTGTGGCGCCCCCAGTTCCTGCACGCCATCCATCCCATCCGTGAGTTGAAAGAACCCGGAGGGCTGCTGGGCGGGGTCGACAGGGCCGTGCTGCTGATACGGGAGGATCGCCTGGACAAACTGGACGGCGCCACCCTCACAGCGCTGGACAAGCTGCGCTTTGGCAACGAGCTGATAGAGCGCCTCGACTATCGGGTCAGCCGGCTCGGCGAGCCCCTCGACCGGGTCGCCCGGGAAGCCATTGCCGCCTTGCAGCAACCAGCCTGATGTCGCCGCCGCCGGCATCCAGGTCGGGGGCGGCCGTCAGCACCGAGGGGGCAGGCCCCTAGCCGAGGCGGATCAGCAGGATCCCGCCCAGGATAATCAGGGCGGCCAGCAGCCTGACCCGCCCCAGCGTCTCCCCCAGCCAGCCCCAGGAGAGCAGCACCGCAAACAACACGCTGCTCTCGCGCAGGACCGCCACCAGGCCGATGGGTGCCTTGGTCATGGCCCAGATGACGATACCGTAGGCCAACAGCGACAGGGCGCCACCGATGGCGCCGCTGCGCCACGCCGCAGGCCCCAGCTCGCGCCAGGCGGTGCGGTTCTGCCAGCGCATCAGCAGCGGCATCATCAGCGCGGTGAGGGTGAACAGCCAGAGGGTGTAACGCACCGGCTCGCCGGCCGAGCGGGCCCCCGCCCCATCGGACAGGGTGTACGAGGCGGTAAACAGCGCCGTGACAAGCACCGCCTGCAGCGCGGCCGGTGCCAACCGCAGGCCACCGCGCCACGCCATCAGCAGCACGCCGCTCACCAGCACCACGGCTCCCGTCACCGCCACCATTCCCGGTACTTCACCCAGCAGCAGGGCACCAAACAGCAGGGTCACCAGCGGGGCACTGCCCCGGGCCAGAGGATAGATCTGGCCGAACTCACCCAGCCGGTAGGCCCGGCCGAGAAACAGGCAGTAGCCGCAGTGCAGCAGGATGGAGAGTGCCAGCCAGGGATATTCGGCCGCCACCGGCCAGCCCACCAAGGGGAGAAAGGGGGCGGCAAACAGACCGGAGCAGAGGGAGACCAGCAGGACGCTGACGCGCCCCTCGGCCTGGCGCTTGGCCAGCGCATTCCAGAGCGCGTGCAGCAAGGCAGCCAGCAGGATGGCGGCAAAGATGGTTGGGGTCACGACAGGGTTCCGATAGCAACAGGCCGCCCAGCATACCCGGTTTGCCCGGCCATGACAGAGAGCGGCCTCATAAGATGCCTGTTTTTCTCATCCGGCAGCCTGCTGCCGGTCTGGCCTCAGCGCAACCGGCGCTGCCAGTGAATGGCCAGCAGGATGAAGCTCACCCCGACCCAGAGGTTCCACGCCGGGATCTCGCCAAACAGCCAGACCCCCAGCAGCACCACGAACATCAGGCCTGAGTACTCGGTCGCCGCAATGCGGTTGGCCTCCACCTGACGATAGGAATAGAAGCAGCTGGCGTGATAGAGCAACTGCATGACGCCGCTGCCGCCGATCAGCACCAGCAGCCGCCAGTCCACCGGCTGCCACTGACCTACCGCCAGACCCGCGGTCAGCGGCATGGCCAGCAGGTTGGCCCAGAACAGGGTCGCCACCACCGAGATCCCGGCCGGCAACTTGCGTCCCGTGATGTTGAACAGCGCCAGGGTGAAGGCGGTCACCAGGGCGCCCAGCCCGGCCAGATGGAAATCCCCCGGCCGCAGCACGAACACTACCCCGAGCAGCCCCATGCCGCTCAGCAGCCAGACTCTGGGGTGGATCTTCTCCTTGAGCAGCCAGGCCGCCAGCGGCAGCGTCAGCAGCGGGGAGACATAGAAGATGGCGTTGGCCGTGGCCAGCGGCAGCTGGGTCAGAGCCAGCATCATGCCACCGCCGCCGAGCAGGCAGAGGTGGCCGCGCAGCAGGTGCCACTTCCAGGCACCCAGCCCCCAGGCCGAGCGCGGCACACGCAGCATGAAGGGCAGCAGCACCAGCAGGGTCAGCAGCTGGCGCAGGAACATGTATTGGAAGGGGCTGAAACCGGGGCCGATCAGCTTGACCAGCACGTCGGAGAAGGCCTGGGCCAGATTGCCCAGCACCAGGGTGATGATGGCGAAGGTTTGCAGGTCCAGTGCGAACCGCTTGCGCAACAACTCCATCAGCGACAACCGCTCGTGTGACGAACGCAAATAAAATGGCTCAACGGCTCAATCGCTGAATCTTGTTCTGCATTAATGGGGTAAAAGACCATTTTTAAAACCTATCCATCAACTGTTGCCGATTAATCACTCAGAGGGTACCCACTAACATGGCGCCAGGCACCCGTTTTCTTTACTACCTCAAGACATAATAATTTCATTGTTATGCCTAAAAGGCATTAAGAGGAGCTCATGCCGATGTGGGGAATGTCATCTTCCAGATAGGGTTCCCCCACGGCGGTGAAGCCGTGACGGCCGTAGAAGCCCTGCAGGTGCGCCTGAGCCCCGAGATAGATGCTGACCCCGGGCCACAGCCGGGCACACTCCTGCAGTGCCTGCTGCATCAGACGGTGGCCCAGGCCATCGCCTCTCGCCTCGGGGGCGGTCACCACCCGGCCGATCACCACCTGCTCACTCTTGGCCACCCCGGGCGCCATCAGCCTGGCATAGGCCACCAGTGCCCCATCCTGCCAGCCGAGCAGGTGCAGTACGTCGGGGCGCTTGTCGACACCGTCCAGATCGAGAAAGACGCAGGTCTGTTCCACCACGAAGACCCGGGATCTCAGGGTGAGCAGTTCATAGAGTTCGTTGACGTCGAGTTGTTCGAAAGATTTGAGAGACCAGTTCATGGGGATTCCTTGCTCATGATGAGAAGGGCAGCATAGCCAGCCGCACGCGGGCCGGCATTAACCTTTGTTAAGATCTTTCAGCCGTTTGCGAATACGGCTCAGGCTGATGGGGGTGATGCCGAGATAGGCGGCGATCTGGTGATCGGGCACCCTGGCCTCCAGCGCGGGAAAACTGCGCAAGAAGTGCTGATAGCGGGCCTGCGGGCTCTCGGTCAAGAGCAGCAGCTCCTTCTCCTCCTTGATGCGCAGCTGCACCGCCAGCAGATGCTGATACCAGGCGGGCCAGCAGGAGAGCGTGCGCAGGTCGGCCAGATTGAACAGCAAGAGCCGACAGGGCTCCAGCACCTCCACGCTGTAGCGAGCCGGCTCGCCGCTGAGCAGGTGGTGGAAGTCGAGGAACTCGTCCCCCTCCCAGTAGAACTCCTTGATGTACTCGCGGCCGTCTGCCAGCACCACCTTGGCCCGCAGCAGCCCCTGCTCCACCATCACCAGCAGATCGGGTCGATCGCCGGCATGCCAGAGGCAGGCACGGGGGCTCAGGGTCAGCGGCCGGGCAAAAGAGAGGAGGCGCGTGACCTCCTGCTCATCCGTGACCCGATCCCGGCAAAACGGGGGTCTGTCCATTCAGCTCGCCTCAGGCGCGGCGCTGGCGCACGGCTTCGAACAGGCAGACGCCGGTCGCCACCGAGACGTTGAGGCTGGATACCGCCCCCGCCATTGGGATGCTCACCAGCTCGTCGCAGTGCTCGCGGGTGAGGCGACGCATGCCCTTGCCTTCGGCACCCATCACCAGCGCCATCGGGCCGGTGAGTTTCGCCTGATAGAGGTCGTGATCCGCCTCACCGGCGGTGCCGACCAGCCAGACGCCACGCTCCTGCAGCTCGCGCAGGCTGCGAGCCAGGTTGGTGACCTGAATAAGCGGCACCACTTCGGCGGCGCCACAGGCGACCTTGCGCACGATAGGGGTCAGCCCGGTGGCCTTGTCGCGCGGCACGATCACCGCATGCACCCCGGCCGCATCGGCGCTGCGCAGGCAGGCACCCAAGTTGTGCGGATCGGTCACCCCGTCCAGCACCAGTAGGAAGGGCTGAGTCTGTTGCTCGGCCAGCTTGTCCAGCAGGCTGGCCAGATCGTGCTCGGCCAGCTTTGGCGCCTCTTTCAGCCGGGCCATGATGCCCTGGTGATTGTTGCCCTCCGCCTTGTCGTCGAGCGTCTTGCGGTTCACGCTCTGCACCTTGAGGCCGAGCGCATCCAGCTCCGCCAGCAGGGGCTGCAGCCGCTCATCGTCGCGGCCCTTGAGGGCCCACACTTCGATGAAACGCTCCGGCTCGCGCTCAAGAAGGGCGGCCACGGCGTGGATGCCGTAAATCAGTTCACTGCTCATGTTCAAGATCCGTGGTGTCGGGTCGCACCCAGTGCGCCCCAAAGAAAAATGGCCCTACCGGCAGCCTGACCACCATGATGCTGGCGTCGGCACCGGTCGCTAAATGATGGCGCATCATACCAGAGACTCCGCTCCCTAGGGAGTTCAGCCAAATTCCTTCGCCTATGCCAAGCATCCCAATCCCTGCGGGATTGCCACTATGCGGGGTTTCGCCCTCCCTGCGGGCTGCGGCGAGTGACTTCTTGCTGGCCCAGGAAGTCACCAAGAAGGCCTTCCCCCGCCAATCCGACCGCTGCGCGGTTTCCCTCGGGTCAAGCACAAGGTCGGACGGACCGCCGCAGATGGGGCATCCATGCCACGCTGCGGCTGCGCCATCATCCTGAGGGCGATCCTGACCTTGCGCCCTCCTCTCGGCGGATCACAGGGGGAGCCTATACCCCGCCCCTCTGATGCACTTGCTGTTACCTGAAACTCACCGTATTGGCGCACTACGCCCCCCCCCATGCCAATTAATTTGTTGATCCTGCTCAGGAAATCATCACTCCCCTCTTCTCTCCCCGGTAGCACTCGCTACCATAGCCGTTTGGCAACCGTCTTGTCGGAGTCACCCATGAACCAGACCAGCGAAACCACGCAGCAGACTGGAGGCTGGAATTCAGGGGCGGTAGCCTTACCTGACGGAATGGATAAGCGAGTGGCGCGATCACTGAGCATGATGACGGCCTTATATTCATTTCTGAGCTGTTCACGCAACCGTGGTTTGGTTGCGCCATCCTTAAGCAATCCACGCACTGTTTTTTATACAGTCGTAATGATGGCGAAAAAAGAGGAAATCAAGCGAATACTCTCAGTACGAGAAGCAAGCTGGTAACATTATGATTTAATGATCATTTTCACTTGGCGGCGATAAAAATGTTACGGAGTTATATGGAATTCTCTGCTAACGGATTAGTACCGCCTTCCATCTAATCACTGTTAGATGCACCACGAGGAGTCCCAATGTCAGGCGACAGTCTCCCAGATGAGCTCAAAACCCAAGCAATCGACTACGTCACCTCTGGTGCTAAGGCGGCCCTAGGCGTTGTCCCCTTTGCTGGTTCTCTACTTGCTGAGGTTGCTGGTGCAATAATTCCGAACCAGAGAATTGATCGCATAGCTGACTTCGCATTCAAGCTGCAAGTCAGAATTGAGCAGTTGGAAGAGACTAGAGTGCGCTCTGAGCTAGATGATGAGGAATTCACGGATCTGCTTGAAGAGTCTTTGCGGCAGGCTTCTCGCGCCATCAGCGAGGGACGTCGAGAGTATCTTGCCTCACTAGTAACAAGTAGTTTGACATCGGACGCCGTTAAACACGCCGAATCTAAGCATTTGATGCGTATTCTCGGTGAGCTCAATGACACCGAGGTTCTCTGGCTTCGTTTCTATCACGTACCCGTAATAGATGGTGATAAAGAGTTTCGCAAACTTCATGCTGGAGTGTTCGAGCCTGTAACAGCAGTTATTGGTTCAAGCCAAGAGGAACGGGATGATCATGCGCTGCAGCAAAGTTACAAAGATCACCTAGTTCGTCTTGGGCTAGTATCAGAACGAATAAAGAAGAATCGTGAAGGAACGCCAGAATACGACAAGTTCACTGGAAAACCTGCTGTGAGCTACCGTGAAGCAAGTCCACTTGGCCGGTTGCTACTTAGAAGTATCGGCATGATTACCGATGAATAAGAAGTACATCTAACTAGTAGTTCAAACCGTTCGCTTCGCTCACTGGGAACGGCTAAAGCCGGCCCATTAACCAAACGTTATGTGCTAGTTACGTGAGGAAAGTCTATGCTATCCGAAAAGGCAGAAAGTTTCATTTTGCAATCCATGAAGATCGACCTGCAATCAATAATCGAAAAGCTTGATGAAGAGGGAGTCGCTACTCATAGGAGTGAGATTGAAGGGGCTATAGAAGAATTTATTTATGCCATAATCGGCCAAAGTTCATCGATATGGCAGCATGAGAGCCTCTTACTCGATGCTAGTCCTGCTGAAAATACAATAAACCAGTACGCAACGGACTTAATGGATAAATTTTATAACGAGGAAGCAAAAGTTGTTCTGGACTCATTACGTCACGCCTTCTGCTCATACTCTTATGGTGGTTTACATCAATTATTTACACGACAAGAAAATGAAAATTGGTATCCCAAAGTAATTCTTGATGAAGTGCTTGAGCCGAATGATATAGATGCACTCCCAGATATTGTAAGCCTATATAGAGGCACTGATAGCCAAGAGCTTGAGTCGCAAAAATATGGGCAGTCATGGACGACCAACAAACAAATAGCTCATAGCTTTGCCTTTTTGCACTATCAAGGGCAGCAGTGGTTTGAAGGAGCCAAGCGGTTAATACTTTGTGCTGACATATCCAAACAGCATGTGTATTTCTCAAACCAAACTTGCGAGTTTGAGGTGGTTGTCAATACATCAAAGCTCGTCAACGTACGAGTATGCACATAAGAAATTGCTTAATTTCGTTCCGGCCAAAAAAAGCGTGGCCTGCACTAGACTGCCTACGCTAGGCTGTGGCAGCCAATTAGCAAAGCATTAAATTACTATTAAGGTATCTATGATAGTCGTAATGATTTCATTAGCTGTTGTACTGATGGTTTCGGGTTCACAAATACAGCAGTTACCAATTCCGTACGCAGAAGTTGCCATCGGCTTTCTATTATCAGTCTTTCTCGATTTATTCGTTAAAATTTACGGAATGTATTCTATTCCACGTAAGTACTTAAACGTTTCTATAGATAGTTTCGCAATTCGATTCCTTTTCTCAGTTTGGCTATCGAGTGGTTATACCTTTGCGAAAATTATCAAAGCAATGATAGTACCGTTTAGAGAACAGCAAACCTGTACTGTTGATGATCGGTGTAGTTGTGTGAAGTACTTAAAAGGTATGTTCATCTATAGATCTAATCAGGGGAACTTATTCCTTTCTGTCTTGATACTTGTGTTACTCACAGTTATGGAATTTTGTGGGTTTGAGCTTAAGCAAGTACCCTACGGTGGAGTAATTATTGCGGCTGTAATATTTAGGGTTATCTCAAGAAGTTTTGAGATAACATATGCCTTTACTAAGGATGTATTATCAAAGAATAAAGAAACTAACTCAGATCTTGATAAATACGACAGAGTTAGACTCGCACTCTGTAGTTACATTGAAAACGTGTTGAACTTCGGGGCAGTTTACTACATTTTTTCAAGTGTTAACTCAAACCTAGAGGCTAATGTTGGAACTTCCGTTTTGGAATCTATAGGCACTGCTACCATCTCTAGAGTTCATCAATCAGGCTGTTATTTCGAAAGTGCGCTAGTTAACCTACAGGTGGT
Source organism: Aeromonas sp. R5-3 (assembly GCF_040908225.1). Lineage (NCBI taxonomy): Bacteria > Pseudomonadati > Pseudomonadota > Gammaproteobacteria > Aeromonadales > Aeromonadaceae > Aeromonas > Aeromonas sp. R5-3. Next base: position 393,130 of record NZ_JBFODH010000023.1, on the reverse strand, counting down.
GACGACTTTGGCTTTAGTAGTGCTATCTTTAGCTACTTACCTTAGTCGTGAGCAGTAATTTAATAAACTGTTTAGGGGCTGTCGTCTTGAACTGATGGAATTCAGTACAATACCCGCCCCGTTAACGTAAAAATCATCACATCATGTCCACTCCTGCTGAGCGCCGCGTAGCGGCCAATTCAGAGTGGTAATCCCGCAGGGAGTATGCCCCTAACCATAGGCATGGATCTTGGCCGATCTCCGCCGCAGGGCTGAGCCCCTCCCCCACTTCGCTGACCATAAAAAATCCGAACCCCGGTAACAGGGTTCGGATTTTTTTCATCTCAAGACTCTCAGGCTTTTGCAGTGATAACCCGGGCTAAGATACCCCGGGGCCATCAGCCCCTTACGACCTCAGCCCGGGTCGCCGGACCCAGGCCATGGCCGAGAGCTTACCCCTTGGCCTTGTCGCGCGCTTTTTTGCCCGGTCGTCTGTTGCTGGTTTTGGCACGGCCGCCCTTGGCGGATTTGCCGTGGTCCTTGCCCTCTTTCTCTTTGCGTTTGTCGTGGCGCTCGGCGCTCTTGGCCTTCTCCTTCTTGATCTCGGCCATCTTGCGAACCGCCTGCTTGGCGTTCTTGCCGGTGATCTTGAGGGGCTCTTCCACCATCACGAAGTCAATCTTGCGATCGTCCAGGTTCACGCCCATCACCTTGACCCGCACCTTGTCACCAAGACGGTAGCGGCGGCGGAAGTTCTCGCCGATCAGCTGCTGGTGCAGCGGGTCGAACTGGTAGTAGTCGTTGGTGAGGGTGCTGACGTGCACCAGACCGTCGATGTGGATCTCGGCCAGACGCACGAAGAAGCCAAAGCCGGTGACGCTGGCGATGACGCCATCAAACTCGTCACCCACGTGATCCAGCATGTACTCGCACTTGAGCCAGTCGGCCACGTCGCGAGTGGCGTCATCGGCGCGGCGCTCGGTCATGGAGCAGTGCTCGCCCATCGGATCCACTTCTTCCAGCTGGTAGTGGTAGCCACCGCTCGGAGTCCACTTGTGGCGCAGGTTGCCCTGCTGCTCCTTGGCGGTCTGATACTTGATCGCCCGGTGCAGGATGAGGTCGGGATAGCGACGGATCGGCGAGGTGAAGTGAGCGTAGGACTTCAGCGCAAGACCGAAGTGGCCGATGTTGTCGGCCTGATAGATGGCCTGACGCATGGAGCGCAGCAGCATGGTGGAGAGCAGCTCCGCATCCGGGCGCCCTTCAAACTTGGCGGCCAGGTCGGCAAAGTCTTTCGGCTCGGGCTCCAGGCCCCCCTTGAGCTCCAGGCCCAGTTCGGCCAGGAAGTCACGGAAGCCGGTGAGGCGCTCTTCGCCCGGGCGGTCGTGCACCCGGAACAGGGCAGCGGCCTCGTTCTTCTCGATGTAGCGGGCGGCAGCCACGTTCGCCTGGATCATGCACTCTTCGATGATCTTGTGGGCGTCGTTGCGCACGAGCGGCACGATGCGGTCGATCTTGCGCTGGGCGTTGAAGATGAAGCGGGTCTCTTCGCTCTCGAACTCCACCGCACCGCGCTGATGGCGGGCATGCTTGAGCGCCTTGTAGAGGTTGTTGAGCTCTTCGATGTGACCCACCAGCGGCTCGTACTGCTGACGCAGCTTGGGATCGCCATCCAGGATCGCCGCCACCTTGGTGTAGGTCATGCGGGCGTGGGAGTTCATCACCGCTTCGTAGAACTTGTAGCCGGACATGCGGCCGGCGGCGGAGATGGTCATCTCGCACACCATGCAGAGTCGGTCAACCTGTGGGTTGAGCGAGCAGAGGCCGTTGGAGAGCACCTCTGGCAGCATGGGCACCACGAATTCGGGGAAGTAGACGGAGTTGCCACGCTGGTAGGCCTCGGTGTCGAGGGCGGTGCCCGGCTTCACATAGGCTGAGACGTCGGCAATGGCGACCCACAGGCGCCAGCCGCCACCGCGCTTGGCTTCACAGAAGACGGCGTCATCGAAGTCGCGGGCATCTTCCCCGTCGATGGTGACCAGCGGCAGGGCACGCAGGTCGATGCGACCCTCTTTGGCCTTCTCCGGCACCTGTTCGCCGAGACCAGCAACCTCTTTGGTCACCTCCTCGGGCCAGGTGTGCGGAATGCCGTGGGTACGCAGGGCTATCTCGATCTCCATGCCGGGTGCCATGTTTTCACCCAGCACTTCCAGTACGGTGCCGACCGCGTTGAAGCGGGCAGTGGCGCGCTGGTTGATGCGCACGACCACCACCTGGCTCTGGCGAGCACCCTTGTTCTCCCCTTCCGGGATGATGATGTCCTGGCCGATGCGGCTGTCGTCGGGTACCACGAAACCGACGCCGTTCTCGACGAAATAGCGACCGACGATGTCCGCCTCGCGGGCCTTGAGCAGGCGCACCAGACGCGCCTCCTGGCGACCCTTGCGGTCGATCTCGGTGGGCTGCACCAGGGCATAGTCGCCGTGCATCAGGCGCTGCATCTCGCGGTTGTTCAGGAACAGATCCGGGCCACCACCCTCGGGACGCAGGAAACCGAAGCCATCCTTGTGGCCGAGCACATAGCCTTTGACCAGATTCAGGCGATCCGGCAGGGCGTAACACTGGTTGCGGGTGAAGACCAGTTGACCGTCGCGCTCCATGGCGCGCAGACGACGACGCAAGGCTTCCAGCGGCTCTTCTTCGGTCAGCTTGAGGACCTTGGCCAACTCTTCACGGGACATGGGCTTTTCATGGCCCTTGATGAGGTCGAGGATCAGCTCGCGACTGGCGATCGGATTCTCGTATTTTTCGGCCTCGCGTTCGAGGAAAGGATCTTTTTGAGACATAAGCAGGCCTTAGGGTAGGTGGTAACGGCGACATTATATCGGAGGGGGGGGCGAATGGCATCCATCGACTGCCTTTTGGCCAATCTCTCTGTCATACTATGCACAGTTTGCAGTCATGATGAGACATGGAACTCATGAGCAAGGATTCGTTCGCCCAATCCGCCGCCTATCTCAAGCAGGCGGTTCCCCTGATGATCAAGTATCAAATCCCCACCACGCCGGATAATTACACCCTTTGGTATAACTATGTGGCGGCCAGCATGCCCGAGCTCAATCAGGCCATCGATCAGGCCATCAAGCTGCAGGGCACCTGCTCGCTCACCACCTGCGAACGTCTCTATCACCAGCACCTCGCCGCCCAGGATGAGCAGCAGATGGAGGCGATGAAGCTCAACCTGGCCGCCATGGCCAACGAGCTCGGCCACACCATGCAGGATGCCATCTCGGATACCGGCATGTTCCAGGAGATGCTCGACAAGAGTTTCGACCGGCTGAGCCTTATCGATGACGAGGGGCTGAGCCTGGAGGACACCATGGGGATCCTGCGAGATCTGGTGCGCGAGTCGCGGGACGTACGCATGTCGACCATGCACTTTCGCAACCAGCTCAGCAGCGCCGAGAAGGAGATCAAGGAGCTGCGCGAGGCGCTCAACGAGACCCGCAAGCTGGCCAACGAGGATGCCCTCACCAGCCTGCTCAACCGGCGCGCCTTCGATCTGGAGATAGACAGCCTGCTGCGCAGCAAGCAGCCCTTCTCGCTGATCCTCGCCGATATCGACCGCTTCAAAAGTTTCAACGACGAATATGGCCACCTGCTGGGAGATCAGGTACTGCGTGCCTTCAGCAAGCGACTGCGGGAGACCTGCAAGGAGGGCGTCACCGCCTACCGCCTCGGCGGCGAGGAGTTTGCACTACTGCTCCCCATGCGCAACCTGGCGCTGAGCCGCCAGATGGCGGAGAGCCTGCGCCGGGCCATCGAGAAGATGTCGATCCTGGATCGCAAGTCGGGCCGACGCATCGACCACATCACCGCCTCGTTTGGCGTTGGCGAGCACAACGGTCAGGAGACGGGCGACAGCCTGGTCGAGCGCACCGACAAGCTGCTCTACAAGGCCAAGGAGCTGGGCCGCAACCGGGTGATGCCGCTGCCATCCTGAACTCGCCAAACGCAAAAAGGCCGGTCATTGACCGGCCTTTTTCATGTTTGCCATCCCGGGATCAGAGGCTTTTCAGCTTCTCTTCCGGCAGGGCCAGTTCGTCATTGCGGTTGACGCCGATGCCGCGCTCCAGCACGTGGCGGGCGATGGCATGGGCCTCTTCCAGCGAGTGCATGCTGTAGGTGCCGCACTGGTATTCGTTCAGCTCAGGGATCTTGCCCTGTTCCTGCACGGTCAGCACGTCGCTCATGGCGGCCTGCCAGGCAGCGCCAACCCGGGCTTCGTCCGGTGCACCGATCAGGCTCATGTAGAAGCCGGTGCGGCAGCCCATGGGGGAGATGTCGATGATCTCCACCCCGTTGCCGTTCAGGTGATCACGCATAAAGCCGGCAAACAGGTGCTCGAGGGTGTGGATGCCGCGCTCGGAGAGGATCTCCTGGTTCGGCACGCAGAAACGCAGATCGAACACGGTAATGGTGTCCTTGTTCGGGGTCTGCATGGTCTTGGCCACACGCACCGCCGGCGCGGCCATGCGGGTGTGGTCAACGGTAAAACTGTCCAATAACGGCATTTCTGACTCCTGATTTGGTTACCAGAACCAGCCCCCGCTGGAGAGCTGATCCTTGCATTGTCGATACTGGGCGCCGTAGCGCTGGGCGCGAGCCTCCACCTTGCGGGATGTCTTCATCAGCCATCCCTTGCTGCGGTAGCTGCCACGCCGATAGCCACCCCACCCTTCGTGATAGTTGAGATACTGGCCATACGCATCCCACTTGGAGGTGCCGTTCAGCCGCTGGGCCTTGTGAGTGTACCAGCCCATGAAGTCGATGGCGTCGGCAAAGTCATCGCGATCGCTCCAGCTGTTGCCGGTCTCCCGCTGGTAGTCGGCCCAGGTTTCATCTTTGACCTGGGCATAGCCGTAGGCGGAGCTGGCCCGCCCGGTCGGGATGAAGAGGAAATACTGCATCGGCGGCTGGGCATCGTGCACGAAGGAGGACTCCTGATACATCATGGCCATCACCACCTGCACAGGCGTTCCCCACTTCTCGTTCATCTTGAGCGCAGCCTTGTGCCAGTCCGGCTTCTCGCGAAAGATCTGGCACAGGTTTTCCGGCTGGGCCGGCGGCCGGGTACTGCAGGCGGTCAGACCGGCCAGCAGGCCGGCCACCGCAACGAGGCGCATCCAGGACATCAGCGGGCTCGAGTCTCCATTCGTTGGCTCATCACAAGGCTCAGCCATCCGTCAGATGGCGTCTTCGTTCTCTTCGCCGGTACGGATGCGGATGACCCGCTCCACCTCGCAGACGAAGATCTTGCCGTCACCAATCTTGCCGGTGCGGGCGGTGTTCTGGATCGCTTCCAGGCAGGCATCGAGATCCTCGTCCTGCACCACCAGCTCCACCTTCACCTTGGGCAGGAAGTCGACCATGTACTCGGCGCCGCGATAGAGCTCGGTGTGGCCCTTCTGGCGGCCGAAGCCCTTGACCTCGGATACCGTCATGCCGTTGATGCCGATCTCGGCCAGGGCCTCGCGCACATCGTCCAGCTTGAACGGTTTGATGATGGCTTCAATCTTCTTCATGGTGACTCCTTACCAGTTTTGTTTGCCAAACCCGGACGTGATGGGGTAACGGCGATCCTTACCAAAGTTGCGGGCCGTGATGCGGGGCCCGACCGCAGCCTGACGGCGCTTGTATTCGTTGAGATCCACGAGGCGGATCACCTTGCGCACCACCGCCTCCTCGAAGCCTTCCGCCACCATGTCAGCCACGGAGGCATCTTCTTCCACATAGCGCTTGAGGATGGCATCCAGGATGTCATAGGGGGGCAGGCTGTCCTGATCCACCTGGTCCGGTGCCAATTCTGCCGAAGGAGGACGGTCGATGACCCGCTGCGGGATCACATAATCGACGGAATTGCGGTATTCGCACAGCTTGAAGACCAGCGTCTTGGGAACGTCCTTGAGCACGTCGAAACCGCCGGCCATGTCGCCGTACAGGGTGGCATAGCCCACCGCCATCTCGCTCTTGTTGCCGGTGGTCAGCACGATGCGGCGACGCTTGTTGGAGAGCGCCATCAACAGCACACCACGGCAGCGAGCCTGCAGGTTCTCTTCGGTGGTGTCGCGAGCGGTCCCTTCAAACAGCGGCGCCAGCTGGGCCATAAAGCCTTCGAACATGGGCTCGATGGAGATGATGTTGAACTCCACCCCCATCCGTTCGGCCTGCTCCTTGGCATCTTCCACGCTCATCTGGGCGGTGTAGCGGAATGGCATCATCACCGCCTGCACCTTGTCGGCGCCGATGGCATCGGCTGCGATGGCCAGGGTCAGCGCCGAGTCGATGCCGCCGGAGAGGCCCAGCACGGCACCGTGGAAGCCGTTCTTGGTGACGTAGTCGCGCACCGCCAGTACCAGTGCCTGATAGGTCTCGGCCAAGGGTTCCAGCGGCGCGGCGGGTTCCCGCTCCTTCACCGGCTGGCCATCGGCAAAGCGCACCAGCGCCAGCTCTTCGGCAAAGGGGGCCAGCTTGTGGGTCAGCTCGCCCTGGCTGTTGAACACCTTGGAGCAGCCGTCGAAGATCAGCTCGTCCTGACCGCATACCTGGTTGAGGTAGATGAGCGGCAGACCAGTCTGATCGCAGCGCTCGGCCATCAGCTCGCGGCGGATCCAGGGTTTTTCCTGATCGTAGGGCGAGGCATTGATGGTGAGCAGCAGCTCGGCCCCCGCGGCCTTGGCGGCCAGCGCCGGCCCCGGCTGCCAGAGGTCTTCGCAGATGAGCAAGCCCAGCTGATGACCACGGAAGGGGACCACGCAGGTCTCGGTTGCCGCGGTGAAGTAGCGCTTCTCGTCGAAGACCCCGTAGTTGGGCAGATCCTGCTTGAAGTAGCGTGCGACCAGCTGCCCCTGCTCATAGAGGGAGGCGGCGTTGTAGAGCGCCTCCCCTTCACGCCAGGGGTGACCCACCAGAATGGCGCAAGCCCCCTGCCATGCCGCGATGCGGGTCAGCGCGGCCTCCACCCGGATCATCAGATCGGCGCGCAGCAGCAGATCTTCCGGCGGGTAGCCGGTCAGGGCCAGTTCGGAGCAGACCAGCAGATCGGCGCCTTGCCGATCGGCTTCGGCGGCTGCCGCCAGCACCTTGTCACAGTTATCTTCGATGGCGCCTACCGTCAGATTCAACTGGGCAAGCATCAGAGAGAGGGCTTTTGCCATGGCGATGCATCTTGAATTCGAAAATGATGGGGAATGATAAAGAAAAGGCGCTGGCTGTGCCAGCGCCCAAGACTCAGGGGGTACAAGTCAGACTGCTCGCGTTGGTCACGCCGTTGTCCACCAGCAGGCCACAGGGCCCGGTGATCACCTGACCGCTGGCGGGCGGTGTCATGGCGATACTCAACGACGCCGGCTTCAGCAGATAGGTGGTGTTGCCCTGGGCACTGTAAGAGAAACTCACCACCAGGCTGCTGTTTTGTGCCGCCGTGCAGACATAGGTGGCCGGCTGGTTGTTGGCCTGGGGCTTGTCGATACGGCAGGTGGCCCCCGTGGTGGTGGTGGTCACGCTCAACCCGTTGAAGGTGTTCTTGTTGCACGCCGTAGGGGATGGGTCCTTGTTGCTGACCTTCTCCAGACACTCGATCCGCCCCGACACGGTCAGGGTCGGTACGGTTTGAGCGCTGGTATCGATCGCCACCGGCATGCTGGCGCTCTTGGCTTCACTCTGATCCACGGGAGAGATGAGCGAGGCGGTGATCCCCGAGTTGCCTTGATAGGCGGTCACCTTGATCGACGCGCTCTGCAACACGTTGGAGGCATCCTTGGTGCTCTTCTTGGCAGACAGGTAGCCGCGACTGTAGCTGCCGAAGTAGTAGTTGTTGAGATCGACCACCGTCTTGACCGTCTCGTTGGTCACCCCCACATAGTCGGAAACACTGCCGGTCAGCTGGCCACTCAAGGGCACCAGACTCCACTCGGCCAGCATGGTCAGGTTGATATCCTGGAATGGCACCCTGGCCAGCAGATCCTGCGAGGTCAGGTCGAGTGCGGCCAGATAGGTGGGCGAGAGCACATCCACATAGATGCCGCGCGCGATCAGCTGGGCCGTGCCCGTGCTCATGGTGACCTTGGTCGTGGTGTCTCCCCCCGCCGCCGCGTTGGCAGGCAACCAGTCGGCAAACTCGGTGATGGTCGGTGGCGTGGCGGTGGGGTTCGCGGTCCAGTTGAGGGTGTTCTTCTGCCAGGTGATGTAGGTGGTGACCACGTACTTGATGTAATTCTGGTAGCTGGTCTGATTGGCCGTCTTGGCGAGGAAGTCGGCGCTGGCCACCACCACCTTGATCAGGTTCCACTCGGGCAGAGGGCGATAATAGCCATCGAGCCGGACGAAGCGGCAGGCATCCACATAGTCGCCACTGTTGACCGAGGTGAGCGAGCTGTTATAGCGCTGCCTGTTGGTGTGCAGCGGGGAGTAGAACTGATCAAAGCTGCTGCCACTGCCATCGAAGTGGTTCTTGCAGCAACTGGTGCAGAGGGTGGGTTGATCCTTGACGCTGCTGTTGAGGATGCCGGTCTGCTTGGTGACCTGGGAGCCCACGCTCCAATAGAGCAGATTGCTGTCGGTCAGGATCGCCTGGCCCGGCAGGTAGGCATTGACGCTCGAGCCGTAACTGCAAGAGCAGGAGACCGAGGCCAGATCCTGCAATACCTGCTGGGTGTTGCCGCCGTTGTCGGGCTTGTAGGTGACCGTCTCGAACTGCACCAGTTTGCCGACGGTGCCATCCTTGGAGGTCACCGTCGGCAGCGGTTTGCTGGTCTCCTGCTTGCGCCCTTCCTGATCGATCTGGATGGAGATGACGTCCGGCGCCACCCCCGGGGTATAGACCACCTTGGGAGGTTCGCGACTGGTATCGAGCCCGCCATTCAACTGGTTCTGGGCCAGTGACTCTGCCGGCGACACTGCGCCGGCCAATAACAGCGAGATTGGATTCCCGTCATTGTCGCTCCAGCTGACGGTCACGTTGACGACCTTGCGACCCGGGTAGGACTGCAGGTATCCCGCCGGGGCCGTGGTCTGCCAGGCCGTACCATTCCAGTACTGGTTGTTCACGGTCCAGCTCAGGGTATAGGTCCCGCCGCCGTCGGCGGGGGTGACCGTACTGGTGCCCGCCGCAATGCTGTTATAGGCCGTGAGCGGAGAGACGGCACTCACCACGCCGTTGAAGGTACGAAAATCATCGAGTTTCGACTCGGCCAGCCGCATCGCCACCTCATAGCGCCGACCATCCTGGGAGGCCCCGAGGATCCCGCGCGACATGGCCACCAACCCGGCCACCCCCACCCCGAGCAGAACCAGGGTGATCAAGATCTCCAACAGCCCGAATCCCTTGTGCGGTTTCATGTTCGCTCCTACCAGTCCCGCCAGCTACCGGGCACTAGGTTAATGATCTGAAATGCGGCTCCATTCTCGATATTGCTCAGCACCGCCTGGTCGTACTTGGCGTCGAAGGTCCCGTTGGCGGTCTTGCCCAGTTGGTAGTTGGCAACCACAGCGCCATTGACGATAGCGCCCCCCTTCAGGCTGATATCGTTGGTAGCCGTGGCGGGAGTGGAGGAGTAGGCGAACACCAGCCCATAGAGGGTGGCGTTGCCGTTGACCATCAGATCCCCGTTGCGCACGATAAGTACCACAGGTGCGGCAACCGAACCGATCGAACCGCCCGGCTTGCAGTCCCCATCGACGATGATGAGTCCACGGGAGGCGGTCGACAACGAATCGCAATTGGTCAGCATCTGCACTGCCCGCGACTCCAGATTGGCCCATCCTGTTGCATCGTCATTCTCGTTGAACAGATACCAGACCAGGTCGCTTGGGAAGGCGGTATCGTTGTCCTTGATGTCCGACTGTTTGTCCCCCTTCTGGCTGATGTAGGCACTGCACCCTCCGCTGTAATCCCCCTGATGGCAGGTCTGACCGGAACCATTGGTCAGATCCACATTACCGTTGGTCCAGATAGAGAGCGGTACGCCAGGCCCGCCCCCGTTGGGATTGGCCACCACGGTAAAGTTGCCGGAAACGGCCATGCCACCGGCAACCGTCAGGGGGGCAGCCGGGGTGCCAGCCAATACGCTGACCTTGATGGTCTTGATCTCCACATCAGCATTGGCAGTACTGTCAACCAGGGTAGCCTGGGCTCGCACCCTGACCGGCGTCACGCTCGCCCCGCCCACGGTCACGGCTGTGTCGTCCAGCGCAAACAGGGTATAGGTACCGGCCGACACAGTGACCGACACGCCACTGCTGGCGCTACGCCAACTTGCGTCCTGCGCCAAGCGGCCGACCCCGTCGGACAAACCCAGTTCTGCCAGGGCCAGTGCCTGTCGATACTGCACTTCGTTGAGGCTGACACGGCGGTCAGACACCATCAGCTTGCCCACCAGCAGCGAGATGCTCAGCAACATCACAGTAAGCAGCAAGGTAACGGTGAAGGTGGTAAAACCAAGATGACGTTGCATGACATCAATACCCGTCGTTGCGCAGCTTGATATCACGCTGCAGGGTGAGTTTGAGCGCGGTGTTGGCCTTGAACTGGCCCGATATGTTCAGCCGCACCGTCCGTGCACCTGACGAGACGCTGCCACTCAACAGCGAGAAGGTGAGATCCGTAATTTCGATGGTATTGTCGGTACTCAGCAGGCTGCCGGTGCTACAACTGGTGCCAAGCTGCACCCCTTTGTCGGCACTGTCGTAGCTGTAGATATAAGTTTCATCAGTCCCAAGAGAGCCGTTGTTATCATCATCGTATTTCAGCCTAATGCAGCGATAAATCTTGGAGCCTGTGACCGTCTCATTCATCAGATCACTGCTGGTATCGAAATAGAAAGGAGATCTGGCTCCCGATGCCGCGCCGAGAAAGGCTGTCGCCCCCTGATCATAACCGGTGCGCTGCACGTCACGGGCGATCATGTCGGTGACGCTCTGCAGCTCCTGATTGAGGCGGCTCACCTGCATGGAGGTTTGATTGACCCTGAGGATGGTGGCGAACAAGGATGTCACCGCGGCGACCAGCAGCAGGCCTGCGACCATGGCAACCATCAGCTCCACCACGTTGAATCCCCTTGGTGCTCTCAACATGCAGGCACCCCACTGACATTGCTGACACCGCAGGTACGCACACGCCCGACATTGTTGGTCTTGACCTGCATGGAGTAGGTACCGGATGAGATGGCAATATTCCCCGCCGTCAGGGAGGACCTTCTGGGAGAGATACTCAGGGGCCTGATGTTGCTTGACGATTCACTGTAGCTGGCAACCAGGCTGATACCGGGATATTCACTGGCATCGCCCCCCTTGCGCCCCTCAATGCTGGAACAGTGATCGCTGCAACTGTTACAGCTGCCATCAATAAAAATGCGGTAACACCAATTGCTGGTGCCGCTGTTGAAGATGATGAATTGCAGGGTGCGATTACGCTTGATGGCCTCGGACTTCAGCAACATCACATCCGTATACACCGCCTGGGTGGCGGCCTTGACCATCTGCTCCTGGCGCAGTGATTGATAACTGGGAATCGCAACGGTCAGCAGCAGAGCGACCAGAGACAGGGCGACCATCAGCTCTATCAGGGTAAAACCGGCGGATCTGCCCTTTCTGCCTTCCATCGTTCAAGACTCCTTTCTTTTTGCACATGCCAGTAGAGCACACCGTCAGTACTATCCTATAGTATCAACCTGTTTCACGAAGCATGCCGCCCCATGAAAGCCAAACAGTCCGGAATCACGCTGCTGGAACTGCTCGTTGCAGTCGCCATCGTCGCCATCATTGCATCCATCGCCTACCCCAGTTTCAGCGACGGTTTGCGCAAATCCCGTCGAGCCGAGGCGTTCAAAGGCTTGCTCAGCATGCAGTTGAAACAGGAAGAGTTCAGAGTCTCCAACACCAGCTACGGCACGACCCCGTCCCAGGTGGGCAATCCCACCAGCAGCTACTACGACTTCACCATCTCCGGGGCTACCGCAACCACCTACACCCTGATCGCCACCAGCAAGGGAGCGCAGGTGGGCGACAAGAGCGGCAGCACCGCCTGCGATACCCTCACCCTCAACAAGGCTGACATCAAGACCCCAGCAGCCTGCTGGTAACGCATTACCAGCACTCGGCGGCCGTCATGCTGGCCATCGACACCCCCTGCTGCCCCCCCTGATCCAGGGTCAGCAAGCCGCAGGGGTCGCCGTTCATCACTCCGGTCGGGATCGCCGTCAGGGTATAGCGGGCGCCGCTGGCATTGAGCGCCAGATTGTAATAGGCAGCCCCGCCATCCCTGGGCAAGGTGGCCAGTCCGGCTGAGGCCAGATTGCCGCCATCATAGTTGCCATCGGCGGTAAACTGCCGCTCCATGTATTGCGCCGCCTCGAGCAGCGCCGCCTTGGCCTCGGCCCGCTTGGCAGACGCCATGTAGCTGTTGTAGCTGGGGTAGGCAATCAGGGTCAGAATCGCCATCACGGCTACCGCAATCATCAGCTCCAGCAGGGAAAATCCACGCTCCATCTCCACCTCTACTCCAGTTGCAACCAGGACTGGCGACCCCCAAGGTCACCCGCCCCCTCTTCCAGGGTGACCGAGATATTGCCGCTGGAACCACTGATGTACTTGCGCTCCATGTCGGCATCCTCCACCACGCTCGGCGTCGTGGTGAGCTCGTCAAACTGCTTGCCACTGACCGGCACCTTGATGTCGTTGCCGCTGCCGTCCTTGATCCCCACATAGTCGTCATCATTGACGGCCCCATCGCCATTGACGTCGAACACCGAGTAGCTCAGACGCGCCCCCGAGACAGGATCCAGCTCCATCAGCCAGGAGCGTCCACCAAAGTCACAGGCATCCGCCGAGGGGATCAGGGTATTGAAGATCAGCCGTTTGTTGCGGTAGAGCATCTCCGAAACGGCTCGCTCCCCTACCCCCTTGCTCAACGCAGGGGATTTGAGCACCAGATACCACCCTTTCTGGCTGGTGTAGTTGACCGCCGTGTTGGAGACCACCCTCACATTGAACTTGATGGTGGTGCCATTGGCGGAGTATTCGTGAGTGATGCTCTGCTGCTGCAACTGGCTGGCGAGCACGGTCGCCCCCGCATCCCAGATGCCGTAGACGGCCTCCAGCCTGGGGGTTGCCGGCAACAGCTTGTCGTCATTGGTGAAATAGCTGCCGGTCCCCATCAGCACCATGATGCCCCCCTTGGGATGGCGAATGGCCAACGGACGCATGGTGATGGGTTGGCGCGTGCTGGCAGAGCAGGTCCCGTTGCACGCCTGAAACAGCGGTTTTGGCTTGTTGCCGGTCTTGAAGGCGCTCCCCCACTGGGCGCTGTTGTTGTCGGTCAGGTCGAATTTCCACAGATTGCCCTGCAGATCGCCGGCATAGACATAGTCCGCCACCCGATCGCCGTCCTCGTCTACCGGCAGGGGGGATGAGAGGCCATTGGGTTCGCTGGCCGAGCCCGCCTGGGTATCTATCTCCTTGATCACGGCGCCGGTCGCCAGATCCAGCACAAACAGCCGGGCGGTCTGGCTGGTACTGTTGTAGCCGTTGGCCACCAGCGCCACCCATTTGTTGCCGGACTTCACCCGGACCAGGGTCGGCGCAGCCAGCGCTACCCCCATCTCGGCGTTGGTAAACTCCCACAACATCTTGTCGGCAGTGAAGTTGTCGGGGGCCGTCACGTCGATGGCAAAGACCGCCTTGCCACCGGCGCCGGTCGACCCCAGCAGCACGGTTTTCCAGCTGCTGCCAAGATAGGCATCCCCCACCTTGGGCGTACCGTCCACATAGTAGCGGTGGCTGTAATCCGGCTTGGTCAGCAGGCTCAGATCCCCCAGCAGGCTGGCCGGGATGTAGCCCAGCGTCTCCACCCCGTTGGCGACCCGAAAACCGTGCAGCATGCCGTCGTTGGCCCCCACGTAGAGCATGGGAGTACGGCGACTGATGGCCGTCGAGCCAAGGAAACTCTGGTAGCCCTCCCGCTCGGCCTGGGTCAGGCCGGTGGCGCTGCCATAGCCGTAGTCCCGGTTGCCGACATAGACGGGATCCGAGTTGATGATGTCCCCCAGCAGGTCGCTGCGACTGCGGAACAGGCCGCCATTGCTCTGCTCACGGCTGCGATCACCGCGCAAGTAGGCGACCCGGTTTTCCCCCTGGTTGTCACCGGCGAGGTTGAACAGGGCGCGATTGGTGGCGTTGAGATCGGCCCAGGTGAAGGGAATGCCGACCCCGTTCTGGCGAGTGAAGAGGCTGCGGGCGGTATGGGCAGGGATCTGGGTTGCGGCATCCCAGGCCATGTTGCCCAGCGAGCCGTCGCTGTTGAGCGGAATGGAGATGAGCTGCCCGGACCAGTCGCCACTGTTGTAGCGGGCCTGATAGATGTGGGTATTGCTGTCCAGCCGGGTGGCGTTGGCGGTCACCGAACTGGCGGAGCTGTTGCGTGCCGCAATCTGGGCCAGAGTGCTGCTCAGGGCCGCGGCAAAGACGTCGGGGTCACCCGCGCTGAAGAAGCTGCCCTTGCTGTTGAGCGCCGCGTGCCACAGGTCATCGATCTTGTACTCCGGAATGTAGGTCGCGTTCTTGTACTCCTTGTCATCCGGATCATGGGGATTGGGCCAGCTGTTCGGGATGCCGTTGGCCGGATTGAGCGACCCGTTGACCCCGAGCCCCACGGTAAAGTTGACCAGATGCTGCCAGTTGGCGGGATCTGCCGTGCTGGTCGGCACCTTGTCGGCCAGATCGGCACGCAGGTCTGTTTTCCAGTACTTGTAGGCCACGTCGGCCAGGGTATTGCTGTAGCCATCCTTGTCCAGATCCCCCACCGAGGGGGTATCCCCGTTCCAGTAGCCATCGGTCATCAGGATGTTGTAGCTCTGCCGGCAGGTGAGGTGGGGCAAGGTGCTGCCGGCGCTGGCCGCCCAGGGGCCATTGTTGTCGGTGCGGGAGAAATACTCCCCCACATCCTTCAGGCTGGTGCGCAGCGGCGTGCCGGCGGCCGGAATGTCGCGGCTGTAGAGGTCGCTGAAAAAGGCGCTGCGATCGGTGCCGGAGAAGGGCGCCACCCCGCGGATCACGCTGCCGCTGGCATTGATGGTGGCAAACCCCACCCGCAGGGCCTGTCCCTGACTGGCGAAGGCACGACCGACCCCGGCCCGGGCCGCCAGGATCCGGGAGCGATAGTAGGTGTACCAGTTGGCGAAGTTCTGGATCTCCTCCTCGTAGGTACATACCGGTGCGCTCTTGCAGTCACTGCGATTGGGGCGCCCGCCATAGGTGCTGCCGGACTTTATCTCGACCCGGGTATAACTGCTCGCCCTCTTCACATCACCGCTGCCCTTGTAGGCGAAATAGACGGCGGGCCAGAAGGTCTCGTCATCGTTGTAGTCGCTGGAGGAAAACCCGGTGTAGTAGCGCAACGACTTCGAGCGATTGTTCTTGGTCAGGTCGCGACAGCCGGCGGCGGTGTTGAAGGGGTTGTGCGGCGCGCAGCTGATGCTGGCATTTGCCATCAGGGTACCGTCCGCCTTGGCCCAGGGGCGGTAACTCAACAAGGGGTTGTAGTAGAGCTTGTTGTTGTTGCTCGAGCGGGTGTAGGCGTTGCGATCGTTGTTGCTGGTGAAGGTAACGGTCCGGTTGTCGTAGTCTTCGCTGCCATAGACGTTGTCGGCACGGGGATAGACGTAGCGAGCGCTGTTTTCGATCAAATCCTCCGGCATCAGCTCGAAGTGCATCGAGCCGGAGTCATCCAGACTGAACATGATGTTGGGTTCGGCCCGGGTGCCGAGATAGAGGGGAACCTGGGCGATGTCGAGCGCCGCCTGCACCTGGGTGCAGAGCAACAGGGCACAAAATCCGTAGCCAGATGCACGCATGGTTCCCTCCTAGCGGCTGTAGGTCGATTGCAACAGCACCCGGCTCTCGTCCGAGAGGCCGAATCCCCGAGCCGTGATGCGATAAAGACGACGCTCGCTGATGGGCTCGTCCACCGCCAGACTCTCGTTGCTGCTCTGGGTGTAGGGCAGCCGCTCGATGAAGTACTCTGGGGCCCGTCCCGCCAGCCCGCTATTGGCATAGGTCCGCCAGGCCGTGGAGGGAGAAGCGGGATCCACCGCCACGCTGACGAACTCATAGAGACCGGCGCTGTTATCGTAGGGGCCTGAGTTGCCTGCCTCCAGATAGCGCTCGGCTGCGCGCAGTGCCGCCTCCGCCGCCTGCAGCGCCTGTTGCGACTCCTTCTGGTTGCCCGCCATCTTCTCCTGCAGCAGGGCGCTCTGCATGCTGGCCATCGCCAGCAAGCTCACTACCGCGAGAAAAATCAGGCTGATCACCAGTGCCATTCCCCCTTGTCGCCCCATCATGCCTCCCTCCTCATGGCAGCCGGTTGCGCAAGGCGACCGTGGTTTCGGCCACCCAGTACCAGTGGCTGTCGGTTGCCTGGAAGGTAGCCCCGGCGAAGCTGATGGCCTGCGGATCCGACACCACATTGCCCTGGTTGCTGCGCATCAACAGCTGAACGCCGATCCCCAGCACGTTGTCCCAGTTCGGGTTGCTGGCGGCACTCACGTAACGATCCGCCGCCCGATCCCGGTTCTGATCCTCACCGAAGGTCAGCTGGATGTCGGTGACCCCGTCCACCAGCGGCATGCCCGCCCCCAGCCCGCTCTTGCGATAGAGGGCATAGGGCGCGCCGGCCGAGGGACGGGCGATGTAATAGACCCGGGTTTCCATCCGGCTCAATACCGAACCGGCGCCGAAGCGCTCCTCGACCGGGCTGCTGGCCCCGCCCCAGGAGCTGACGGCATTGCCCGGGGTGTATTTGTTGTCGTTGGAGTGGCCGATGTTGACCTCGCTGCCGCCCCCCACCACCTGGGTCTGGGTGATCTGGAAGATCCGCGCCTTCTGGCAGTCGGAGACCATGACGATGTCCCCCTCGCACAGGTCGCTGTAGCCCTGCTTGCCGGTGCCGCAGTAGTTGGCCTTGCTGGAGAGTTGCTGCACGAACAGCTGGGCCGCACTGTTGTTGCGGGTCACCGGCACACCGCTGCCAGTCGGCCCCTGTACCAGCAGCACGTCGGTTCCCGGCTTGGGTTTGGGCTCGGCCGCGGTAAACAGGGCCGACAGCGGCGCAGGCAGCGTCGCCGTGACATTGTCATAGCCGCGCAGATAGACGGTGAAGTTGTAGGGCAGCGCCGTCGCCCCGTTGAGGGTATTGGTGATGTTGACCCCCTGCTTGCTGAGGCAGCCCTGGTAGCCCACCATCCGCAGCTCTTGTTGCAGCAGGTTGACGGCAAACCGGCTGTCCTCCTGCACCCGGGCGATGGCTTCGCCGGTCAGGTAGGTTTTGTGGTTGCCAAGCAGCACCTGGATGATGACCCCGACCGTCAGCAGCGACAGCAGCAGGGCGATCATCACCTCCACCAGACCGACACCGGCCTGGCGCGGCAAGGTGCGCCGCCCGTTCACAGATCCGTCCTCAGGGTCATGCTGCGCAGCGCAGGCTCGGTGGCCAGCCGGCTGGCATCCCACTGGATGGTGATGGTCGCCTGTCCGGCACTCACGGCAATGGCCCCATCACCGCCGGGCAGGCCGCCGAGCGCCTGTTTCCAGTACTGCACATCCTGTATCGCCATCGAGCTGCCGGAGACCGCCTCCCCCAGGCCGACGTTGTACTGGCCGAGCAGAGCCGCGCTGCGGTTGGCCCGCATCATGTCGGTGATCATGTAGGCAAACTGGGTCGCCTCGGTCCGGGTCAGGGCCGACTGATTGCTCTTGAGTGCCTGCAACTGCAGGGTCGCCATGCCGAGGATGCCGATCGACAGCACCAGCACGGCGATCATGATTTCAAGCAGCGAGACGCCTTGCTGGTGCTTCATATGCAGCTGGTCTCCGTGATTGAAGGGCGGCCGGCCGGGGTGATCGTGATGTCGCGCGATGCCTCCTGCGCGCAGTCAGGCGGCTGCAGGGAAAATACCAGCGCCGCCTGGGCGCGACCATCGAGAAAGCCATTGCCACTGAAACGTACCAGCGACGTATTGCTGACCAGGGTGCCGGCCCCCATGTCGGGAAAGAGTCGCAGCAACTCGCCGTTGTCCAGGGTGCCGTTGCCGTTGCTGTCGACCCAGATCTGCCAGCCCGATTCCCAGTGGTTCTGGGTCAGATTGCTGGTGGAGGCGGAGAGAGTGACCGCCGTATTGCGGCGAATGGCTTCGGAGCGGGCAAGGTTGATGGCGGCCACGAAGTTGTTGGCCTGGCTGGTCAACGTCATGTTGCGCATTATCGCGCTGAAGGAGGGGACTCCCAGCGTCAGCAGGATAGAGACGAGCGCAATGGTGACCATCAGCTCGATGAGGCTAAAACCTGAACGCAAAAACATCCTGTTTCGCTCTGATTTTGTCGGGGGGCCGGCTGCACATCCATCTGCCATCAAGCCGGTGATAAGTTCATCAGCAGTCTAGGCCGCGAACCTTCGCTTGCAATTCAATCTACTCAAATCTTGGACATACATCATCAAATTTCGCTGCGATCTCACGGCAAAGCGGCCAACAAGAGCCATAAGAATCACCCATGAAAAAGCCACCTCGCTGGAGGTGGCTCAATCTGAGACGGTGTAGTCCCGCAGGGGACGCATCACTCACAGGATGCGCAGTTCCGGCGGCACTTCAAACACCACGTTCTCTTCACGACCGGGGTGTTCGGCCACCACCTTGCCGCCCAGCTCGCGCAGACGGGTGATGACGGACTGCACCAGCACCTCGGGGGCGGAGGCACCGGCGGTGACACCGATCGCCTTGACTCCCGCCAGCCAACCGGCCTCGATCATGGAGGCGTCGTCGATGAGGTAGGCCTTGGCGCCCACCTTCTCGGCCAGCTCCCGCAGGCGGTTGGAGTTGGAGGAGTTGCGCGATCCCACCACCAGCATGGCGTCCACCAGCCCGGCCATCTCCCGCACCGCATCCTGGCGGTTCTGGGTGGCGTAGCAGATGTCATCCTTGCGCGGCCCCTGGATCTTGGGGAAGTGGGCCCGCAAGGCATCGATCACGTCCGAGGTCTCGTCCACGCTGAGGGTGGTCTGGGTGACGAAGCAGAGATCGTCCGGGTTCTTCACCTTGAGCCTGGCCACGTCTGCCGGCGTCTCCACCAGATACATGCCGCCCTCGCGATTCTCGTACTGCCCCATGGTGCCGATCACCTCGGGGTGGCCGGCGTGGCCGATGAGCACGGCTTCGGAGCCCTTGCGACTGGCGCGATGGACCTCCATGTGCACCTTGGTCACCAGCGGACAGGTTGCATCGAACACCTTGAGGGCGCGGGACTTGGCCATCTCGCGCACCGCCTTGGAGACGCCGTGGGCGGAGAAGATGACGATGCTGTCGTCCGGCACCTCATCCAGCTCCTCGACGAAGACGGCGCCCGCCTCCTTGAGCTTGTTCACCACGTAGCGGTTGTGCACCACTTCATGGCGGACATAGATGGGGGCACCGAACTTCTCCAGCGCGCTCTCGACGATGCTGATGGCGCGGTCGACACCGGCACAGAAGCCGCGGGGATTTGCGAGCAGGATATCCATCAGTGCACCTTTTCCTCGTCATCAACCCTCAGGATCTCCACCTCGAAGGTGACGGTGTGACCGGCCAGGGGGTGGTTGAAATCGACCGTCACCGACATCCCTGCCACCGCCCGGACGATACCCGGCAGCTCGCTGCCGTTGGGCTGGTCGAACAGTATGATGGTGCCGACTTTCGGCTCCACATCGGCGCCGAACTTGGCGCGGTCCAGATGGTAGATGTTGTCGGGGTTGGAGAGGCCAAAGGCCTCTTCCGGCGCCAGGGTGAAGCTCTTGCTCTCCCCTTCGCGCAGCCCCAGCAGGCACTGCTCGAAGCTTGGCGTCAGGCTGCCGTCGCCCATCCGCAGACGGGCCGGCTTGCCGTGCAGCGCCGTGCTGTCGGCCACCGAGCCGTCTTCCAGCTTGATGGAGAAATGGAACAGTACACTGCTGTCCGCAGCAATCAGCTGGCTCATGAGTTCGCGTCCTGTTTTTTCTCGCCACGCAAGCCGTCCAGCACGATCATGGCGGCACCGATGAAGATGAAGCTGTCAGCCAGATTGAACGCCGGCCAGTGGGCGCGCTGCCAGTAGAAGTCGAGGAAGTCGACCACATGGCCCAGCACCAGCCGGTCAAACACGTTGCCGAGCGCCCCGCCGATGATCAGGCTGTAGGCGATGCCGCTCCAGCGCTGGGTGACCGACTGCTTGCGCAGCCAGTGGATCAGCAGGCCGCAGATGGCGAACGCCAGTACGGCGAAGAACCAGCGCTGCCAACCCCCCTGATCCGCCAGGAAGCTGAAAGCCGCCCCCTTGTTGTAGACGTGGACCAGGTTGAAGAAGGGGGTGATCTCCACCCCCGGGTAGCCAAACGGCAGCAGCTTGACCACGGCGAGCTTGCTCGCCTGGTCCAGTACGAAGGCCAGCACCGCCAGCCACAGCCAACGCAGGCCGCTTTTATGTTGAGTCATGTTCATCAGGCAAATTGACGAGTTTCGCCGTCACCCTCGACGTTGGTGACGCAGCGGCCACAGATCTCTTCATGGCCCGCGATGGTGCCCACGTCTTCCACATGGTGCCAGCAGCGGTCGCACTTGGCGGCGGCAGACTGGGCCACGCTCAGCCACAGGTCATCACGCTCGGTTGCCACGGCCTCAGCCGGTGCGGCATCGACGCTGACCACCTTGGCCTTGGAGATGAGCAGCACGAAGCGCAGCTCATCGGCCAGGGCGTTCAGACGCGCAGCCAGCTCAGGCTTGGCGAACAGGGTCAGTTCGGCCTGCAGAGAACCACCGATGCGCTTCTCGCCACGGGCCACTTCCAGCGCCTTGTTCACTTCACCGCGCACGGTGAGGATCTCGGCCCAGAACTCGTCGTTCAGCACTTCGCCCGCTTCCAGCCCGAACAGGCCGTCGTACCACTCCTCGGTGAACACGAACTCGCCGCGCTCGCCCGGCAGCAGAGCCCAGATCTCGTCGGCAGTGAAGCTCATGATGGGCGCCATCCAGCGCACCATGGCCTCGGCGATGTGATAGAGAGCGGTCTGGCAGGAGCGACGGGCCAGGCTGTCAGCCTTGGCGGTGTACTGACGATCCTTGATGACGTCCAGATAGAAGGAACCCATCTCGATGGAGCAGAACTGCATCAGCTTCTGGGTCACACCGTGGAAGTTGTACTCGTCGAACGCCGCCACGATCTCGGCCTGTACCGCCTTGGCACGGCCCACGGCCCAGCGATCCACCACTACCATGTCGGCCGGTGCCACCATGTCGGTCGCCGGATTGAAGCCGTTCAGGTTGGCCAGCAGGAAGCGGGCGGTGTTGCGGATACGGCGATAGGCGTCGGCGGAGCGCTTGAGGATCTCGTCGGAGACGGTCATCTCGCCGGTGTAGTCGGTGCTGGCGACCCACAGACGCAGGATGTCGGCACCCAGCTTGTTCATCACGTCCTGCGGGCTCACCACATTGCCGATGGACTTGGACATCTTGCGGCCCTGACCGTCCACGGTGAAGCCGTGAGTCAGCACCTGATTGTAGGGGGCCTTGTCCTTCATGGCGACGCCGATCATCAGGGAGGACATGAACCAGCCACGGTGCTGGTCAGAGCCTTCCAGATACATGTCGGCCGGCTTGCCGTTGAACTCGGGACGGGCGTCGACCACGGAGGCGTGGGTAGAACCGGAGTCAAACCAGACGTCCAGGGTATCGGGCACCTTCTCGTAGTTGTCGGCATCCGCGCCCAGCAGCTCGGCCTTGTCCAGATCCCACCAGGCCTGGATGCCGGACTGTTCGACCCGCTTGGCCACCTCTTCCATCAGGCGCACGGAATCCGGGTGCAGTGCCTGGGTATCCTTGTGGACGAACAGGGAGATGGGCACGCCCCAGGTACGCTGACGGGAAATACACCAGTCAGGACGGTTCTCGACCATCGCCTGGATGCGGTTTTTACCCCAGGCCGGGACCCAGCCGCTCTGGCCGTGCTGGGCAATGCCCTCTTTCTCGATGCGCTCGATCTCTTCCAGCGCACGCTTGCGCAGACCCTTCTGCTCCATGCTGATGAACCACTGCGGGGTGGCACGGAAGATGATCGGGGTCTTGTGACGCCAGCAGTGCGGATAGGAGTGGTTGAACACCTTGTGGTGCAGCAGGGCGCCACGCTCGGTCAGCACCTCGACCACGGCCGCATTGGCCTTGAACACATGCTGGCCGGCAAACAGTTCGGTATCCGGCAGATAGACGCCGTTGCTGCCAACCGGGTTGGCCACTTCCAGACCGTACTTCTGACCGACCACGAAGTCTTCCTGACCGTGGCCAGGGGCGGTGTGTACGGCGCCGGTACCGGCGTCCAGGGTGACGTGATCACCCAGTACCACAGGCACGTCGAAGCTGTAGAAGGGGTGGTTGAAGCGCAGCAGCTCGAGTGCGGCCCCCTTGGCGTAGCCCAGGTTGTGGAAGTGCTCGATGCCGGCACGATCCATCACGTCCTTCACCAGCTCGGCGGCCAGGATCAGACGCTCGGGATTGTCACCCTCTACCTGCACCAGTGCATAGTCGAGATCGGCGTGCATGGCGATGGCGCGGTTGGCCGGCAGGGTCCACGGGGTGGTGGTCCAGATCACGGCAGAGAGGGGCCCCTTGCCAGTGTGGCCTTCGGCGCAGTCAAACTTGGCGGCCACGGCAGCCTCGTCGACGGCCTTGAAGCGCACGTCGATGGAGGGGGAGTTCTTGTCGTAGTACTCCACTTCGGCTTCAGCCAGCGCGGAGCCGCAATCGGTACACCAGTGCACCGGTTTGGAGCCTTTGTGCAGGTGGCCGTTTTCAACGATCTTGGCCATGGAGCGGATGATGTTGGCTTCGGTGCCAAAGTCCATGGTCAGGTAGGGGTGTTCCCAGTCACCCAGCACGCCCAGACGGATGAAGTCGGTCTTCTGCGCTTCGATCTGGGTCTTGGCATATTTGCGGCACTCGGCGCGGAACTCGGCGGCGGAAACCTTCTCGCCCGGCTTGCCGACCATGCCTTCCACTTTCAGCTCGATGGGCAGACCGTGGCAGTCCCAGCCTGGCACATAGGGGGAGTCGAAGCCGGAGAGGCCCTTGGACTTGATGATGATGTCTTTGAGGATCTTGTTGACCGAGTGACCGATGTGAATGCTGCCGTTCGCATAGGGGGGGCCATCGTGCAGAATGAACGAAGGCTTGCCCGCTTTGGCGCGGCGAATGGCGCCGTAAAGATCCTGATCGTACCAACGTTTCAGCATGTTGGGTTCGCGCTTGGCCAGATCGCCACGCATCGGAAACTCGGTTTCCGGAAGATTCAGGGTGTGTTTATAGTCGCTCATCAGTCCTGGGTTCCCTTCTTTTCTAAAAGAGTGCTGGGTAAATGAAATTGTGGCAGCCCGAACCAGGCTCGGGCCGCCAGGGCATCTCGTTCGATCTGCTCTTTCAAGGCGGTGAAAGAGGCAAACTTCTGCTCTTCGCGCAGCTTGTGGCGAAGCAGCACCTTGACCTGTTGACCATAAAGGTCGCCAGAAAAATCAAATAGATGTACTTCCAATCTGGCTTGTGTACCGTTCAAGGTCGGCCGTACACCCACATTGGCGACACCGGGGAAGGTCTTGCCGGAACATATCACTTCCACCGCGAACACGCCACCGACCGGGATCACCTGACGCTTGAGGGCCAGATTGGCGGTGGGAAAACCTATGGTGCGGCCCAGCTTTTCACCGTGGGCCACTCGACCGCTGATGGTGTAGGGACGGCCGAGCATCAGCTCCACCTCCGCCATCCGGCCAGCCGCGAGGGCCTCGCGCACCAGCGTGCTGCTGACCCGCTGACGGGACAACTGGAAGCTCTGGGTGCTGATCACCTCGAAGCCGAAGCGCCGGCCGGCCTCCTCCAGCAGGTGGAAGTCCCCTTCCCGCCCCTTGCCGAAGCGAAAATCGTCGCCGACCACCAGATAGTGCACGCCGAGTTTCTCCACCAGCAGTTGCTCGATGAAGGTGTCCGCGGACTGCTCGGCAAAGCGGTGGTTGAAGCGCACGCAGAGCATGCGATCGATCTGCATCCCCTTGAGCGCCTCGTACTTTTCCCGCAGGCGGCTGAGGCGGGCCGGCGCCGCGGCCCCGGCAAACAGCTCCAGTGGCTGCGGCTCGAACAGCATGACGCAGGCCGGCAGGCCGAGCTGGGCGGCCTTTTCCTGCAAGCGAGCCAGCACGGCATGATGACCCTGATGGACCCCATCAAAGTTGCCAATGGTCAATACACACCCCCGGTGACGGGGCTTGATATTGTGAATACCGCGGATAAGCTCCATCAGTGCCTTGTGCTTTGCTGCTATGAAAATCGCCGGATTATATATCAGGCGGCACGCCGGGTCAGCCCTGTTGCTGACCCGATTTCAGCCGCTCCGCCCCGACAACAGGTTCAGGTGGGGCTATCTCGCCGCAGGGGCTGACTCAGTCGTCCCGCCCCGCTCTCAGATCTCTTGGCCGGATCCCAAGCGCCAGCAGGACACCGGCATAGATGGCGCCCCCCACGACCAGCAGCATGGCCAGCTGCATGGTCGCCTTGCTCATGTGCCAGGCGCCCCACTGGGCCAGATCCGGAGAGAGGTACAAGAGCACGCCCCCCATCAGCAGGCTGGCGGTCAGCAGCTTGAGACAGAACATCCCGGTGTGACGGGACGGGCGGTAGACGCTCTGCTGATGAAGCCCCCTGAACAGCAAAGCCGCGTTCAGTGTGCCCGAGCAGGCGGTCGAGAGGGCCAGCCCCACGTACCCGAGCGGATAGATGAAGAGCAGGTTGCAGACCATGTTGGCCGCCATCGAGATCATCCCGATCCGCACCGGCGTGCGGGTATCCTGGCGGGCGTAGTAGCCCGGTGCCAGCACCTTGATCAGCATCAGCGACAGCAAACCTGTGGTCGATGCCAGCAAACTGGCGCTCGACATGCTCACCTCGTGCAGACCGAACTCGCCGCGCATGAACAGCACCCGCAAGATGGGCTCGCGCAGCACGGCGATGCCCACCATGGCCGGCAGGCCGAGCAGCATCACCATCCGCACCCCCCAGTCCATGGTACGGGAGAAGTCGGCCGGGTCGGCATCCACGTGCTTCTTGGCCAGCGCCGGCAGAATGACGGTGCTGATGGCGACGCCGAACATGCCGAGCGGGAACTCCAGCAGCCGATCCGAGTAATAGAGGTAGCTGATGGCACCGGTCGCCAGGAAGGAGGCGAGCATGGTGTTGACCAGCAGGTTGATCTGGCTGACCGAGACCCCGAACAGGGCCGGGATCATCAGGGTGCGGATCTTCACCACACCCGGGTGGTGCCAACCCCACTTGGGCCACACCAGCATGTTGAGCTGGCGCAGGAAGGGGAACTGGAACAGGAACTGCACCAGACCACCGAGGAAGACACCGATGGCCAGCGCCAGCTCGGGATTGTCGAGCCAGGGGGAAATCCACCAGGCGGCGGCAATCATGGTGATGTTGAGGAAGATGGGGGTAAAGGAGGAAACCCCGAAGCGGCCGAAGGTGTTGAGAATGGCCCCCGCCATGGCGGTGAAGGTGATGAACCAGAGGTAGGGGAAGGTGATCTTGAGCATCAGGCTCGCCATCTCGAACTTCTCGGCCGCCGGCCCGCCGTGCAGCCAGTCCCAGAACCAGCCCCAGCCAAACAGGGCGGTCAGCACGCCTGACCCCAGCACCCCGAGCAGGGTGACCACGGTAACGATCCCCCCCAGGGTGCCCGCCACCGCAGCCAGCAGCTCGCGCACTTCGCTCTCGTCACCCTTTTTCTTGTACTCCGTCATCACGGGAACAAAGGCCTGGTTGAAGGCACCTTCGGCGAACAGCCGGCGCAGAAAGTTGGGAATGCGGTTGGCAAAGAAGAAGACGTCTGCGGCCACCCCGGCGCCAAGCAGATTGGCGATGACCACATCGCGAACCAAGCCCATCACGCGGGACGCCAACGTCATTCCGGACACTATCATGCCGGATTTGATCAATTTCTTACTCAAGACGAGGCCTCTGGAACTGTCGGAATGAAAAGAATGCTGATAGAATCGGCCGACAGTTTAACCGTCTCCCACCTGACACACCACCGGGGGGCGGTGTTTATTTGCACAAATCATTTGACAATATGTGGTTGAGAAGGCATATTTCCGGGCCTTTTCAATACACTCGCTAAGACAGTTTTAGGAGTTTTACCTTGGCTAACATCAAATCTGCTAAGAAGCGCGCTCTTCAGTCAGAGAAACGTCGTCAGCACAACGCCAGCCGTCGTTCCATGACCCGTACCTACCTGAAGAAAGTCATCGCTGCCATCGCCTCCGGCGACAAGGCTGCTGCGACTGCCGCTTTCGCTGTTGCTCAGCCGATCATGGATCGTATGGCGACCAAAGGCCTGATCCACAAGAACAAAGCTGCTCGTCACAAGAGCCGCCTGTCTGCCCAGATCAAAGCTATGGCTTAATCAGCGTCTGCTGATAAAGCTGAAAAAACCGGCCTTTGTGCCGGTTTTTTATTTCTGTTCGCTGCAGTACAACTTGTGCAGCAACCCTATCATCTCGCGCACCTCGTAGCTGCGCAGCGAATAGTAGACCGTCTGGGCCTCCTTGCGCGTCTCCACCAGTTCATCCCGCCGCAGCACGGCCAGGTGTTGTGACAACGCCGACTGACTCAGACCAAGCCGCTCGTTGAGTTCCCCCACCGACAGCTCCCGCTCCAGCAGCTGACACAGGATAAACAGCCGCCGTTCATTGGCCAGCGCCTTGAGCAGTGCCACCGCCCGGCTCGCATTGGCCTCCATCTCTTCCAGTTGCATCTCATTCCCTCTCGTTCGAGGCAAGAATCATACTCTGTGGCCCGTCAATTTAAAATGACAGGGTTGCCGGTTGAATCATGGCAAAGTCCTCCTGGCCGGCAAACAGGAAGGAGAAGTCACTCTCGCACACCCGTTTTACCGCCGGGTGCTGGATCATCCGCTCGGCGAAGATGACGTAGTACTCCTCCATCAGATCCTGGGTCTCGCCCAGCAGCATCACTCCCTCCCCTTCCAGGATCTCCTCCCGGTAGATGGTGGGCGCCATGAAGATGCCCTGGTTGAAGAAGCCGAACGCCTTCATCAGGGCCGCATCGTCAAACTCGCCGAGAATGCTGGGGGAGACCCCCTGCTGCTCGAACCACTGGGTCAGCTGGCGACCCATGGCGGTACGCCGACCGGGGATCAGCAGCTTGCGCTCCTCCAGACAGGCGGGAAACGGCAGCAATGGCAGCGGCGCCTTGCAGAAGAAGCTGACCCCGCAACCACCGAGTCGCTTGGAGAGCAGGCCGGCGTGCTGACTGGAGTCCACCGGGCAGTCGGAGAGGATCATGTCGAGCTTGTGTTCGCTCAGCTGCTCCAGCAACAGCTCGTGGGTCGATTCGAAGCAGCGCAGGTGGATGGAGCCATCATTGGGGATGACGGAGAGCAGCACCCGGCTGGCGAGGCGTTTGGAGAGAGCGTCGGCGATGCCGACGTCGAACAGGATCTGGCTCTCCTTGCGGTAGTTGACGATATCCAGCATCTCGTAGGAGAGGCTGAACATCTTGTCGGCATAGCGAAACACCAGCTGGCCCAGCTCGGTCGCCTCCAGGGAGCGCCCCTTTCTTATCAGCAATTTGCCGCCGAGGCGCTGCTCCAGCAGCTTGATCTGGCCGGTGACGGTTTGTGGAGTCAAGAAGAGGGCTTCCGCCGCTTGCGTGACGGAGCCCTTCTTCTGGGTCATCCAAAAATAATAGAGATGGTTGTAGTTAAGGTGTGACATCCGATGGGGTTCCCGCCTGGCGCGGGCTCCGGTAGCAACTGAGTTCAGCCGCCAGAATGTCATACATGTCGCTGATCGAGTCAACCTTGTTCGCGCCGAACTGCTCCTGCAGGTGGGCCTTGAGGCTGACCGGATCCGGCATCCGTTCCCCGCAGTAGCGCTTGTTGGACTGCTTGACCCGCTCGCCGGCCCGGCTGCTCAGCGCCCGCTCGGCGAAGGTCTCGCCAAACTGAGCCTTGGCCTGCTTGTCCCCCAGCAGCAGGGCGCTGTCGACCACGCCGCTGAGATAGGCCGAGCAGCTGGCCGAGGCTGCATCCTGCTGGCAATCCTGCAGACTGCCGGCCCAGGCCGCCTGGCTCAGCGCCAGCATGGCCAACCATCCTACTCTTTTCATAACCCCTCCGTGCTTTGATCGGCCTCCCGGTTCGGGAGCGCCATGCGCAGGGCGAGATAACCGACGATCGCCGCCAGGGTGGATCCCACCAGGATCCCGAGGCGAGAGTAGCTGCCGTAATCCAATCCGCCGTGCTCGAAGGCCAGCGAGGCGATGAACATCGACATGGTAAAGCCGATGCCGCACAGAATGCTGACCGCAAAGATCTGTCTGAAGTTGACCCCAGGTGGCAGTTGGGCAATGCCCAGCTTGACCGACAGCCAGCTGATGGTGAACACCCCGAGCGGCTTGCCGATGAACAGCCCCAGCATGATGCCCATGGGCACCGGGCTCAGCAGGGAGGAGAGACCTATCCCTTCCAGCGACACCCCTGCGTTGGCAAAGGCGAACAGCGGCAGGATCAGGTAGGCACTCCAGGGGTGCAGGGCATGCTCCAGATGCTTGAGCGGCGACTCATAACGCTTGCCGTTGAGCGGGATCATGAAACCCACCACCACACCGGCCAGGGTCGCATGGACGCCCGACTTCAGCACCGCCACCCAGAGCACCAGCCCGACCAGCATGTAGAGGCTGATCCGATCCTCGCCGCGGCGATTCATCCACAGCAGGGTCAGGGTCGCCAGGATGCCGATCGCCAGCGCCGTCAGCGACAACTGCTGGGTGTAGAACAGGGCGATGATGATGATGACCCCTAGGTCATCCATGATGGCCAGCGCTAGCAGAAACACCTTGAGGCTCACCGGCACCCGCTTGCCCAGCAGCGCCATCACCCCGAGGGCGAAGGCGATGTCGGTAGCGGCGGGAATGGCCCAGCCGGCACGCGCCACTTCGTCCGAGTAGTTGAAGAAGGCATAGATCAGGGCCGGCGCCAGCATGCCGCCCACCGCCGCGATGGCCGGGAAGGTGGCCTGCACCCGGGAAGAGAGGGCCCCCTCCAGCATCTCGCGCTTCACCTCGAGGCCGACCAGCAGGAAGAAGACAGCCATGAAGCCGTCGTTGATCCAGAGCAGCAGCGGCTTGTTGATGTCGAGGGCGGCAATGCGCACCTGCACCTGGGTATCGAGGAAAGCCTGATAGCTGCCGGCCAGGCCGCTGTTGGCCAGGATCATGGCCAGCATGGCTGCCATGATCAGAATTATTCCGGAGGCGGCCTCCAGCTTGAGGAACTTCTTGATTACGTCGCTCATGGTTAAAATATCCACAGTCTTACTTTGATTTGAGTCTATATCCGATAACAATCCGTGAAAAATCGTTTCTTACTGCGAAATACAACGAAAAAACCGAAGGCAAAATCAAACATGCCTGCTATAAGCAGGTTTTCTCTCGGGCAGATATCACTCGAAACTCCCCCATAAGAATGAATATTCTGTGGTTTTTATGCATAAAAAAGGCGCCTCATGGACGCCTTTCATATCAGATGGCGACGGGCGCCTTGATGCCGGGATGGGGGTCATAACCCTCGATCTCGAAATCCTCAAACCGGTAGTCGAAGATGGAGTCCGGCTTGCGTTTGATCAGCAGGGTCGGCAGCGGGCGCGGCTCGCGGGAGAGCTGCAGCGCGGTCTGCTCCATGTGGTTGGAGTAGAGGTGCACGTCACCACCGGTCCAGACGAAGTCCCCCACCTCCAGGTCGCACTGCTGGGCCATCATGTGGGTCAGCAAAGCATAGCTGGCGATGTTGAACGGCAGGCCGAGGAAGACGTCACAGCTGCGCTGATAGAGCTGGCAGGAGAGTTTGCCGTCCGCCACGTAGAACTGGAAAAAGGCGTGGCAGGGGGCCAGCGCCATCTTGTCCAGCTCGCCCACGTTCCAGGCAGAGACGATGATGCGACGGGAATCCGGGTTGTGCTTGATGTCGTCCACCGCCTTCTGGATCTGGTCGATGACAGACCCGTCAGCCGCTGGCCAGGAGCGCCACTGGGCACCGTAGACTGGGCCCAGATCGCCGTTTTCGTCGGCCCACTCGTCCCAGATACTGACACCATTTTCTTTCAGATAGGCGGTATTGGTGTCGCCGTTGAGGAACCAGAGCAGCTCGTGAATGATGGAGCGCAGGTGGCACTTCTTGGTGGTCACCAGCGGGAAGCCTTCGGCCAGGTTGAAGCGCATCTGATGGCCGAACAGGGAGACGGTACCGGTGCCGGTACGGTCGGACTTGACGGTCCCCTCATCCAGGATCTTCTGCATCAGGTCGAGATAGGCTCTCATTGTTTTGCCTCCTTCACGGCGTTGCCAAACAGCTGCGGGCGCTTGTAAGCGGCCCAGATCATCAGGGCACCGATGAGGATCATCGGAGTAGAGAGGATCTGGCCCATGCTGATCTCGTTGAAGTAGAGCCCCAGCTGGCTGTCAGGCTGGCGCACGAATTCCACCAGGAAGCGGAACAGGCCGTAGAACAGCAGGAACATGCCGGAGATGGCGCCGCGCGGCGGGTTCTTGCGCCAGAACAGGTTGAGGATGATGAACAGTACCACCCCTTCCAGTGCGAACTGGTAGAGCTGGGAGGGGTGGCGCGGCTCGGGGCCCGCCTCCGGGAAGATGATGGCCCAGGGCACATCGGTGACCCGACCCCACAGCTCGCCGTTGAGGAAGTTGCCGATACGGCCGACGCCGAGGCCAAACGGAATGAGCGGTGCCACGAAATCTGCCACGGTAAAGAAGTGGCGCTTGGTCTTGTGGGCAAACCAGACCATGGCGGTGATGACCCCGATCAGGCCACCGTGGAACGACATGCCACCGGTCCAGATCTTGAACAGGTAGAGGGGATCGGCCAGGAACATGTCGAAGTTGTAGAACAGCACGTAACCGACCCGACCACCCAGGATCACCCCGAGGAAGCCGTAAAACAGCAGGTCGGACACCTCGTTGCGGGTCCAGCCGCTGTTTGGCGCATCGGCGCGACGCCCCGCCAGCCACATGGCAAAAGCGAAGCCAAACAGGTACATGAGACCATACCAGCGTACCGATAGTGGTCCCAAACTGAATGCTACGGGATCAATCTGCGAGAAAACCCAATATCCATCGTGCTGCATAAGCGGCCCCAGTCATAAGAAAAGCCGCATTTTCCGATCATTCGTCAGCAGGGACAAGGCATGATTATCAATCAATCTGTTTCGCTTTGTGACCGGCGCGCAGCAAACCGCCCAGACCGTGCTCTTCCAGATAGCGGGCAAACAGGCCACGCAGCACGTGCGGGTTGTCGTGCTTGAGGCCATCGGTCAGCAGCACAGTCAGCTCGCTCAGGTTGGCCTGGCGCAGTACGTACTTGATGCGGGCGATGTTGTGGGTGTTCATGCTGAAGCGGCGATAGCCCATGGCCAGCAGCAGCAACACCCCCACCGGATCACCGGCCAGCTCGCCACAGACCGAGACCGGTTTGTGGTAGCGATGGGAGGCGTCAACCAGCAGCTGCAGGGCGCGGATCACCGCCGGATGGAAGGCGTCGTAGATGTTGGCGACCCGGGCGTTGTTGCGATCCACCGCCAGCAGGTACTGGGTCAGGTCGTTGCTGCCCACCGACCAGAAGTCGATGAGCGGGGCCATCTCGGGCAGGATGTAGAGGGCGGAAGGCACCTCGATCATCACCCCGAGGCTCGGGTAGCGGATCACCGCCTCACGGCTGGCCGCCTCTTCCGACACTTCGCGCCACGCCTGATCCAGCAGGCGGCGGGAGGCCTTGATTTCGCTGACGCTGCTGATCATCGGCAGCATGATGGCCAGATTGTCCAGCCCTTCGCTGGCCCGCAGCATTGCCTTGAGCTGCACCAGGAACAGTTCGGGGTGATCCAGGGTGAGCCGGATCCCCCGCCAGCCAAGGAAGGGATTTTCCTCGACGATGGGGAAATAGGGCAGTTGCTTGTCACCGCCCACATCCAGGGTCCGCATGCAGACCGGCCGGTTGCGATAGGTTTCCAGAATGCCGCGATAGCGGGCGGTCTGCTCCCACTCGGAGGGGAAGCTGTCCTGCAGCATGAAGGGGATCTCGGTGCGATAGAGGCCGACCCCGTCCGCCAGCTGATTGAGAGAGATCTCGGTGTCGGCGCTGAGGCCGGCGTTGAGCAGCAGGGAGACAGGCACGCCATCGGCGGTCTCGGAGGGCTGGTTGTCGACGCTGCGCACCAGGGTATCGAGCGCCCGCTCCTCGCTCAGCAGCTGACGATACTCGGTCAGGATCACCTGATTGGGCTCGATGAAGAGATCGCCGCTGTAACCGTCGACCACCAGCATGCGACCACCGATGTCGCCGAGCGGCAGATCCACCCCCATGATGGCCGCCACCCCCATGGCGCGGGCCAGGATGGCAGCGTGGGAGTTGGTTCCCCCCTTGAGGGACACCACCCCGGTCAGGAACTCGCGGGGCACCTCGGCGAGGATGGTGGCCGTCACCTCGTCGGCGACCAGCACCACAGGCTCGCCGATGGCGATGTGCTCGGGCTCGTTTTGCACCAGCCGGCTGATGAGCCGCTGAGCGATGTCCTTCACATCGGTGGAGCGCTCCTGCAGATAGGGATCCTTCATCCCCTTGAACTGCTCGATGAGACGATCGCTGATGAGCTTGACCGCCGAGACCGCCGTCCAGTGCTCCTTGCTCACCTTGTTGCGGATCGGCTTGATGTAGCCGGGATCGTCCAGCAGATGCAGGTAGATGTCGAAGATGGCCACCGAGTCCTGGCTGTAGCTCTCGCGAAAACGCAGGGCCAGGCTCTCCAGATCGTGGCGCACCTCTTCCACCGCCACGTTCAGCCGCGCCAGCTGGCTGGCGTGATCCTCATCCTTGCGCGGGGTGATGGAGCGCAGCTCCTTGCGCGGCCGCCACACCCAGGCCTTGGCCATGGCGATGCCGCTGGCCCCGGCAATGCCGCGCAGCGGCTTGCTCCAGTCGGTCTTCTGCAGCCACCCCTTGGCCTGAGCCTGGGCGATGCGCGCCGCCAGCTGGGCCGCCAGGGTGACCATGAAGGACTCCTCCCCCTCATCGAAGAGGCGGCTCTCCTTCTGCTGCACCACCAGAATGCCCACCACCTGGCGCTGATGCATGATGGGGGCGCCGAGGAAGGAGCGAAACGCCTCTTCGGCCACATCGGGCAGGAATTTGAAACTGGGGTGGGAGGGGGCATCGGCCAGGTTGATCAGCTCTTCACGCTGACCCACTAGGCCGACGATACCCTGCTCGAATGGCAGGGTGGCCTTGCCCACCGCCGACTCGGCCAGACCGTCGGTCGCAGCCAGCCGGTAGCGGCGCATTTCAGGTTCGGAGACGTAAACGGAACAGCAGTCCACCGACATGGCCAGCCGGGTCTGGCTGACCAGTGCCTGCAAGGCCAGCTCGAGGGTATTGGCTTCGGCCATGCTTTCGACGATGCGTCTGAGTTCCGTTAACAACTAATCTGTGCTCCTTAGCGGGCGCGATTACGCCGCCCATCCTTCTTGTTGACCTGCACTGCCAGCACCGGCATCGCCAGCGGGGCAAACTCCTTCATCACCCGGCGATAGACTTCCCG
This sequence comes from Aeromonas sp. R5-3, assembly GCF_040908225.1. NCBI lineage: Bacteria > Pseudomonadati > Pseudomonadota > Gammaproteobacteria > Aeromonadales > Aeromonadaceae > Aeromonas > Aeromonas sp. R5-3. The sequence goes on along the minus strand of NZ_JBFODH010000023.1, from coordinate 359,373 downwards.
CTTGAAGGAAACCACCTGACGCACCGGGTACCAGAAGCTGACCCAACGCCAGTCATCAAACTCCGGATGACCATGACAACCGAACTGGATCCTGGACTCCCTGCCCGGATCCAGCTGCAGCAGGAACCATTTTTGTTTTTGGCCAATACAGACCGGTGAACTGTCCCAACGAACGAGGCGTTTTGGCAAGCGATACTTCAACCAGTTGCGACTGGTCGCCATGATGGTCACATCCTCGGGCTTGAGGCCTATCTCCTCATACAGCTCACGATACATGGCCTGCTCTGGCGTCTCACCGTCATCAACTCCTCCCTGCGGAAACTGCCAGGAGTGCTGCCCATAACGCTTGGCCCACAATACTTGTCCGTCACGGTTACAGATCACGATTCCGACATTGGGACGAAACCCGTCGCCATCTATCACGTGATCACCTTATAAAGGCTGAATCTATAAGGGGATTGTTCCACATTCACCTCGTGGCAGCAAACAAGGACTGCAATCCCCCATTCATGAATAACTTTCGATTTCAAGCAAACTTATAAACAAATTAAAGGATCAGATCCCGCAAGTTGCCCACCCAGACTGTGCATAAGCCTGTGAGCAAGCGGGTATATACAGTAGTTTTATTTATCTTCTCCAAACTGCCCCACAGCATACAGGATGTGATAGAAAACAAAATATGTATTTAAATACATGGTGTTAAACAAAGAATGCTGGATCAAGATCCATGTCTTTTACCGCCGGCGATCCGGGATCCGGATTGTGAACAAGTTCGACTGTTCAAAGATCCACCACGGCTATTTTATCCACAGGAGTGACACACTATCTGCCCCGATATCGCCGCAAAAATCGGTGCCGTTTCACATTTTTTTGTAACAACAGGGTGACTATTCCTACTTTTAAGCAGTTATCCAAGATTTCTGTGGATAACTGTGTGAAACAGCGCGAGCAAACCCTTGGACAACTATTTCAAGGCAGGATCCAGCGCAACGCCCATCGATAAATTGGAGACAAATTCCTTTTAAATCATTACGATAAACACTTACACACAAAACAGCCCCCCCTGTGCATACCCCTGCCAGGATCGGTTATAAAAACAGCGATCCTCAGGGAGGATCAGAGTTGCTAGAATAATCCCTCTTTGCAGGAGTCACTCATGCCCGCCAATCCCCGCTCCGAACAGGAACTGCTGGCCCGCGCCTACGCCATGGCCGGCTTCACCCTGGCCCAGCTGGCCGCCGACGCCAACATCGCCGTGCCGGCGGATCTGCGTCGGGACAAGGGCTGGGTCGGCCAGCTAATCGAGTGGCAGCTGGGAGCGAGCGCCGGCAGCAAGCCGGAGCAGGACTTCCCGGATCTCGGCATCGAGCTCAAGACGATCCCCATCGATCCTCAGGGCAAGCCGCTGGAAACCACCTTCGTCTGCGTGGCACCGCTGATCGGTGTCAGCGGCCAGCGCTGGGAGGAGTCCAACGTGCGCAACAAGCTCTCCCGCGTGCTCTGGATCCCGGTCGAGGGCAGCCGCGACATTCCCATCGGCGAGCGCCGGATCGGCATGCCGCTGCTGTGGAGCCCGAATGAAGAGGAGGAGATGCTGCTGCGCCAGGACTGGGAAGAGCTGATGGACATGATAGTGCTGGGAGAGGTGGAGCAGATCAGCGCCCGCCACGGCCAGGTGCTGCAACTGCGTCCCAAGGCGGCCAACAACAAGGCGCTGACCCGGGCCATCGGTCGCAATGGCCAGCCGATCCTGACCCTGCCCCGCGGTTTTTACCTCAAGATAGGTTTCACCCACGGCCTGCTGCAGCGCCACTTTGCCCTGCCCGCTTGATCTCTGTTATCAACATCCTTGTCATAAAGTGATATAAAAATAGACAGTCGCTATTTTTCGCAATCAGGACAAGGAGGCGTCATGCCGATCAACAAGCAATTTCTCAAGTCCCGCCCCGAGGTCAAGGTGACCTTTGCCGTGGAAAGGGAGGCCGCAGGAGAGGCCGAGCAGGTGTTGTTGCTGGGAGAGTTCAGCCAGTGGCAACCCATCGAGCTCAAGCGGATGAAGAGCGGTGAGTTCAAGACCACCCTCAACCTGCCGACCGATGGCCCCAGCCATTTCGAATACTGCTATCAGCTGGTTCAGCCGAACGGGGAGACCCGCTACGACAACGACTGGGCGGCGGATGACTACGTACCCGGCCCCTTCGGGCGAGACAACTCAGTGGTGCGGGTCAGCCAGCCAGGTTGAGCCGGCACACCCGAAAGTGGATACAAAAAAGGCTCGCCATTGGCGAGCCTTTTCACTACCTGTCGAGCATTTCGCCGACATATCGACACCAATTCGAATCGAATTAGTTGAGCTTCTCTTTGATACGAGCAGCTTTACCGGACAGGTTGCGCAGGTAGTACAGTTTGGCGCGGCGAACATCACCACGACGCTTCAGTTCTACACTGTGGATCAGCGGAGAGTGAGTCTGGAATACACGCTCAACACCTTCGCCGTTGGAGATCTTGCGAACGGTGAAAGCAGAGTGCAGACCGCGGTTACGCTTGGCAATCACGATGCCTTCGAAAGCCTGCAGACGCTCTTTACCACCTTCTTTAACACGAACTTGAACACGTACGGTGTCGCCCTGGGCAAAAGCCGGGATGTCGGTACGCATTTGCTCTTGTTCAAGCTGCTGAATAATCTTGCTCATTGTCTTTCCTTACCTAGGATAAACTGAAAACTCTACTTAACGCTGTCACGCACTTCGCGGACATACTCGGCAAGAAGTGATTCTTGCTCGTCAGTCAGAGCTAGGTTGTTAATAAGTTCCGGCCTTCTTTGCCAGGTTCGTCCGAGCGACTGCTTGAGACGCCAGCGCCGAATCACTTCGTGATTGCCGCTTGTCAGCGCCTCGGGCACCGCCAACCCATCCAACACCTCCGGCCGAGTATAGTGGGGATGATCCAGCAAGCCATCCGTAAAGGAGTCCTGCTCGGCACTGGCCTGATCGCCCAAAACCCCTGGGACCAGACGCGAAACCGCATCGATCAGGGTCATGGCAGGCAACTCGCCACCACTTAACACGTAATCCCCGATAGACCACTCTTCGTCGACTTCGGTTTGTATCACGCGTTCATCGATACCTTCGTATCGACCGGCTACCAGAATCAGTTTCTGATTCGTCGCCAACTCGGTCACGCCCGCTTGAGTCAGCTTGCGTCCCTGAGGAGAGAGATAGATGACTTTCGCCCCGTCTCCCGCCGCTTGCTTGGCTGCATGAATCGCGTCACGCAGCGGCTGAACCATCATTAGCATGCCGGGCCCACCACCATAAGGACGATCATCGACCGTACGGTGTTTGTCGTGGGTAAAGTCCCGGGGGTTCCAGCACTCAATCTGCAGCAGGCCACTCTTGACGGCCCGACCCGTTACCCCGTGCTCGGTAATGGCTCGGAACATTTCAGGGAAGAGGCTAATCACCCCAATCCACATAAGAAACCTCCGGCACCCGTGTTAGCGCGGGAAACTAGAAACCAGGATCCCAATCAACTTCGATTGTTCGAGCAGTCAGATCAATATTCTTGATCACCTGCTCTTCCAGGAACGGAATCAACCGCTCCTTCGCACCAAAGGCATCTTTTACATTGGCCTCAACCACCAACACATCGTTGGAGCCGGTTTCCATCAATTCGGTCACCTTGCCCATGTCGTATCCCTTGGTGGTCACTACCGAGCAACCAATCAGGTCACGCCAGTAGAACTCGCCCTCAGGCAACGCAGGCAACAGATCGGCGGCTACGCCAATCTCGACATTGGTCAATGCCAGGGCATCCTCGCGCACGTCGATACCATCGAGTTTGCAGATCAGACCCTTGTTGTGACGCTTCCAGGATGAAACCTGAATTTCACGCCACACCCCGTTCTGATTGATCAGCCAGGGGTTGTAATCGAAAATCGCTTCGGCAACATCGGTGAAGGAGTTCACTTTAAGCCAGCCCTTGATGCCGTAAACGGTACCTAGGGTGCCCAGAACTACAGGTTTTTCCACCTTAACTCCTTACCGTTTGGCTGATTAAGCAGCTTTGGCAGCGTCTTTGATCAGCTTGGCAACGCGGTCAGAAACAGCGGCACCAGTAGCAACCCAATGCTCGATACGAGCCAGGTCCAGGTTCAGCTTTTCAGCGTTACCAGAAGCAACCGGGTTGAAGAAACCAACGCGCTCGATGAAACGACCGTCGCGGGCGTTACGGCTGTCAGCAACTACTACCTGGTAGAACGGACGCTTTTTCGCGCCACCACGTTGTAAACGAATGGTTACCATATCGTCCTCATTAACATCTAATGAACAAGGCCCGCAAACACGCGGACCCTAGCTTAAAATAAGCCGCATAATTCTACTTGGATTCGTAATAATTGCAACCAAGCCAGCCATTTTTTGCGCAGAGCCGCAATGAAAAGGGCCTGCCGCTGGCAGACCCTCACTCGCTACGTCAGCCCGAATAATCAGAACGGACCGCGGCCGCCACCGAAGCCGGGAGGCAGCATGTTCTTCATCTGGCTCATCATCTTGCGCATGCCACCCTTGCCGGACATTTTCTTCATCATGCGCTGCATCTCGGTGAACTGTTTGAGCAGCTTGTTGACGTCCTGCACCTGCATGCCGGAACCCGCGGCGATACGGCGCTTGCGAGAGCCCTTGATCAGATCGGGATGGGCACGCTCCTTGGGAGTCATGGAGCTGATGATGGCCTCCATCCGCACGGTGAGCTTGTCATCCATCTGATCCTTGACGTTGTCCGGCAGGCCGGACATGCCGGGCAGCTTGTCGAGCATCCCCATCATGCCGCCCATGTTGCGCATCTGGGCCAGCTGCTCGCGGAAGTCTTCCAGATCGAAGCCCTTGCCACTCTTGACCTTGCTGGCCAGCTTGGCTGCCTTCTCTTTATCGACGGTGCGCTCCACCTCCTCGATGAGAGAGAGCACATCGCCCATGCCGAGGATGCGAGAGGCGAGACGATCCGGGTGGAAAGGCTCAAGCGCGTCAGTCTTCTCGCCCATACCGATGAACTTGACCGGCTTGCCGGTGATATGGCGCACCGACAGGGCGGCGCCGCCGCGGGCATCGCCGTCCGCCTTGGTGAGGATCACGCCGGTGAGCGGCAGCGCCTCGTTGAACGCCTTGGCCGTATTGGCGGCATCCTGACCGGTCATGGCATCCACCACGAACAGGGTCTCCACCGGCTTGATGGTGGCGTGAAGGTGTTTGATCTCCTCCATCATCTCGCCATCGACGTGCAGACGACCGGCGGTATCGACGATCACCACGTCATAGAACTTCTTGCGTGCCTGATTGATGGCCGCGTTGGCGATGTCCACCGGCTTCTGGCTGGCATCGCTCGGGAAGAAGTCAACGCCGATGTCGCCGGCCAGGGTCTCCAGCTGCTTGATGGCCGCCGGGCGGTAGACGTCCGCACTGACCACCAGCACCTTCTTCTTGTTGCGCTCCTTGAGCAGCTTGGCCAGCTTGCCGACCGTGGTGGTCTTACCGGCACCCTGCAGACCCGCCATCAGGATGATGGCCGGCGGCTGGGCCGCCAGATTGAGCTGCTCGTTGGCCTCCCCCATCACGGAGACCAGTTCGCCGTGCACAATCTTGATGAAGGCCTGGCCCGGGCTCAGGGACTTGGCCACTTCCTGGCCCACCGCCCGCTCCTTGACACGAGCGACGAAGTCACGCACCACCGGCAGGGCGACGTCCGCCTCGAGCAGCGCCATGCGAACTTCGCGCAAGGTATCCTTGATGTTCTCTTCGGTCAGGCGGCCACGGCCGCTGACGTTGCGCAGGGTGCGCGAGAGTCGTTCAGTCAAATTCTCAAACATGACGCATTCCGGTTCTTGGCGTAACAAATGGGAGGCATTATACCTCACTCGCACGATGAGGACGATTATTCGCCGCACTCGGCTGCGGCCAGCCCTGTGCGGCTGACCCAACATGCTGCCTATATATGGGCAGATCGGCGGCAGCACAACTGGCGAGCACATCTTGTGCAAGGTATACTGCCCTTCCTATTCCCAATCGCTTGCTCGACAACGACCCGGTTATGATCGTGATCTCTGTTCTGGCCCTGGCGTTCTATCTGCTGGCCATCATCGCCTCTCTGCACCTGCTGCTCAGTGCCAAACCAGTGGGACAAGCCCCCTTGTTTGCCTGCATCGGACTGGCCCTGATCGCCCATGGCGCCGCCCTCTCCGGCGAGGTGCTGGTTACCCACTCCGGGCAGAATCTGAGCATGCTCAACGTGGCATCGCTGGTCAGTCTCATCATCAGCTGCTTCATGACCTGCGTCACCCGCCGCTTCAACGGCTGGATCCTGCTGCCGGTGGTCTACAGCTTCTCGGCCCTGTTGCTGGCCGCCAGCGCCCTCATTCCCGGTCGCTACATCACCCACCTGGAGGCCCATCCCCAGCTGCTGCTGCATATCGGTCTTGCGCTGATGGCCTACTCGGTATTGATGATCGCCTGCCTGTTTGCGCTGCAGCTCGCCTGTCTGGACCGGCAACTGAAGACGCGCAAGATCAGCCAGCTGCCGGCCATGCCGCCCCTGATGACGGTCGAGAAGCGGCTGTTCCAGCTCATCTCGGCCGGCGTCCTGTTGCTGACCCTCTCCATTGCCTCCGGCCTCTTCTTCCTCGAAGACATGTTCGCCCAGGGCAAATCCCACAAGGCCATCCTCTCGATCCTGGCCTGGTGCGTCTACGTGCTGCTGCTGTGGGGCCACCATACCCGTGGCTGGCGCGGTCGCAAGGTGATCACCCTGAGCCTGATCGGCAGCGTCATTCTGACCCTGGCCTACTTCGGCAGTCGCTTCGTCAAAGAAGTGCTGCTGAGCTAAACGCCCACTACTTCTTCATCACCCAGTCCCACAGGAGCCCTTCTTGGACAGTATCTCAACGAGTACATTGCTGATTGTTCTCGTTATCTTGATCCTCATGTCTGCCTTCTTCTCAAGTTCTGAAACCGGCATGATGTCGCTCAACCGTTACAAGCTGCGGCATCTGGCCCAGACCAAGCACAAGGCTGCCCGTCGGGTGGAGAAACTGCTCTCCCGGCCCGACCGCCTGCTGGGGCTGATCCTGATCGGCAACAACCTGGTCAACATCCTGGCGTCAGCTATCGCCACCATTGTCTGTATTCGTCTGTTCGGGGATCTGGGGGTGGCCATCGCCACCTTCGGCCTGACCCTGATCGTGCTGGTGTTTGGCGAAGTGACTCCCAAGACCCTGGCGGCCATGTTCCCGGAGAAAGTCGCCTATCCCGCCTCCTGGGTGCTCAAGGGGTTGATGGTGCCGCTTGCCCCCTTCGTCTGGATGATCAATGGCATCACCAGCGGCCTGCTCAAGCTGCTGAAGATCAATCCGAACAAGGATGACTCCCTCAATACCGAGGAGCTGCGCACCATCGTCAACGAGGCGGGCAGTCTGATCCCCCAGCGCCATCAGGAGATGCTGCTCAGCATCCTGGATCTGGACAAGATGACGGTGGAGCACATCATGGTGCCGCGCAGCGAGATCTACGCCATCGACATCAACGATGACTGGAAGACCATACTGCGTCAGCTGGCCCACTGCGCCCACACCAAGATCCTGCTCTATCGCGACAACATCGACGACGTGGTGGGTTTTCTGCACGCCCGCGACGCGCTGCGCCTGATGGCCAAGGATCAGTTCAACAAGTCGAGCCTGCTGCGGGAAGTGGACGAGATTTACTTCATTCCGGAAGGGACGCCCCTCAACGTGCAACTGGCCAAGTTCCAGCGCAACAAGGAGCGGATCGGTCTCATCGTCGACGAGTATGGCGACATTCAGGGGTTGATCACCCTGGACGACATCCTGGAAGAGATAGTGGGCGACTTCACCACCTCCATGACCCCGGCGCCCAGCGACGAGATCCATCCCCAGCCGGATGGCTCCTTCCTGGTGGAGGGCTCGGCCAGCATCCGCGAGCTCAACAAGGAGATGAACTGGCAACTGCCCATCGACGGGCCCCGTACCCTCAACGGCGTCATCCTCGAATATCTGGAGGAGATCCCCCAGCCCAACATCAGCCTGCGGCTGGCCGGCTACCCCATCGAGATCCTGGAGGTGGAGAACAACATGGTGAAGATGGCGCGGATCATGCCGGCGTTGTACCGAAACGAGTCGGGACTGGAAGATTGAAAAAAGGCTGCCGATGGCAGCCTTTTTCTATTGCGTCATTGGCCGGCGATCGGCTCACTCATCTTCGTCGCCAGGCTCCAGCACCAGAGTCGGGATCAACTCGCCGAATACCTGCTGCAGCTCGTCGCGATTGGCCAGCAGATCCTGCAGCGTGTAGCTGTCCATCACCGCCAGAAACGCATTCATCGCCTCTTTCAGGGCACTCTTCAGCAAACAGACAGAGACGATGTGGCAGGCCGGCGAGTTGCAGTCGATGCCGTCCAGGTTCCCTTCCAGCGCCCGGATCACCTGGCCGATGTTGATGCTCTCCGGCGCGCAGGCCATGCGAATGCCGCCATTCTTGCCGCGCTGGGACTGCAGGTAACCCAGTTTCACCAGCTGGTTCACCACCTTCACCATGTGGTTGCGGGAGACGTCATACAAGGCGGAGACCTTGGCCACGCTAGACAATTCGCCCTCCGGCAGGGTCGCCAGATAGAGCAGGGCTCTCAATCCAAAATCGGTATAGCTAGTTAGTCTCATAGTGCCTGTGTCGCATCACGCGGAAATTGATTATTGATTCAGATCAAATAAACATCTAGGATGCAGCTTATTAAGTGACATTCTAGATGTTCAATTAGCAAGGAACCCCTATGTTAGACCAAGCCACCATCGCCGTCATCAAAAGCACCATCCCTTTGCTCGAATCAGCGGGCCCCGCGCTCACCCAGCATTTCTACCAGCGCATGTTCAGCCATAACCCGGAGCTGAAGGACATTTTCAACCTGGCGCACCAGCGCAGCGGCGGTCAGCCGTTGGCGCTGTTCAATGCGGTGGCTGCCTACGCCAAGAACATCGACAATCTGGGGGCACTGGCCGGTGCCGTGGAACGCATCGCCCACAAACACACGGGTTTCCTGATCCAGCCAGAACAATATCACATTGTAGGTAGTCATCTCTTGGCCACGCTCAAAGAATTGGGTGGAAGTGCGGTCACCGACGAAGTACTGGATGCCTGGGGCAAGGCTTACGGCGTGCTCGCCAGCATCTTCATCGGCCGCGAGAGCGAGATTTATCAGGAGAAGGCGAACGAGATCGGTGGCTGGCAAGGCCCCCGCCCCTTCCTGATCAAGGAGAAGCGGGTCGAGAGCGAGCTCATCACCTCCTTCCTGCTGGCGCCGGTGGATGGCAAGCCGGTGCTGGACTTCAAGCCGGGCCAGTACCTCAGCATCAAGCTGGTCCATCCCGAGCTCGAGTATCAGGAGATCCGCCAGTACTCCCTCTCCGATGCTCCCAACGGCCAGCACTACCGCATCAGCGTAAAACGCGAGCCGCAGGGCCAGGTCTCCAACCTGCTGCACGATCATCTGCAGAAGGGCGATCAAGTGGAACTGATGCCGCCCACCGGCGATTTCTACCTGAAAGCCGATGGCCATACCCCGGTGGTGCTGCTCTCGGCCGGTGTGGGTGTCACGCCGATGATGAGCATGCTCAACCAGCTGCTGGCGAACAGCCATCAGGCCGACATCACCTGGCTGCACGCCTGCGAACAGGGTGCCGTGCATGCCTTCAGGGAGGATATTCAGCAAAAATCCCGCCAGCACGCCAACCTGCTGAGCCGGGTCTGGTATCGGGAGCCACAGGCCAGTGACGTGCAAGGCAAAGATTACGACTTTGCCGGCACCATGGATCTGAGTGCCGTGCAGGAGCGCATCACGCCGCAGGCCCACTACTACTTCTGTGGCCCTCTTGGCTTCATGCAGGCGGTCAAGCAGCAGCTGATCGCGGCGGGTATTCCGGCCGGGCAGCTCCATTACGAAGTTTTTGGTCCCCACCAAGATCTGTAAGGCGGGCGGATCACTATAACCTGATGAGGGGCCAGCCTGTCACGGCACGGCGGCTGGCCCCTCCCGGCCCACGGATGCAGATCCGTGGGTCATTTTTTGGGATCAGTGCATCGCCTTGGCACGGGCGATGGCGTTGGCCGGCATCCGGTTGCCGAGCCGGCTCAACAGACCGGTCGCCTTCTGGTGCAGCGCCTTGTCGCCGATCACCGTGCTGTGCAGCCAGTGGTAGGCCTCTTCATAGTCGAGCGGGCTGCCCATCCCCTGCAACAACATCTCCACCCACTCGATCTGCGCCCGCTGGAAGCCCAGGCTGGCGGCCTCCCGCATCAGGGTCTCGGCCTTGAGCAGGTCCTTTTGCACCAGGGTGCCCTTCCAGTAGTAGCGACCCAGCTGTTCCAGCGCCGGCGCCAGCCCTTGGTTGGCCGCATCCCACATAAATTTCACCCCCAGCTCCGCATTGGGCTTGATGCAGACCCCCCAGGCCAGCATGTCCCCCCACAGAAACTGATAGGAGGGGATCTTCATCACCTCGGCCCGCACCTCGATATCCTGGGTGAGCTGGCACCTGTCCTGCTTGACCTGCTGCAGGTGACGGCCCTGTTCAATCCAGTTGAGCAGTTCGTCCTGACGATAGAGCGGCACCGCCTGCAGCGCGCCGCTGTCCACGGTCAGGCCGCTGGCCGGGGTGCTGGTCATGGGACGATTGTTCGGCGAACGGTCACCCTCTGCAGCGACAGGCGCGGGAATGGGGGCTGCCGCTGGCACAGCGGCGGGTGTTGTACTCGTTGCCGCAACCGGTGCAGAGGGGTTGGCGGATGGCGTTGCCGTAGTTTGCACGGCAGCCGGTGCGGGAGCCGCAGCAGAGGACAGGGCAGCCGCAGAGGACTGGGCGGCAACCTCCGGCTGCGCCGGCACACTGGCCGACGGCGTGGCCCCGCTCGTCGCGGCGGCAGCAGAGGTGGAAGGCTCGGCACCCTGCGCCTGGCCCGTCAGCAATGGGGGCGTCAGCAAACAGAGCAGGCCGACAAGGGTAATGGGTTTCATCATAAGGATCTCCTGCAGCACCCTGTTATCGGCAGCCGGCGGCATCCCCTTAGTCCGGCACCGCCTGCCCATAACGACAAAGGGGAGCCGAAGCTCCCCTTGCTGTCCATCCGGACGCCTTACTTGACGAAGTCGACACCCAGCTGGATATCGGCTTTCAGGGTGGCCAGCATGCCATCCATCGCCTCTTGTTCAAAGGCGCTCAGCTTGCCGTAGTCCAGCACGGTTTCGACGCCGTTCTTGCCAAGCAGAATGGGCTGCGCGAAGAAGGTGGCGTGCTTGCCGTCGCCTTCCACGTAGGCGCACTCAATGACGTTGGCTTCACCCTGCAGGCCCTTGATGAGCGACAGACCAAAACGGCAGGCAGCCTGGCCCATGGAGAGAGTGGCGGAACCGCCACCGGCCTTGGCTTCCACCACTTCGGTACCGGCGTTCTGGATACGCTTGGTCATGGCGGCCACTTCGTCGGCGGTGAAGCTGGCACCTTCGATCTGGGAGAGCAGCGGCAGAATGGTCACGCCACTGTGGCCACCGATCACGTTGACGCGCACCTTGTCGACGTTCAGACCCTTGGCGTCGGCCACGAAGGTCTCGGCACGGATCACGTCCAGGGTGGTGACGCCGAACAGGCGACGCTTGTCATAGACACCGGCTTTCTTCAGCACTTCGGCAGCGATGGCGACCGTGGTGTTGACCGGGTTGGTGATGATGCCGATCAGCGCTTTCGGGCAGGAGGCGGCGCACTTTTCCACCAGATTCTTGACGATGCCGGCGTTGATGTTGAACAGGTCGGAACGATCCATGCCGGGCTTGCGCGCCACGCCGGCGGAGATCAGCACGACATCGGCGCCGACCAGAGCCGGGCTCGGGTCTTCACCGCAGAAACCTTTTACTTTCACGTCAGTCGGGATATGGCTCAGATCGACCGCCACGCCCGGGGTCACCGGAGCGATGTCATACAGGCTCAATTCGGAACCAGCAGGCAGACGGTTTTTCAACAGCAGAGCGAGGGCTTGGCCGATGCCACCGGCGGCACCCAGAACGGCAACTTTCATGATCAACTCCATGTTTAAGCGTAGGTTTAAGGTTGTTTCTTGTTGTGCGCCCAACCTTAAAGGATCCCCCCCTAAAAAACAATCTGATAACAGTTGTAATCACAGGTTCTGTGAGCCAATAAACAGGCGGCGAATAAAAATGGGGGAAAATGCAAAAAATTGGAGGGGAAGCACAGATTTCCTGCACTTCCCCTCACCATTAATAGGTAGATCTGCCGACTTCAGCCCTGGAAGGCCAACGCCCTGCGTTCACACCAACGAAAACCAATTGTTAACAATCCGTTCATGGTCAGGTAGAGGGCACCGGCCACGGTGAACACCGCCAGGGTGTCATAGGTCTGGGCATTGAGGCGCTGGGCCAGCCCCATCACATCCATGATGGTGATGGTACTGGCGAGCGAACTCCCCTTGAGCACCAGGATCACCTCGTTGGAATAGGCGGGTACCAGTCGCCGGGCGGCGTGGCGTACCTTCATCCACAGGGTCTGGCTGGCGGAGAAGCCGAGCGCGCGGCAGGCCTCTACCTCACCGGCCGGGATGGCGTCGAGCGCCCCCTTGAACAGCCGGGTAGAGTAGGCGGCGGTATTGAAACCGAGCGCCAGCACGGCGCAGAACCAGGGCTGCTTGAGCAGCGGCCAGAGCGGCCCCTCTTTGAGCCAGGCAAACTGGCCCGGCCCGTAGTAGATGAGGAAGATCTGGATCAGAAGAGGCGTGCCGGTAAAGACCAGCACCCACAGCTGCACCAGCTGGGTCGCCACCGGGATGCGGCGCTCCAGCACCCAGGTCATGGCCGCCGCCATCAGCACGCCCAGCAGCAGACTGCCGGCGGTCAGTTGTAGGGTAATCGCCAGGCCACCCAGCAGGGTCATCAGGTAATCCTGCATGATCAGCCTCCGTAACGGCGGGTATAACGGGACGCCTGCTTCAAGCCGAACTCACTCACCAGGCTGATGGCCAGGTAGATGAGGGCCGCTGCGGCATACCAGGTGAAGGGTTGATAGGTACTGGCCGAGGCCATCTGGGCCTGGCGCATCATCTCGTTCACCCCGATAAGCGACACCAGTGCGGTGTCTTTGAGCAGCACCAGCCACTGGTTGCCGAGCCCTGGCAGGGCGTGACGCCAGGCCTGGGGCAGCACGATGCGAAAGAAGATGTGACGCTTGCCAAGGCCGAGCGCCAGCGCCGCCAACCGCTGCCCGGCGGGCACCGCATTGAGGGCGGCCCGCAGGGTCTGAGTGGCGTAGCTGGCAAACAGCAGGGAGAGCGCCAGCACGCCGCAGGCGAACGGACTGAACTCCACGTACTCGCCGGTGATGAGGAACAGCACCTGGGTCGAGCCGAAGTAGATGAACAGCACCACCAGCAGCTCGGGCAACCCGCGAATAAGCGTGGTGAGGGTGGCCACCGGCCACACCAGCCACCGCTGCTTGCTCAGCTCGGCGGCGCTGAACGCCAGCGCCAGCACCATGCCCCCTACCAGGGAGGCCAGGGCCAGCCCGAGGGTCATCCAGGCTGCATCCAACAACAGGCTCAACATGGCTTAGTGCGCGAAATATTTGTCGTAGATCTTCTGATAGGTGCCGTTGGCCTTGATGTCGGCCAGCCCCTTGTTCAGCTGGGTCAGCAGTTCCTGATTGCCCTTGGCCACCGCGATGCCAAAGCCGGTGCCGAAGTACTTGGCGTCAGTCACCGGCGTGCCGATCACGGCATACTCCTTGTGTTGCTTGAGCCAGTCGGCGGCGACCGCGGTATCGGCAAACACGCCGTCGGTGCGGCCGTTCATCATGTCGAGGAAGGCACTCTGGTAGCTGGCGTAGGGCACGGTCAGCAGCCCCTTGCTCACCCAGTTGTCCACCAGATAGGACTGGTGGGAGCTGCCGTTCTGCACGCCGACAGTCTTGTCCACCAGATCTTCCGGCCCCTTGAAGGCGTCCTTCTTGGTCACGAACACGGCGGAGTTCTGGTAATAGATGTCGGAGAAGTCGACCTGGGCAGCCCGCTCCGGGGTCACGTCCATGGCGGCGATGGCGGCGTCGTAGCGACGGAATTTCAGGCTGGGGATCAGGCTGTCAAAAGCCTGGTTGTGGAAGCTGCACTCCAGCTTGGCCTGTTCACAGATGGCGCGGGCCAGATCGATGTCAAAACCCTGGAACTCGTTCTTGTCGTCCAGGTATTCGAACGGTGCGTAGGTGGCCTCGGTGGCGAACTTGATCTCTTTCGCCAGCACCTGGGTGCTCAGCAGGCCCATGGCCGCGATCAGCAACAGACTCTTTTTCATGACAGCTTCCTTATCGATTTGAATATCAATGCATCAAGAATTCGGCAAACCGGCTGGTTTGCGGGGCTTGGAAAATGGCGGCGGAGCCCGCTTCGATGATCCGCCCCTTCTCCAGATAGATCACCTGGCTGGCCACCTTGCGGGCGAACTCCACCTCGTGAGTCACCACCACCTGGGTGATGCCGGTCTGGCCAAGGTTGCGGATGATCTCCGCCACTTCCTTGGTGATCTCGGGGTCGAGGGCCGCGGTCGGCTCGTCAAACAGCAGCACCTGGGGGTCCATCATCAGGGTACGGGCGATGGCCACCCGCTGCTGCTGGCCACCGGAGAGGCGAGCCGGCCAGGCGTCGCGCTTGTCGGCCAGTTGCAGCTGGGCCAGCAGATAACCCCCCTTCTCCATGGCCGCCGCCTTGCTCATGCCGAGCAGCTTGACCGGCGCCTCGATGAGGTTCTCCATCACGGTGAGATGGGGCCACAGATTGTACTGCTGGAACACCATGCCAACCTTGCGCCGCAGCGCCTGGGTCTGGCGGTTGAACTCGGCGGTGGAGAGGCTGGAGGGGAAAGAAAATTCACTTTCACCGATGCGCAGGACACCGGCATCCGGGGTGTCCAACAGGTTCATCATGCGCAGCAGAGAGCTCTTGCCGGCACCGCTCGGACCCAGCAGCACCAGGGTTTCACCGGGCGCGGTCCGAAAGCTGACCTGTTGCAGTACCGGCACCTTGTGCCAGGATTTTTCGATACCGATTAATTCAATACCCATACAGCCCAATTGAATAAGTTTTCAAAATTTCGTCCTGATTCTAACGCTGGCATGGGTGGATGCAAGCTATATCTGAATCAATATGCAGAACAAGCGCCGCTTCCTTGCAAAAATAGGCATATGAATGCAAAATGGGCACGCTGTTCATATCTGCCGCCTGAGCGTGACAGGCAGCCAAACCTCCTCATTCGTGAGTCCAAGATGAAGCATAACGACAAGCAAGAAAAACTGGCCAAGGCCTTTAAAGCCTTGCTGAAAGAAGAACGATTTGGCTCCCAGGCAGAGATAGTAACTGCCCTGCAAGAGATGGGCTTCGAAAACATCAACCAGTCCAAGGTATCGCGCATGCTGAGCCGCTTCGGCGCCGTTCGCACCCGCAATGCCAAGATGGAGATGGTCTACTGCCTGCCGGTGGAACTGGGCGTGCCCACCACCTCCAGCCCGCTCAAGAATCTGGTGCTGGATGTCGACCACAACGGTGCCCTGGTGGTGATCCATACCAGCCCGGGTGCGGCCCAGCTGATCGCCCGCCTGCTCGACTCCCTCGGCAAGGCCGAAGGGATCCTCGGCACCATCGCCGGTGACGACACCATCTTCATCACCCCGACCAGCGACACCGACATCGAGGAGCTCTACCTCTCCGCCCTCGAGCTGTTCGAACAGACGCCGTAAGGGTGGCAACCGCCCTGTAGCGGTTGCACCAGAACGCAAAATCCCGGCCAAGGCCGGGATTTTTGATATCTGCGGGTCGAGCTTATTTGCCCTGCCCCACCAGAAAATCTTCTGAAGGGGCGAAAAAGGCCGAGCCGGTCACCGCCCTGGTGAAGCGCAGCAGGTGATCGAAGTGACTGCCTTCCCCCTTGTACATGCTGGCCAGCATGGCGTTGAAGTGCTGCGGGGTGCGACAGCAGGAGATGAAGTAGAGCCCCTGCTCGGTCATGGTGCCCCAGGGCATGCTCTGGCGCAGGATCTCCATGGACTCCCCCTTCGGCGTCTTGAGGTTGACCCGCTTGATGTGGGCAGTCAGCGGCTTGTCGGCCGACTCGTACTCGATGTTGTCGACCTTGGTGCGACCTATGATGTCTTCCTGCTCCTTCAGCGCCAGCTTCTCCCAGTCGCTCATGGCGTGGACCCAGCGCTGCACGTGGATGTAGGAGCCACCGGCAAACTCGCCATCGGCCAGCAGCGCCACTTCGGCGCGGTGCTCATCCTGCGGGTTCTCGGTGCCGTCGACGAAACCGGTCAGATCGCGGCAGTCGAGGTTGCGAAAACCGCGCACCTCTTCCGCCAGTTCTACCAGCCCGGCCAGCAGGGCCATCACGCGCTGACCGGCGTGATGCAGCACATCCACCCGATCGGCGCGCAACTGCACGAACAGATCGAACGGGGTATTGGGGGCCTCCTGACCGTTGGCGGATTGCGCCATAAAGCTGCGGAACTGGGGAGGACGGGCGGCAGGATAGAGGCCATCCCAAGCGTCGGCGCCGACGGCCACCAAACCGCTGAAGCCGGCAGCGGGGAAATCGGCGGCCACCGCCTCCCACAGGGCCGGCAGCCTGGCCAGACGGGCCACCAGCTCGGCGGCGTCACCGGTGCGGTTGAACATCAGATAGAGGGCGTGCAGATTGGGCTCTGCGCAGATCCCGGCTTGGGCTTTCATATATCTCTCCCCTGAACAGACATTGGCGATATGGGCGATTAGCGTTGCGCGATTATAAACCAGCGCGGTTCCAGTTCATTGATTTCACAACGATATCACGCGTTCAGGGTAAAAGGTCAAACAACACCAGGGCGTGAGGGGTCACCCTGACCCGCGCCCGCGCGCCCTCCAGCGGCTCGCCGATGCTCGCCTCCAGCCGCAGCTCGCCACTCTCGAACAGCACCCGGCAGTGGTGGCCTAAAAACTGCTGCTCCACCACCTTGAGCTCGCCATCCGCGGCGCTCTCCAGCAGCAGCTGCTGGGGCCTGAGCATCAGTTGCAGCAGCTCACCCGCTTCCCGGCCGTGAGGCTCGCTGCCGCAGATGACCCCGAGCGCCGTACGCACGCAGTGGCTGTCCACCACCTCGGCCGCCAGGTAGTTGACCCCGCCGAGAAACTCCGCCACGAAGCGATTCTGGGGGCGACGATAGAGCTGCTCAGGCTGGCCCACCTGCTCGATGTGACCCGCGCGAAACAGCGCCAGCCGATCGGCAAAAGCAAAGGCCTCCTCCTTGCTGTGGCTGACGAAGATGGCGCCGATCCCCTGCTGCTTGAGCAGGGCGCGGATCTCGAGGATCAGCTTCATCCGCACCTGGGTGTCGATATTGGAGAAGGGCTCGTCCAGCAGCATCAGCCGCGGCTTGCACACCAGGGCGCGGGCGATGGCCACCCGCTGCTGCTGGCCGCCGGAGAGCTGGTGCGGATAGCGATCCCCCAGCCCCTGCAGATTGACCAGCGCCAGCGCCTCGTCCACCTGCTGCTGGCGGACACGGCGATCGAGCCGGGTCAGACCGAAACCGACGTTGTCCGCCACCGTCAGGTGGGGGAAGAGGGCGTAATCCTGAAAGATCATGCCGATGTTGCGCTCCTCGGGCGGCACGCTGGCACCCGGCCCGTCGAGCAGGGTATCGCCGAGGCGAATCGTGCCCTCCGCCAGCGGCAACAGGCCGGCGATGGCCTTGAGCAGCGTGGTCTTGCCGCAGCCACTCGCCCCCAGCAGGCAGACGATCTCGTTGTCAGCCACCATCAGGGAGAGCTGTTCCAGCACATTGCGGCCGTTGTAACGGCAACTGACATTTTCAACCTGCAAACAGGACAAGGCTGACTTCCTCTCATTTCTGGCGGTGTGCTGCCTTTCGGCTCAGCACACCGCATGCAATTTCATTGGCCGACGTGGCGAACTCAGTGCCCCGCCCCATCCAGGTTGCGGTTGACCCAGATGAGCGGCAACAACCCCACCAGCACAATGACGATGGCGCCAAGCGCGCCGCGCTCCAGCATCTCGTCCGACACGAACTGGTAGACGTGGGTCGCCAGGGTATCGAAGTTGAACGGCCGCAGCAGCAGGGCCGCGGGCAGCTCCTTCATGGATTCGATGAACACCAGCATGGCACCGGCAAACAGGCCGCGCCGCACCAGTGGCAGGTGCACCCGCCGCAGCATGGCGCCATCCCCCTGCCCCAGGGAGCGGGCCGCCATGTCGAGGCTGGGGGAGATCTTGCCCATGCTGCTCTCCACCGAGCCGATGGCGATGGCCACGAAGCGCACCAGATAGCCGAACACGATGGCGGTGAGGGTGCCGGTCAGCAGCAACCCAGGCCCCTGACGCCCCAGCCACTCGGCCAGATCGTTGATGGCAAAGTCGAGGGCGGTGAGCGGCACCAGCACCCCGATGGCGAGCACGGTACCCGGCATGGCGTAACCCATGGCAGCGATGCGCAGGGGCAACAGGCTCTTGGGCCCGCCATCGAGGCGACGGCAGAAGCCGAGCAACAGGGCGATGCCCATGGCCAGCAGGGCGGTCAGCGCCGAGATGAGCAGACTGTTGCCAGCGAAGCGGACAAACTCCGGCGTCCACGACAATTCGAAGTAGCGCACGCCGTAATCCAGCAGGATGATGAACGGCAGGCCGAAGCCGGCCAGCACCAGCCCCCAGCACCAGAGCCCGGCCAGCCAGCGCCGCGCGCCCTTGAGCGGGTAGCGCAGCGGCTGTTCGTGGCCCATGGACTTCTGGAACACCTGCTGCCGACTGCGGGAGCGGCGCTCCAGCGCGATCAGCAGCACTACCGCCAGCAACATCAGGCAGGAGAGCTTGGCGGCGGTGGCCAGACTGCCGTAGCCAAGCCAGGTATCGTAGACCGCCGTGGTCAGGGTGTTGATGGCAAAGAAGTGGACAGTGGCAAAGTCGGCCAATGTCTCCATCGCTACCAGTGATACCGCCACCATGATGGCCGGGCGCGCCAGCGGCAGGCTGAGGCGGCGAAAACTCTGCCAGGGGCTGCAACCCAGCAGACGGCTGGAGTGAATGAGGCTGACCGACTGCTCCAGAAAGGAGGCGCGGGTCAGCAGATAGACGTAGGGAAACAGTACCAGCGCCAGCACCCAGGCGGCGCCGCCAAGGGAGCGGATGGCCGGAAACCAGTAATCGGCCGGACTGCTCCAGCCAAACAGCTGGCGCAGCCCCGCCTGCAGCGGACCCGAGTAGTCGAGCAGATCCGTGTAGACGTAAGCCACTATGTAGGAGGGCATGGCCATGGGCAGCATCAGCGCCCACTGCAGGGCCCGCCGCCCCGGCACCTGACACATGGCCACCAGCCAGGCGGTCGGCACGCCGAACAGCAGGCTGAGCAGCACAACACCAACCACCAGCCCCAGGGTATTGGTCAGATAGTCGAACA
The DNA here is from genome assembly GCF_040908225.1 of Aeromonas sp. R5-3. Lineage (NCBI taxonomy): Bacteria > Pseudomonadati > Pseudomonadota > Gammaproteobacteria > Aeromonadales > Aeromonadaceae > Aeromonas > Aeromonas sp. R5-3. The sequence goes on along the minus strand of NZ_JBFODH010000023.1, from coordinate 339,827 downwards.
GTACGGTATCGGCGAGGTGGCTAAACAGATCTCCGTCGGCCGAGAAGGCGGAGAAGACCAGGGCAAGCACCGGCAAGGCCAGCAGCAGGGCGCTGGCCCAGCTGCCGGTAATCCATCCAAAATTTTTCATGAGACCACAGAGGTTGATGGGGCCGTTGGCCCCATCTGATTACAAGTCGAATTTCACTTCATCCAGCAGCTGCAAGGCGTCCTTGCGGTGCTTGGCGTAATCGCTGACCGGCAGGGCGTCAGACTTGAAGCTGCCCCAGGACTTGACCATGGCGGAAGGCTCGACCCCGGCCTTGACCGGATACTCGGCATTCACGTCCGCATACATGTGCTGGGCGGTGTCGCCGGCCAGAAACTCCATCAGCTTCTGGGCCTCGGCCTTGTTCTTGGCATATTTGGTCATGGCCACGCCGCTCACGTTGACGTGGGCACCGCGATCCCCCTGGTTCGGGAAGTTAATGTAGACGGCATCGGCCCAGGATTTCTGCGCAGGATCCTTCAGCATGGCACCCAGGTAGTAGCTGTTGCCGAGCGACACGTCACAGATACCATCCTTGATCGCCTTGACCTGATCCCGGTCGTTGCCCTGCGGCTTGCGCGCCAGGTTGGCCTTGACCCCTTCCAGCCAGGTTTTTGCATCCGCCATGCCGTGATGAGCGATCATGGAGGAGACCAGCGCCACATTGTACTCATGCTTGCCGCTGCGGGTGCAGATTTTTCCTTTGAATTCAGGCTTGGCCAGATCTTCGTAGCTGATTGTGTCCAGCTTGCCGAGGCGATCCTTGCTGGAATAGATGGCGCGCACCCGGGTGGTCAGGGCGAACCAGCGGTTGTCCGGATCGCGATAGATGGCGGGGATGTTCTCCTGCAGGATCTTGCTGTCCACCGGCTGCACCAGCCCCTTGTCCACCAGATCGGTCAACCGGCTGATGTCGACGGTCAGCATCAGATCCGCCGGGGAGAGCTTGCCTTCCCGCTCCAGACGCTCGTTCAGACCCTCTTTGGCGAACACCACGTTGACCTTGATGCCAGACTCTTTCTCGAACTGCTGGATGATGGGCTTGATCAGCTCATCCTGGCGGTTGGAGTAGACATTCACTTCCCCTGCGGCAAACGCCGACTGAGCCGCCAACGCAGAGAAAGCCAGTGCCAACATCTTCATTTTCATCATCCATTCCTTGAGTTGCTATATCGAGTGAGAACCATTGCTGTTTGCATTTTGCATTGAGCTCGACAGCGGGATCAAGAAATCCTGACGTTGCGGGATCACATATTTAAACGCCGTTCAAACAAAGGGGCCGAATAGAATCCTATCCAGCCCCACCATGGAGTCAATCAGCGACACCCCATCGATCACCAGCCCTGTCAGAGCGCCTCGTCGTCGTTCTCGCCGGTCCGAATGCGCACAGCCTGCAGCAGGTCGTAGACGAAGATCTTGCCGTCACCTATCTTGCCGGTGTAAGCGGCCTTGCAGATCGCCTCGATCACCCCTTCGACGTTGTCATCGGCGGTGGCGATCTCCAGCTTGACCTTGGGCAGGAAGTCGACCTGATACTCGGCTCCCCGGTATAATTCGGTGTGCCCCTTCTGGCGGCCAAACCCTTTGACCTCGGACACGGTCAGACCCTCGACCCCCAGGATGGCGACGGCCTCGCGCACGTCATCCAACTTGAAGGGTTTGATAATCGCAGTAATCAGCTTCATCTGGTTGCTCCCAATCCATGGTATGTCATGAATGGGGAATCAATTCTTGTGCCAAGTCTTTTTATTGTTTAATTTCAAAAAGATAGCATTTACGTCTGGAGCAGGACTCTCCCGACATCACCAAGGGAGCGCAGCTCGCCCCATTATGAGGCACCAAGCTGAACCAGCCAGCGCCGCTGCACCAAACAAGAGCACAGCAGTATGTTAGTCATCTCCAACAGCGTCACCCTGCCCTGGCATGAGCTGCAATTCCAGACCATGCGGGCACAGGGCAACGGCGGCCAGCACGTCAACAAGACCGACTCCGCCGTCTGGTTGCGCTTCGATTACCGCAGCTCCCCCAGCCTCACCCCGCTCTACAAGGAGGGGCTAGACAAGCTGAGCGACAGCCGGGTTCACGACGGCTTCATCCTGATCCGGGTCGAGACCCATCGCAGTCAGGACATGAACCGCAAGGAGGCGATGAACCGCCTGGTGGAGCTGCTGAAAAAAGCAGCATGGCGCCCCAAGGCGCGCCACACCACCAAGCCGACCCGCAGCTCCCAGCGCAAGCGGGTCGATGCCAAGAAGCGCAAGGGGGAGATCAAATCGACCCGCGGCAAGCCGGTCGTGGACTAGGCCCGACACCCGAGGATGACAACATGCAATACAGTTTTTGCGACAGCGCCCATGGCCCCCTGCTCATCGCCATCGACCGGGACGGGCTGCGCTACGTGGAGTTCGTGCGAGGCGAGCAACCGGTGACCCCGACCGACCAGTGGCAGTGGGACGACCTGGCGCTCGCCCCTTTCGTCGAGCAGTTCGCTGCCTACTTCGCCGGTCGCCTGCGCCGCTTCGATCTGCCGCTCGCCGCCCGGGGCACCCCTTTTCAGCAATCGGTATGGCGCGCCCTGGGCGACATTCCCTACGGTGAGACCGTCAGCTACCTCGAGATAGCCCAGGCCATCGGCAATCCCAAGGCGGTACGGGCGGTCGGTGCCGCCAACGGCCGCAACCCGCTCAGCATCATAGTGCCCTGCCACCGGGTGATCGGCCGCAGCGGCGAGCTGACCGGTTATGCCGGCGGCATCCCCATCAAACGCTGGCTGCTGGCACTGGAACAGCAGAGTGCCGATCACTTTGTGCTGACCCCCTGAGCCGCGGCCGGCATCCCGTTAGCAATCTGGTTGCCGGCACTGGAACAGCAGACCGCAGACGACGTCGCACTGCCTCCCTGAGCCACTGACCAGCCAGCCTCCACTGCGTTTAGCAAAATGAACATAGTATGAAGAATCGCCTCAGAAGGGCTTCAGACAGCCTCAGGCATCATGGCTTCACACTTGGATGGCATGGCTCATCCCTCATTCAAGTGGCACCCATGTGACGCTTCCAATCTGTCTTTTTCCCCCGCGCCTCCCTGAGGCGCTTTTTTTTGCCGGCAGGCGGGCGCAAAAAAGCCCGCCGAAGCGGGCTCTGACCGGAAGGTGCTAACTTCTGGGGTCAATCAAAGGGCGAGGAACAGGCCGGCCAGCGAGGCGCTCATCAGGTTCGCCAGCACCCCCGCCAGGATGGCGCGCATGCCGTAACGGGCGATGAAGGATTTGCGCTCAGGCACCATGGCACCCAGGCCGCCAATCAGGATCGCCATGGAGGATATATTGGCGAAACCGCACAGGGCGAAGGTGACGATGGCCTTGCTCGACTCGCTCAGGGTCTGGTCCTGCACCAGGGCGATGAAGGCAACGAACTCGTTCACCACTATCTTGGTGCCGATCAGGGCGCCGGCGGCCTGAGCCTGCTCCCAGGGGATGCCGATCAGCCAGGAGACGGGAGCGAACAGCCAGCCCAGGATGATCTGGAAGCTCAGCTCCAGCCCCACCAGGTCGCCGGCCCAGCCCAGCAGGCCGTTGAGCATGGCGATCACGCCGACGAAGGCCAGCAGGGTGGCCCCCACGGCAACCGCGATGTTGAGACCGGACATGGCACCATCGGCGGCCGCTTCAATCACGTTGGTGGCACGCGGGATCACCACGTCCTGATGATGGTCCTCTTCTTCGGCAGCAGGCGGCACCAGGATCTTGGCCATGGCCAGACCGGCCGGCGCCGACATGAAGGCCGCCGCGATCAGGTATTTCAGCTCGACCCCGATGCTGGCGTAACCCACCAGGGTACCGCCAGCCACGGAGGCTAGGCCGCAGCTCATCACCGCGAAGAACTGGGAATCGGACATCTTGGAGAGATAGGGTTTGACCACCAGCGGCGCCTCCACCATGCCGACGAAGATGTTGGCGGTGGCGGAGAGACTCTCGGCGCGGCCGGTGCCCAGCAGCTTCTGCAGGCCGCCGCCAAGCAGGGCGATCACTTTCGGCATCAGGCCGATGTGGTAGAGGATGGCGATCACCGCGGAGAAGAAGATGATGACCGGCAACACGTTGAAAGCAAAAATGAAGCCCAGCTTGAACTTGGCCAGATCGCCGAACAGGAAGGCGATCCCCTCCTGACCGTAACCGATCACGCTGCTCACGCTCTCGCTCACCCCGTTCAGCACGTGCTGACCGGCGGGCAGCCAGAGCACCAGGCCGGCGAAGAGGATCTGCAGGCAGAGGGCGAGACCCACTGTTCGCAACGGGATACGACGACGATTATCAGAGCAGAGCGTGGCCAGGGCCAGGATACTCAAGATGCCGAGCAGGGCAATCATAGGGACTCCATCAGGTGGGGCAAAAGATGGGCGCGGATTCTGCTCTCCCAGCCTCGCCACTGCAAGTCCAGTTGGTTACAGCCCTGTTAGCAAAAACGTTTTCACGATACCGGTTGCGGCAACTGGCTGATTTGGCTCGATTTTGGTATCAAGCGAAAGCCAGTGTTCTTATATGGAAACGATTATTCCTCTGTACCGGACAATTTGCCGCCGAGCCAGGGGGCCAGCCGCTGTTCCCAGTAGGGATGGGGGCCGAAACCCTCCTTGAGGAAATCGATGAACAGCCGGATCTTGGGATCCAGGTGCTCGCGCCTGGCATAGACGGCGTGTACCGCCATCTTCTGGTTTGGTCGCCACTGAGGCAACAGCGGGATCAGTTGGCCGGACTGCAGCTCCTTGTCCAGCAGGTAGTTGGCTACGTAGGCGATGCCGAGCCCGGCCAGGGCGGCGTCGCGCACCGCCTCCGCCAGATCCACCCGGTAGTTGCCGGCCACCTGCACTGTCTGGCGCTCCTTGCCCTGGCGAAACGACCACTCGTGGTAGCGCCGCTCCCGGCTCTGGTAGGTGATGCAGTTGTGCTGGGCCAGATCCTTGGGATGGAGCGGGGTGCCGTGGCTCAAGAGATAGTCCGGCGAGGCCACCAGCACGAAGCCGATGTCCGCCAGCCGCTGCCCCACCAGGGCCTCGGGTTTGTCCTCGTAGGTGGTGATCCAGAGATCCAGCCCCTCATCCACCAGATTGGTGCGGTGATCGAACAATGAGACTTCCAGCTCCAGCTCGGGGTAGCGATCCTGAAACGCCTTGAGCCGCGGGATCACGTGCAGCCGGCCGAAGGATTGACCGACCCCCAGATGGAGCACGCCGCTCACCTTGCCGCGCCGCTCCGCCACCATGGAGTCCGCCTCCAGCGCCACCGCCACCAGGGCGCGGCAGTGGCGGGCATACTCCTGACCGAGCTCGGTGAGGGAGAAGCGGCGGGTGGTGCGCTGCACCAGCTGGGCACCGAGTTCTGCCTCCAGCTGGGCCAGTTGCTTGCTGATGTGGGATTTGGAGACGCCGAGCCGCCGGGCGGCGGCAGAGATCCCCTGTTCACGGACCAGGGCATCGAAGATCACCATTTGGGGCAGACGTTGCAGCACGGGATTACCAGAGAGAAGAGCGGGCCCCCATTATTCCAGAGCGGCCCGCCGCGGGGTAGCGCTAAAGGCCGAGCGCCCGTTTGACCTCTTGTTGCAGGGGATCGTCCGCCGGATTCTGGTTGGCACCGTAGCTGCCGATTAGTTTGCCGTCGCGCCCCACCAGGTATTTGTGGAAGTTCCAGTTGGGGGCATCGCCATCGGCTGCCGCCGCCAGCCCCTTGAACAGGGGTACCGCATCCGAGCCCCGCACCGCCACCCGGTTGAACATGGGGAAGGTGACCCCATAGTCGCGCCGGCACACCTCGGCGGTCTTGTTCTCGTTGCCCGCCTCCTGTCTGAAGTCGTTGGAGGGGAAGCCCAGCACCACCAGCCCCTGCTCCTTGTAGCCCTGATAGAGCCGCTCCAGATCCCGAAACTGGCCGCTGTAGCCACAATAAGAGGCAGTGTTGACCACCAGCACCACCTTGCCCTCGGTCAGCTGGCAGAGGTTGTGGCGCTGGGTGCTGTTGAGCTCCCGCATCTCCACGTTGAAGTAGTCGGGGCAGGCGGCGCCGGCCATGCCGGATGCCAGCGTCAGCAACAAGACAATCCTTTTCATCGAGTGACTCCTGTCAGGCAGATGAGTGACATACGCGCGAACACGCCGGCCGGTTCACCGGCTCAATAGAGCGGGATGCCGGTGAGCATGCCATGTCCCCAGAAGATCAGCAGGGCGGTGAGCGCCAGCCCGGCCCCCACGCTGAGCCCGGTGCCATACCAGTTGGCCGCCGGACGGGGATGACGCTGCCAGTCCCGCACCGAAATCCAGACGATGCTCACCAGCGCCCACAGGCCGATGCCGCCAAACAGCACCAGGGAGCGGGCCTCGCTGTTGACCGCCAGATGGGCACCGGCCCAGAGCAGGGCGCCGAGCAGCTGGGGATGCACCAGCCAGCGCCGCAGGTGGTTGGGGCCCTGACCGGAGCAGAACAGGATCAGGGCGATGGGCATCACCGCCATCATCAGGGTCGGTCCCCAGGCGGGCAGAAAATAGAGCGGCAAGGGGCTGGAGGTGCGCCAGCCGGCGATGATGCAGGCGATGCCGATAAACAGCACCAGCGAGAAGAGTCCCTTGTAGCGATGCTCCCCCAACCGCTCGCGCAGCCGGATCCTGTGGTCGGGCGCGAAGCAGGGGTAGAGGTGAGTCAGGGTAAACAGCAGTACCCCCAGGGTCAGCAAGATCATGGGTCGCTCCTTGTACTATGGGGGATCACTATGCCGCAAAGTCGGCGGCCAGAATACAGAAACCGCAGAAAAGCACTGGGGATACAGCAGGATAATGAAAAAAGCCGATCATCTGATCGGCAAGGTGTTTCGGGCTGACCCGCAGTTAAGCGGGTCGTCACCGCGACACGGGGCGGGGTTGGCCGGCGCCAGGCACCGGCCAGAAGAGGGTCAGGGTCGCAGCAGGTAGAGCGCCGCCACGTTGCGGGCCGTGAGCTGCAGGTTGGTGGTGGCGGTGGCCAGCGCCTCCGGCAGGGACATGGCGCGGTTGACCACGGCAAACACCGCATCCAGCCCGTGCTCGTGCACCACGCCGCAGTCGTCGGTCAGACAACCCGCGATACCGATCACCGGCTTGCCGAACCGCTTGGCACAGCGTGCGACACCGATTGGCGTCTTGCCGTGAATGGTCTGGCTGTCGATGCGTCCCTCACCGGTGATGACCAGATCCGCGTCGGCTACCGCCTCGGCCAGTTTCAACGCCTCGATGACGATCTGGATGCCGGGCTTGAGCTCGGCGCCGAGCAGGCCCACCAGGGCCGCCCCCATGCCGCCGGCGGCGCCCGCCCCCGGGATCTCCTTCACCTGCTTGCCGAGGGCCTGCTCGATGCAGTCGGCGTAGTGAGCCAGGTTGGCGTCCAGCTGCGCCACCATCGCGGGGGTCGCCCCCTTCTGCGGACCAAACACGGCGGAGGCCCCTTTCGGCCCGCACAGCGGGTTGTCCACGTCGCAGGCCACCTCGATGGTGATCTTGGCGAGGCGTGAATCGAGCCCGCTCAGATCGATGGTGGCCAGTTCGGCCAGACCGGCGCCGCCCGGCGCGATGGGAGTGCCGTCGCGTTTGAGCAGCTTGCCGCCGAGCGCCTGGATCATGCCGGCACCCCCGTCATTGGTGGCGCTGCCGCCGATGCCGAGGATCAGATGCTTCACCCCCATGTCGAGGGCCGCCAGGATCAGCTCGCCGGTGCCACTGCTCGAGGTGTGCAGCGGATTGCGCAGCTCAGGCGCCACCAGATGCAGGCCGGAGGCCGCCGCCATCTCGATGACGGCGCGCTCGCCATCCCCCAGCAGACCGACGAAGCCCTCTACCTTGTTGCCAAGGGGAGCGGTCACATGGAAGGGCAGAATGCGGCCGCCGGTGGCATCCACCAGGGACTGCACAGTCCCCTCGCCGCCATCTGCCATCGGCAATTTGACGTAGGTGGCATCCGGCAGCACCTGCTTGAAACCGGCCTCGATGGCATCGGCCACCGCCATGGCGCTGAGGCTCTCCTTGAATGAATCGGGGGCGATAACAATTTTCATATCAATTCCTTAGGCGAGGCCAAACACGCCAAACATCAGGGTGGAGACAACGGCGATGGTCAGACCGACCGCGGTTTCGTAGGGGATGAGCTTGAGCCGCTCACCCACGCCCATGTGGACGCTGCCGCCGGTGGCATGGAAGAAGGAGCCGTGGGGCATGTGGTCGAACACGGTGGCACCGGCGTGGATCATGGCGGCCCCCGCCAGGCTGCTGATGCCAAGCTCGAGCAGGGTGGCGCTGAACACGTTGGAGGCTACCACGGTACCGGCGGTGGTCGAGGCGGTCGCCAGCGACATCAGGGCACCGGAAATGGGGGCCAGCAGGTAGGAGGGCAGGCCGGAGGCGGTCAGGCCGCTGATCAGCACATCCTTGAGACCGGAGTTGGCGATGATGCCCGCCAGGGTACCGGTACCCAGCAGCATGATGGCCACCGGCGCCATGCGGGCCAGACCCGAGACGGCAAACTGGTTCACCTTGCCGAACTTGCCCATCATCAGGGCACCGACCAGGCCACCGAGAGGCAGTGCTATAAGCGGATCCACCACTATGCCGGCGATGGGACGCAGGGCCAGCAGCAGGATGGCCACCAGCGGCGCACTGATGGCGGCGGCAAAGCCCGGCAGCTTGCTGCCATCGAAGCTCACCACCTCGTCGGCGGCGACCTTGCTGCCCTTGTTGTTCAAACGCTTGGCGAGCCAGTAGGCCATCACCAGCCCGAACAGGCCCGGGATGATGCCGGCCGCCATCACCGAGGTGAGGGGCAGATGGAAGGCGTCCGCCGCCGCGATGGCGTTGGGGTTGGGCGACATGACGTTGCCCGCCTTGCCGCCGCCGATCATCGCCAGCAGGATGGCCGCCTTGGAGAGATCGGCACGGCGGGCGATGGCCAGCGCAATGGGGGCGACCGTGATGACGGCCACGTCCACGAACACGCCGACCGCGGTCAGGATCAGGGTGGCCAGCGCCAGCGCCAGCAGGGCGCGGGTTTCACCCAGCTTTTTGACGATGGTCTCGGCGATGGTGGTGGCGGCGCCCGATTCGATCAGCACGCCGGCCAGAACGCCCGCCGCCAGGATCCGCATCACCGCCGTGGTGATCCCCTGGGCGCCGCCGATCATCAGGGCGACGGTCTGGGTCAGATCGGCGCCGCCGATCAGGCCGCCGGCCAGGGCGCCGACGATCATGCCGTAAGCGGGTGGCACCTTCTTCAGGATCAGGAAGATGGCGATGGAGAGCGCCGCGAGGGCGCCAAGGGCTGTAACCGGGGTCATGACGGGCACCTTTCTAGTGAGTGAATGGTGGCCATTATGGTGATCCGGGATCGGAATGCTTTGGTCAAAAAACCAAATATCAGCTTTTTAAAACGTAATTTTATGTATGAATGAACAAATCAGCTATCGAGATTGAGCCCGAGATAGAGCAGGAACTTGTCATCTAACTTGTTGAAATTCAACCCGGTTATCTGCTCGATCCGGGTCAGCCGATAGCGCAGGGTATTGGGGTGGATGAACAGGGCTTCGGCACAGGGATGCAGATCACAATCCTGCAAGAAATATTGGCGCAGCGTCTTCTGCAGTGTTCCCTTTGTATCCTCCTGTGCCAGCTTGTGCAGCGGGGCCCGCAGCTGATCCGCCTGCCAGGAGTCCGCCAGACTGCCGAGCAGCACCGGCAACCGGTAATCCTCGAAGAAATAGACCTGCTTGCGCGGCGCCTGCCGCATGCCGCGACGCAAGGTGTCCCGCGCCGTCTGGTAGGAGCGTGCCAGCCCGCCGGTGCCGGCGAAGTAATCACCCACCCCGATGCGCACCCGAAAGTGGGGGATACGGGCCAGCAACTGCTTGATGCGACTGCGCTCCTGCTCTGACTGCCAGATGCCGTCACTGAGCTGGGCGGGCTTGAGCACCACTATCTCGTCCAGGCCGTTGATGGCCACCAGATTGTCCCGCTCCGGGTTTTCCAGCAGGTGCACCAGCTCCCGCAGCCGGGCCGGGTCGGCCTCCTCCAGCGCCAGCACCGCCACCACCCGCGGCTGGGCCAGATCCAGCCCGAGAAAGCGGGCCGCCTGCTGCAACTGATCCTCGCGCCCTTCACCACGGATGAGCTGCAGCACCAGCTCCTCCTTGTGACGCTTGTCCCACTGCAGTTGCTCGGTGAGCGCCGCCTGCTCCAGGATCAGCTCGGCGGTCATCCGCACCAGCTCGGCGTAAGCACGCACTTCGTCCGGATCGCCCGAGATGCCAATGACCCCGAGCAGCTCCCCCTGATAGGCGATGGGCAGGTTGATGCCGGGGCGCACCCCCTTGAGCTCGCGGGCGGTCGCTTCGCTGATCTCCACCACCCGGTTCTCGGTCAATGCCAGCACGGCCCCCTCGTGGCGCTGATGGAGCCGCTCCGGGTTGCCGGATGCGATGATAAGGCCGTGCTCGTCCATCACGTTGACCGAGAAAGAGAGGATCTTCATGGCCCGGCTGACAATCTGCCGTGCGAGGGTGTCATTGAGCTGCATATGCGCCACCAGTTACCGAGACAAGAGCACGAGGAGCTACGACGGGCCTCAGTCGTTCATCCATCACGTTGAGCGAAGAAGAGAGGATCTGTATCGCCAGACAGACTATCTGGCGTGCGAGGGTATCGTTTAGCTGCATCACATCTCCAAAGCGAGGGCCGAACCGGCCACAAAGCGCCTGCACCGGGGCAAAGATGCCACATCTTCAAGACAAGCGAGGGGGGGCTCGCTAGAATAGGCCACTTTACGCTATATGCGCCCCGCCATGGAGCAGGATTTTCCCCTGCCCATGACGACTCACCCTTCCGCTATGGACTGAACTATGGATTATGAATTTCGCCGCGATCCGTTCGGCGGTTATCGCGCCCGGTTCTCCATGGGCCACGAGGCCATCGGTCAGTGGCTGATCGATGAAGTGGGCAAGGACGAGGAGAAACTCGACGAGCTGTTCGCCATCATCGATCAGCTCTCCAGCCGGGCCCGCACCGAATACCGGCTGCTTGGCGGCGACTACTCCCTGCTGCTGACCCACGAGGAGGCCGAGGTGAAGGCCAACGTCCTCAATATCGAGCAGGATGAAGATCTCGACGATCTCGCCTACTACGATGATGAACAGCTGGCCATGTGCGGGCTGGAAGATTTTGCTCAGGTGCTCGTCTCCTGGCGCGCCTTTATCCGCAACGAGGATATGGGCTGATTGACCCCATCGGAACACCCGCGTCGGGCTCAAGACCCCTCGCCCAACCAACAGGATTGACTATGTCTATTTACGATTTTGATGACGAACTGCCGGAAGACGAGCTGGAAGAGCAGCCGAAGAAACCCGCCCAGCCCAAGAAGAAGGGCAAGCAGGTGCTGAACACCCAGGTCAACCTGAGCCCGCGCGATGCCAGCCGCCTGAACGGCCTGCACGTGGAGGCCATCACCACCCTGGACGACGTCAGCCTGCCGAAGAACGTGATCTTCAAGGCCGGCCTGATCGCCCTGGGCGAGCTGGACGCCAACCTGCGGGCCGACATCATCGCCCGGGTGATCGCCGAATCCGGCCGCTGATAGCGTCGCATCCTTGCCAAAACCGGAGCCCAGCTCCGGTTTTTTTATGGTCGCTCGCCTGCTCCCTCCTGCCGCGCGGGGATCCGACCAGCTTATTGAGCCTTGTCTCATGGGATGTCCCATTGTTAAGGTGCGGCACTTTCATCGGCCATGGAGACTCAATGTTACCTCTACCTGATTCACTCATCTGGGGAGCACTGGCGCTGGCCGTCTTGCTCTGTCTGGCCCGGCAGCGTCTGCCCGGCTTCATCATGCTGGCGGTCGCCCTGCTGGCGGCTCTCGGCCTCGGCCACCTGAGCCCTGTCGCCCTGCTGGCCAGCGCAGCGGGTCTGCTGCTGGCCTGGCGTACCCCCTCCCTTCCCCAGCCCTGGCGCGCCGTCGCCCTGGGCGCCGTACTGCTGTGGGCGGTGGCGCTGATGCTGCACCTCATCCCCGGCTTCACCAACCTGAAGGTGCTGGATCAGGTGCAGGCCGGCCCCGCCAGCGTGCCCTTCAACATGTACCTCAACCTCGACAAGCCGCTGGTCTTCTTCGGCCTGCTGCTGGCCTGGCCCGCCTTGCTGGGCCCGGGCGGCGCCATTCAGTGGCGCAGGCTGGCGCTGCTGCTGGTGCCGCTGGCGGCCCTGCTGATCGCCGCCTGGCAGCTGGGAGCCCTCAAGCCCGAAGTGGGCCTGCCCGGCTGGTGGTGGCTGTTTGCCATCAACAACCTGCTGTTTACCTGCGTGGCGGAAGAGGCGCTGTTTCGCGGCTTCCTGCAGCAGGGGATCGCCGCACACAGCCGGCGCTGGCTTGGGGTGCTGGTAGCCAGCCTGCTGTTCGGCGCCGCCCACCTGGCCGGTGGCCCGCTGCTGGTGCTGTTCGCCGCGCTGGCGGGGGCCTGCTATGGTCTGGCCTTCCTGCTGAGCGGGCGCCTCAGCGTCGCCATCGCGATCCACTTCCTGTTCAACTTCGCCCACCTGGCCCTCTTCACCTACCCGCTGGCCAGCCGCTGATCCCCTCGGGGCGTGCCAACCGGCACGCCC